>CAJLFQ010000121.1 GCA_905205975.1 uncultured Eubacteriales bacterium | reverse complement strand
GGCGGAAACCGGCATGCCTGCTCACGGAACCGAAAAATGCAGGCAGCAAGCGCCGGTCGTCCCACAAAAGATCTTCCGCCCGCGCTTGACAAACAAAAGGGGATATGATACCATAACACCATTGAAAAGGGGGGTTCTCTATGACCAATCCGAAAGCAGAGCAGCGGGTTTCAAATGATGCACATGTGGTTTTTATCGAAAACGATCGGCTCCGATTGGGCGTCGATCTTTCTTTGGGCGGCGCCGTTACCCATCTGGCAGAACACGGGCATCCCAACCTGATCAACAGCTTCGACTGGGGGCGTCAGGTGCAGATGTCCTTTTACAGCGGTCCGAATCCGTTTGAACCGGCAGGTTCGACCGTTTATGAAAGCTGGAAATATCTGGGCTGGAACCCCATTCAAAGCGGCGATTGCTTCGGTCATCGTTCCAAGATCTTGGACCATCGCTGCGAAAACGGCGAAATTTATGTCAAATGCATACCGATGCACTGGCCAATGGACAATTATCCGGGCGAGTGTACGTTTGAAACATGGTACCGCCTGAAAGAGAACCGGGTTGAAGTAACATCGCGCCTGAACAATCACCGTCCGGATCACACACAGTATGACGCCCGCAGCCAGGAACTGCCCGCGGTTTACACCAACGGCCCCTGGTACAAGCTCGTTTCCTATATCGGCTCCGAGCCGTTTACGGACGGCGAAGTGACAGCCCTCTGCACCAAAGAAAACGGTCTGGGCTGGCCGTGGATTTTTTATCGTCCGACGGAACATTGGGCGGCGCTGGTTGACGACAGCGGATACGGGCTGGGCGTGTACAACGGCATGACCACGGAATTCTGCGGCGGTTTCTTCGGAGAAAAGGGCGAGGGCGGACCGACAGATGCCAACACCGGCTATATCAGCCCGGTTCTGTTCGAGGTTTTGGATCACAACATCACATTTGATTACCACTATGCACTGATTGTCGGAACCGTCGAAGAAATCCGCCGGACAGCGGCCGAACTGCACGCGTTTGATGAACAAAACGAATATGTCTTTACAACCAACCGCTGCGATTTCTACTACCGCGGCATTCGGGATGCAGGCTTTCCGCTCTGCGGCTGTCTGGACTTCGATTTTGCGCCGGGCGGCGCGCTGATTGCCCCGCACATCTTCAAGCCGGCAGGAAGCGTCCGAAGCATCCTGCTGGACGCCGCGTTTACAGGCGAAGGCGAGATTCCGGCATCCTTGGCGCTGACCTTTTATCATGGCGGAGCGACGCTGGAAACGTGCAAAAAAAGCGAAAAGCAAATCCCGCTCACGCTGCGTGGGGACGGTGTTCGGAGAAGCTATGCTGCTGACGCAGGCGCGTTTGACGGCGGTCTGATCGAGTTTCAGCTGAATTTCAACGGAACCGGTCATGCCATGGTCTACGCCGTCAAACTGCACGAATAGCCGGCATGGCGCAGCAAGCAAAAACAGCATAGAACTCGTTTATGATATTCAAAAAGGGAGCAAACTCGTTGTCGCTCTGGTTGGCACTATCCACACCACTGT
>CAJLFQ010000120.1 GCA_905205975.1 uncultured Eubacteriales bacterium | reverse complement strand
TATCGAAAGCGGTTATTGAATCTGAAGAATCTCTTTCAGTGCGCGCACAATGCCGAGCTTGCCAGATTCATAGGTGAGCGCGCCTTGTAAAAAAGCGGTATACGGCGCTTTGAAGGGGCCGTCTGCGCTCAGCTCGATCGATGCCCCTTGAATAAACGCCCCGGCCGCCATGACGACCTGATCGGCATAGCCGGGCATTGCCCACGGCTCCGGCGTGACATAGCTGTCCACCGGTGCACCGGCCTGAATCCCGCGCATCATGCGGAGCATGGGTTCCGGCTGACCGAAGGTGATGGACTGGATGATATCATACCGCGGGACGTCAAAGGCAGGCGATGTTTCAAACCCCAGATGCGAAAAAATGCAGGCGGCAAACACCGCGGTTTTCAGCGCCTGCGCCACTGTGTGCGGCGCCAGAAAGAGCCCCTGATAGTAAAGCCGGTATCCGTCCGGATTGGAGCCGGTTTCGCTGCCGATGCCGGGGACGCCCAATCGGCAGGCCGCCTGTTCGACCCATTCTGCTTTTCCCGCGACATAGCCGCCTGTCGGCGCCAGACCGCCGCCCGGATTTTTAATGAGCGAACCGCAGATCAAATCCACAGATCCATAGGTATCCGGTTCTCTGGATTCGGTGAATTCGCCGTAGCAGTTGTCGACGATGACAATGGTTTCCGGGCTTTCCGCTTTGATCAGCGCAGCCAGCGCGTCAAGCGCCTCGACAGACAGCGCAGGGCGCAGGGAATACCCTCTGGAGCGCTGCAGCAACGCCGCTTTCGGGCGAATCGACCGGCATGCCAGTCGCAGGCGTTCCGCATGTCCGGCCGGGTCAAACGACTCGTCCGGCTCCAAAAAGTCTACGACTTCTGTCTGAACGCCATAATCCTTGAGCGAACCGCAGCCTTCGCCAAAAATAACCGGCCGCAGCGTATCATAGGGGAGGCCGGTCGCGCAGAGCAGGGTATCACCGGCGCGCAGCGCGCCATACAGCGCACAGGCAATGGCATGGGTGCCGTTCATAAAATGCGGTCGAACCAATGCCGCCGGGGCGCACAGCGCATCCGCAAAAACAGCGTCCAGCGTGATGCGCCCGTTATCGTCATAGCCGTAGCCGGTCGTCGCCATGAAGTGCGCTTCGGAAACCCGGTGTTTTGCAAATGCGTCGGCGACACGTTCCGTATTTTGAAAAGCAATCGAGTCCATCCGCGAAAAGACGGGGGCAATCTCCGCCTCCGTCTGTTTCACGAGCGATTCCAAAGGTCCGGCCGAGGCAAGGTCAGCTGTGCTCATATTTTATAAATCTGCTCCGCTTCCAAGAGTTTGACGCCGTTTTCCGAAAGCGCCCGGACGGCATTCTCGTTGTTTTCCACGCGCAGAATGACACAGGCGTCGTCGTTTTTCCGCGTGATAAAGGCATAGGCGTATTCGACAGAAATGCCGCGATCGGTCAGGATTTTCAGAACGCGGTGCAGCGCCCCCGGCGTATCATCCAGTTTGGCTGCAATGACTTTTGTCTTCCGAACGGTCAGCCCATGTGTTTTGAGCGCCGCTTCCGCACCGGCCGGATCGCTCACAATCAGGCGCAGAATTCCGAAATCCGTTGTGTCTGCCAAGGACAGTGCGCGAATGTCAATTCCGGCTTCGGCAAGATACTGTAGTTTTCTGCCTTACCGCCATCAAAAGCTTCGCCATCGAGGAAACCCTC
>CAJLFQ010000119.1 GCA_905205975.1 uncultured Eubacteriales bacterium | reverse complement strand
AGCTGACATGGTTTCGCCGAAACCCGGATATCGGCTGGCTTTCCTATGAAATGGCCGCAGCGTTTTCCACGCTGCCGGATACGGCGGTTCGCCTGCTGTCGGAACCATGTGCCGCAGCACCTGTTCCTCCGTCCACCTTCTGTTAGCCTCAATGTTTTTCATTTCAACCCCATTTACCCCTATTCAGCCAAAAGGAGGCATGAATCATGCAAAAGCAAAACATTCAAGATGTCTTTTTGAACCAGGCGCGCAAGGAAAAAATCGTTGTCACCATCTTCTTGGTCAACGGCTTCCAGTTCAAAGGCATCGTTCGCTGCTTTGATAACTTCACCGTTGTCATGGATGTCGACGGCCGGCAGCGTCTCGTCTACAAGCATGCCATTTCGACCATTGTCCCGGATAAATTCATCGACGTTTTTTCCGAGGATGACGACAAGTAACAGAACATCTACGCATTGGAAGTGACGGAATGTCCAAGCCCTATCGCCGACGGCTTCACTTTCCAGCCGTTGTCTGGTCCGTCATCGCTTTGCTGATTGCAGCCGCACTCGGGTATGCGATCTATATGGTCATCGTCTCAAACCGCACGTCATTGATTACCGCTATGGTCGAATCAGCATCGGTGGATGACGGTATTTTGGCTGATGGCGTTCTCATTCGTGATGAAGAGTTGATCATGAAACAGAGCGGCCGTGTCTATGCGCCAATCGTGCAAAACGGTGAACGTGTCAGCGCCGGCAACAGTGTTGCCGTCAGTTTTTCATCACAAGCCAACCTCGCAAAATATCATGAAATGACCGCCGCGCAGGGGCAGCTGGAACTGTATCAGGAGCTTTCCCAGACGGAGAATACACCGTCTGCCATGCCGGCCCTGAATCAGTCGATTTATGCTTCTCTGCGAAGCATCGCCCGTTATGCCGATGGCGGCCTGTTTTCGCAGGATACCGTTTCGGCGTATACAGCGCTTGAATCCGCCGCTTTGCGCCGGGAGCTTGCGTTGGGCGGCGGCAATCTGCATGCAGAAATTGCCGCCTTGCAGCAAACCATTGCCAACCTCCGCGCTGAAATATCATCAGATATGCAGCAACTGAAAACAGACGCAGCCGGATACTACGTTCAATCGGCTGACGGATATGAGCAGCTTTTGACGCTTGCCTTCATCGACGATATGACTGTCTCGTCTCTGAAGCAGAAGCAGGCGTTTCCTGCATCCGCCGTATCTGCGGAAACGGTACTCGGCAAAATCGTCCACGGCTACACCTGGTATGCGGCTGTCGTATTGTCCGATGCAGAAGCGGCACAGCTCTCCATCAATAAAACATACACCGTTCTGATTGCAGGGGATCGCATGACGGCATCCGTCATACAGCTGGAGCCGGACAGCGATGCGAAGGCCGTACTTGCCGTCTTAAAATGCGATGTTCCGCTTTCAGACATGGCCTCTGAGCGCGACCAGAAATGCACCATCATTCTGGGAACATATACTGGGTTCAAAATTCCGCAGGACGGTCTGCGGATTCTAAACGACGTACCGGGCGTTTATGTGCTCGAGGGCGCGAAAGCTGTCTTCAAACCGGTTGATATCCTTTTCACCGGAGACAGTTACTACATCGTCGAAGCGAATTCCGCCGACAAAAAACGTTTGTTCCTCTATGATGAGATCATATTGGGGCGCACGGATCTCTATGACGGAAAAATCGTCAAATAAAGGCTGATACGGCCGTTTTTTTCACCGGATGGTGTTGACTTTTCCAGCCAAATCTAAGATAATATATAGTATGATGAATTTAGGAGGCA
>CAJLFQ010000118.1 GCA_905205975.1 uncultured Eubacteriales bacterium | reverse complement strand
GCATATGTCTTCCGTACACGTTCATGGCGTCCGTCGGATTGCCCTTGCCGGAGAGGATGATGTTGCCCGTGTCAAAATGGATTCCGACATTTTCTCCGCCGAGGTCTTCAATCGCACGCAGCAGCGTCGTCGGCGTTTCCTGACCGGTTTCAAACAGGAAATTCATATCGTAGTGTTTGCACTGACGCACCAGTGTTTTCAGCGCGATCAGCGTCGCCGGGTATTTTGGGTCGTTCATGTCTTCTGGGATAAAGCCCGCATGGGTTGCGACTTGTTTGATGCCGCACTGATGGGCAAATTCAATGCCCTTCAGGAGCGCCTGCGTGCGTTCAAACCGGTATGCATCCGGGACAAGACCCAGCGTCAGCGGGCCGTCATAAAACGTCCAGGAAGCGGGGCCGGGCCAGCCGCACCAGAATGTACGGACTTCGACGCCCGTATCGGCGATGGCCGATTTGACTTCCTCCGCCAGCGCCGGCGTAAAGGAGTTGATGTCCCATGAGCAGATCTGCGCGAAGCCAAAGCCGTAGCTCTTGACGCGTTCGAGGTTGGCACGGATGTCATGCAGTCCGACCAGGACGCCTGTTTTCATCATATGGAATTCCTCCCGTTTTGATTTGTGTTCATGATATCATACCGTTCGTTTGAAGTCAAGGCCTTTTTGCGATTTATCAGAAAGGCAGCAGACCAAGATGCTCCAGCAGGATTTTCAGACCCATCAGAACCAGAATGATGCCGCCCGCAAGCTCTGCTTTGGACTGGAAGCGGTCGCCGAACAGCTTGCCGATCCAGACACCGAGCATGGAGAGCGTCAGTGTGACCGCGCCGATAAAGGAAACAGCCGGGACAATGCTGACTTTCAGGAAAGCAAACGAGACGCCGACCATCAGCGCGTCAATGCTGGTGGCAACCGCCAGCGGCAGCATCGTTTTGAAAGAGACGTCTCCGCCGTCTGCCGGTTCGTCTTCGCTGTGGTGGAAGCTCTCCCAGATCATTTTTCCGCCGATGACGGCGAGCAGCACAAACGCAATCCAGTGGTCATAGCGTTCGATGTATTTGGAGAATGTTCCGCCCAGAAAATAGCCCGCCAGCGGCATCAGCGCCTGGAAAATACCGAAGTAAAGGCCGATGATCAGCGCATTTTTGAAGGTGACACGCCACATGTTGAGCCCCTTGCAGACGGCGACTGCAAATGCGTCCATCGATAGGCCGACGGCGATGATAAAGAGTTCCAGAAGCGTCATAATGTTCCCTGCCTGTTTTATGCAATCATTGAAGCCTAATTATACCGCTTTTTTCCGTAGATGTCAAGGCAAAGGATGTCAAGGCAAAAAGGCTGCCCCATCTGAGGGACAGCCTTTCGGATCCCGGCGCACAAAGCTTTGAATTTGCGGCGATTGGCTTTTGATGCGGCATCTTTCATCCGCGCCGACGCGCTGTGCAGCCCTTTGTGCGCCGGGAAAAACCAATGTCCAGTTCAAATCCGTTCTCGCGCTGTGCATACCCGGATTGCGGACAATCATCTTTGTCTGATTCCGCCGCTGCTTTTTCATCTGCATGCGGTTTTTCAGGCCGATTTCCTTGTCCGCATACAGTTTGTGCAGTCACACCGTGAATGATGCACGTCCAACAGGCATATCCTATTGGCAGCAGGAGCAGATTCTGGAAAAACGGAAAGAAGGAGCATTGGATGCGTCGATTTGATCCCAGACGATTCGTTCTGACTCGGGCAAAGCATCCGCAGGCGGCGCCGGATGCGCTGCGCCGCTGGCAGGAAGCCGCCGGCCGGTATGAAGCGGCACAGTCGCATTTCGCCGCTGCGTCGGATGCAGAAGCAGTGGAAGAAGCCGTTCTGGCACTTCAGGCGGCTGAAAAGCAAAGAGCCGACGCATGGCAGGCCCTGCGCGAAAGCAGCGCCGCTTCCGGCACAAGCGAACACCGCACCGGCTGAAACCGGT
>CAJLFQ010000117.1 GCA_905205975.1 uncultured Eubacteriales bacterium | reverse complement strand
GTTCAAAAAAAGGCGCCGTCTCTATCAAGGAGGAAAAAGTATGACCCGGAAACGCATTCTTTCTCTGCTTCTCGCGCTCGTCATGGTTTTGATGGTCTTTACCGCGTGCAGCAACTCCAAAGATCCAGACAAAACCGCATCTACCACGCCAGCGACCTCTGCCCCCGCATCGGAAACCACCCCATCCGACCCCGGCTACAACGGCTATGAATTCATTCTGGCCAACCCCGGCAGCGCATTTGTCACCGATCCGACCAACGAACTGGAAGAAGAACTCAAAAGCATCTATGACAACCTTGAATCTGAACTCAACGTCACTTTCTCGGCCATTCAGCTGGACTCTCCGGACGTCGCGCTGATTACCGGCGGCGTCGCCGGCGATAAAATCGCTGACTTTGTCCGCTGCAATCAGAAAGCTTGGGTTCCGGCCGCTGTCAAAAACGCCATCCGCCCGCTGAATACCCCCGAAATTTTGGAAACCGGGCTGAACGTCAACGACGAAAATATGTTTGACCAAGTTTACACCCAGCTTGCCAACATCCACGACGGCAACATCTGGGGCTGTGAAATGTCCGGCAAATATTACATCACCGGCATCGGATTCACTTATGTTTTCAACAAGCCGCTGCTTGAGAAAAACGGTTATCCGGCCGAAACCATCTACAACAAAGTCCGCAATTATGAATGGACTTGGGATTATTTCATGGAAATCGCCGCAAAAGTGACGAACGATACCGACGGCGACGGCCAGAATGATATTTGGGGCCAGACCATGGTCGACATCGAATCCGAGCTGGAATCCAACGGCATCGGTCTGATGTACTTCAACGAAGAAACCAACAAGTGGACCTCCGGCTTCGCGACGCCGCAATTGGTCGAAGCGCTGCAATTTGTTCTGACCATTGCAACCGACCCGCAGTATTCCCTGGTTGAAGCACCGGACAACAACTACCGCCGCCAGGTTTTCTATGAAGGCCGCGCTGCGTTCGGCTGTCTGTATGGCGGCCACTACGGCAAAGACGGCGCCAACGCCAGATGTGAATTCGACTACGGCATCGTTCCGATTCCGAAGGGACCGCGCGCTGACAAGTACAGCTACGTCATCCCGGATCTGACCGTCTTCACGCTGCAGACCACCAACAAAGATTGGAAGACCTCCTGCGAAATCATGGCCAAGCTCGCCAGCAAGCTGACCGACAAGGAAGAAGCCCGCAAGATCCTCAGAAGCTACCTCCGCGACGACGAATCGCTGGAAGTTCTGGAAGACTACTGCTTCCCGGGCGCCCGGATTCAGGCCACGCGCTTCAGCAACGATATCAAAGCCGCTCTGGATTCCGCCACGGAACTGGTCGTTCAGGTCGGGCCGGCCTCTGCCGTTGAAACGGTTCACAACAGCATTCAGGCTGCCATCGATTCCCTTTTCGGCTATTGATCGCCTGAAAACAAACATCATCTGTTTTTTGCGCATGACGCAGAAAGACAGCACCTCTTTTGAGCGGTTCTTCTTCGAGAAGACAGGCCCTTGCATCGCAAGTTCAACGCATTTTGAAAACGGCGCAGTCATCGGACTGCGCCGTTTTTTATAGTGCACGCCGGTTGGCTTCCGAAGAGGCGCGTGCCGCGTTTTCAGGCACCGCACGAGGGCTCCACCTCTGCTCATCCTTCCATTTCAGCAGTGCGTCCGGTCAGTTGCAGTGCGTCCGGTCAGTTACGGAGGGCTGATGCAAAAAATTCCAGCGCTTGCCCGTAATTTTTCTCTGAATATTTCGCAGGATGCCTTGTGTTCCCGCTCGGATTCGTATATAATGATTCATGTTGAGTGCGCTCCCTGCATTGGCGGGACAATCTGTGCTGTGCCGCAGGCCGCATCTCTGATGCACCCCGATTCAAGCACACATGGGCGGTTTCGGCGCATACGGGCGAACCATCCGCACCGCAAAGAGCGGCGCCGCGTTTTCCATGCAGTCGGCGCCTGACGAATCCCCTTCTGCATTTTCAGAATCCGCAAAAAGGAAGTGAACGATGTGGCCTGCGACGAAACCTTATACCGACAATATGCCGCCGGCGATGATGCCGGGTTGGACGCCCTAATGAAAAAATACGGCGACCCCCTGACCCTGTATATCGACGGCTACCTGCATGACGTCCACGAGGCCGAGGAACTAATGCTCGACGTCTTCGCCTATCTGTTCACCAAAAAGCCCCGCATTCGGGACGGCGGCTTCAAGGCGTATCTGTATAAGGCGGCGCGGCACATGGCGCTGCGCCGCAAAAGCAAGCAGAAGCTCCTCTTCAGCCTGGATGCGCTGGCAGAGGAACCGGACGGACAGCTGCTGGCGGAGGAGGTCATTCAGACAAAGGAGCGAAACCGCATTCTGCATTTCTGTATGGATGAGATGAACCCCGATTATCGCGAGGTGCTCTATCTCACTTATTTTGAGGGCATGAGCTATGCACAGGCCGCAGAGGTCACGGGAAAAACAGTGAAACAGATCACCAACATGGTGTATCGCGGAAAAG
>CAJLFQ010000116.1 GCA_905205975.1 uncultured Eubacteriales bacterium | reverse complement strand
CGCTGACGTGCTGAAATGCATCCGTATGCTGACCTTCCTGCCGCTGGAACAGATCAACGAAATGGATCGTTGGGAAGGCAGCGAGCTGAACCGCGCCAAGGAAATTCTCGCCTTTGAACTGACCAAAATGGTTCACGGCGAAGAAGAAGCGGAAAAAGCGCAGCAGACAGCGCGCGGGCTCTTTGCCGGTTCCGGCGACACAGAGAATATGCCCTGCTCTGAACTGTCCGAGGCAGACTTTGCGGATGGTGCAATCGACATCCTGACTCTGCTTGTGAAATGCGGTCTGGCCGCTTCCAAAGGAGAAGCCCGCCGGTTGGTCCAGCAGGGCGGCGTTCTGGCCTGCGGCGAAAAAGTGACGGACATTGCACAGAAATGGGGCGCTTCGGATTTCGCCGGTGAAGGCATTGTACTCCGCAAGGGCAAAAAAGTCTTCCACCGCGTCACTGTGAAATAACCGGCTCTCCCCTGCTTGTTCACCTGATTGGAACCAATAGTAAACGGCGGCTCTGTTTGAAACAGAGCCGCCGTTTTGAATATTGTCTGTTTTGCCGTCCTGAATTAGTAGGCAATGCCCTGCCATTTCATGGCTTCCGCAACTTTGAGGAAACCGGCAACGTTTGCGCCGACAACCAGGTTGCCTTCGCAGCCGCATTCAACGCTGGCTGCATAGGCGTTTTTGTAGATATTCTTCATGATTTCATGGAGACGCGCATCGACTTCTTCAAACGTCCAGGAAAGGCGCAGGCTGTTCTGGCTCATTTCCAGACCAGAGGTGGCGACGCCGCCGGCATTCGCCGCTTTGGCCGGGCCGAACGGGACGTTGTTTTCCTGGAAATATGCGATGGCTTCCGGCGTAGACGGCATATTGGCGCCCTCTGCAACGTATTTGCAGCCGTTGGCAACCAATGCTTTCGCACTGTCAAGGTCGAGTTCGTTCTGTGTGGCGCACGGAAGCGCGATATCGCACGGGACAGTCCAGATACCCTTGCAGCCTTCGGTGTAGACAGCGCCCGGAACGCGTTTGGCGTATTCAGAGATGCGGGCACGTTCAACTTCTTTGATCTGCTTGATGACGTCAAGGTTGATGCCTTTTTCATCGACGACATAGCCGTTCGAGTCGCTCATGGCGATGACTTTGGCGCCGAGCTCCGTCGCCTTCTGGTTGGCATAAATCGCCACATTGCCGGAGCCGGAGACAACAACCCGTTTGCCCTGGAAGCTGTCGCCCGCTTTGGCAAGCATTTCATTGGTAAAGTAGCAGAGACCAAAGCCGGTGGCTTCTTTTCTGGCAAGCGAACCGCCTGCGCAGAGTGCTTTGCCGGTCAGAACACCGGTGAATTCGTTGCGAAGACGTTTATACTGGCCGAACATATAGCCGATTTCACGGGCGCCGACACCAATGTCGCCAGCCGGGACGTCTGTATCTGCGCCGATATGCTTGGCAAGCTCCGTCATGAAGGACTGGCAGAAACGCATGATTTCGCCGTCGCTCTTGCCCTTCGGGTCAAAGTCGGAACCGCCTTTGCCGCCGCCCATCGGGAGGCCGGTCAGGCTGTTTTTGAAAATCTGTTCAAAGCCCAGGAATTTGATGACGGAGGCACAGACGCTCGGATGCAGGCGCAGACCGCCCTTGTAAGGCCCAATGGCTGAATTAAACTGGACGCGGTAACCGCGGTTGACCTGAACCTTCCCTTGGTCGTCAACCCAGCTGACGCGGAATGTGATGAAGCGTTCCGGTTCGACAATCCGCTCAAAAACACCGGCATCGATCAGATCCTGCCGTTTTTCGGCAATCGGCTGGAGGGACTCCAGAACTTCATAGACAGCCTGAAGAAACTCTTTCTCACCGGCGTTGCGTTTTTCGACGGTTTCATAAACACCTTGCAGGTATGCATTTGTAATCGCCATGGATTTGTGTTCTTCCTTTCGTAAGGCTCAAAAGCCTTGTTTCCTATGCTGTATTATACTCCTCTTTTGGGTCGATTTCAATCATTTTCTGCGTGAACTGTGCAATTTTGTCATTTTCAACAGAGGGTATGTATGTTCTCTGCTTCTGTCTTATTTATTTTATCAGGTTAAAGTGGTATCAGATTACAGCTGGGCAAACTGCGTATTGTACAGCATGGCATAGACGCCGTTTTTCGCCATCAGCTCTGTATGTGTGCCCCGTTCTTCCACACCAGCATCTGTCAGAACGATGATTTCATCTGCATTGCGGACGGTGGACAGCCGGTGTGCAACCACGAGTGTTGTACGATCTTTACAGAGGCTGTCCAGCGATTGCTGAACCGCGAGTTCCGTCACGTTGTCCAGCGCGCTGGTCGCCTCATCCAGAATGAGAATTGGCGGGTTTTTCAGGAACACGCGGGCGATGGAAATCCGCTGTTTCTGTCCGCCGGACAGTTTCACGCCGCGTTCGCCGATGAAGGTGTCATAGCCGTCCGGCAGACCCAGAATGAATTCGTGAATGTTGGCGCGTTTGGCGGCCTCATAAACGTCTTCACGCGAGGCGTCTGTCCGGCCGCACAGGATGTTGTC
>CAJLFQ010000115.1 GCA_905205975.1 uncultured Eubacteriales bacterium | reverse complement strand
CTCGATGTACGGCAGCTTTCACACCGTCGGGTGTTGATTGATACATTCATCAATTCGGTTTTCCTTTATGATGATAAACTGGTTCTGACCTACAATTTCCGCGAGGGAACAGAAACAATCACGTTTGACGACCTGAAAAACAAACTGGGAGAAGGATTTTCGGGTTCGGATATGAGTTCGGTCGCTGCACCAAATCTCAAAAACCGTCTTGTGCAGCCGTTTGGCTCTGCACAGGACGGTTTTTTATCAAAATTTACCAGGCAATCCGCCGATCCTTTCCCAACTCGGCATTTTTATTTTTCCACCACATCTGGAAGGCAGAATCTCCATGCGGCTGAGGCGGATTTTTCTTGGCAATATCGAGCCACTTATCGATAAAGCGCTCAGCCTGCAATGCGTTTTCGTTGACAAATATCTGCCTGTCCGAACGCGAAATCGTTTGGGCACGGTTGATCCATGCCCTCTCCATTTCCTTCATCTCCGCCCGATATTCCTCGACCGGAATCCGTCCATCGATTGCCGCTCGATTGATTTCTTCCCGACGAATCCACGAAGCAATCGCCGTCTCCTGTCGGTCGATATGAAAAACCTGGTTGGGGCTGAAAGCATCGAACCAGAACGGCTGAAACGGCGCCATGCAGGTCGTGCTCATCCCCGGCGAAAGAATAAAGCTGTCTCCGGGCTTTAAAACCGCAATCATCGAATTGGTCGTCTCACAGTCAATCGACTGACGTGGGTTAATCGGCGGCGTCGGATTTTTCGCGTGCATGCAGACACAGCCCGCAGCGCCGGTCCATTCGTCATTGCAGCTATGATCGCGAAGCGCTATGAGCGTATGGTCGCTCGTGATCAGCAGAATCCTCTCAGCCGTTTGGGACAGTGTCGAAAGACGAGCGGAATCAATCGGCGCAGAAATTGCTCTGCGAACAATTTCCGTCTCTTCGCCCGCTTTCGGCATCGTTTCCGGCATCAAAACGCCGGTCAGACGATGATCCTCAATATGGAAAATCTGCCTGCCTCTTCCGTAGGGAATCTCTATACTCCGCAAAACCTTCCCCCCTTTCAGGCAAAAATCCGGCACTGCAAACCGCTTTCAGACATTTTCTCTGCCCGAAACGAAAAGGCTTGCACTGTCGGATTTCTTTTATGTTGGTACCACATCGATTAAAAGTACGGTCAAATCATTGACATTGGTGCCAGTCGGTCCGGTCATAATCAAACCGTCCGCCGCCTTCAGCGCGTAATACGCATTGTTATCATGCAGTATATCCGCGATGCAGATTCCCTGCTCGGCCAGTCGCTCTGCGGTTGTTCCGTCTACATAGCCCCCTGCCGCGTCCGTCGGGCCATCCGTTCCATCAGACCCCACGGAAAACAGCGCAACATTTTTCAGCCCGCTGATTCCGGCGGCGGCGCTCAGCGCCAATTCCTGATTCCTTCCGCCTTTCCCCTTGCCAGTCAGATAGACGACCGTTTCTCCGCCCAGAATATAGGCCTGAGGCTTTTGATCCTTCGCATGGTATCGGGCAATCGCTGCAAGAAAACTTCCGGCTTCCTTCGCCACACAGGTCAGGCTGTCCGTCAGCACATGCGGTTCATACCCCAAACGCAGACATTCCTGCGTCGCCGTTCTGCACAGCTGCTTAACGCTTCCGGTAACCACCGTCTGAACATTATCCAACTCTTTTGGCGTCGATTGAAGAAGCAGCTCTTTGGCCTGTTCTGATAAAGTTAAACCGTACTTTAAAATGATTTCCTGCGCCCGTTCCGCCGTAGATACATCCGGGCAAGCCGGTCCGGACGCGATCATATCCAGCGGGTCACCGATGATATCCGATAACACAACCGCGAATACTCTGGCCGGCTTACAGAGTTCGCCAAACCTGCCGCCCTTTACTGCCGAAAGCCGTTTGCGGATGGTATTGATCTCCGTGATATCCGCTCCGCAAGACAACAGCTGCGTCGTAATGTTTTCAAGTTCTGCCAAAGGAATCAACGGCTTTTCAAACAATGCCGATCCTCCGCCCGAAACCAGGAACAACACAACGTCTTCTTCTCCCAGAGCGCTGACCATCTGGATAACCTGTTCGGTCGCCCGGCAGGAGTTTTCATCCGGCACCGGATGCCCTGCTTCAAAAAGCCGCAATCCAGGTATTTCTTTCTTAATGTGACCATATTTGGTAATCACAATTCCATCCTGAATTTGGCTTCCGATGCAGTCAACTGCCGCTCTGGCCATTTGCCACGCAGCTTTTCCAATCGCAACCAGATGGACCTTTTTTTCAAAGCGACAGTTTTTCAGCGCCCTTTTGACCGCTTCGTCAGGCAGCGAAGATCGTATCGCGGAATCGATGATGGTTTGAGCCACATCGCGCAAACCCATATTTTGCCTCCTTACGCGATCAGCTTCCACGTATAAACAAAAGTTGATCGCCCTAAATTTCCATCCTTTCTCCTTCCAAGAGAAAGAATAGGCAGCCGCCGCCAAATAGACGGCGGCTGTCCATTTTTACTTCAATCGGGTAGGAGGGGGTGACTAACCCCCGTCCTCCCACACCACCGCTCATGCGG
>CAJLFQ010000114.1 GCA_905205975.1 uncultured Eubacteriales bacterium | reverse complement strand
ACAGGATTTGTCTGTATCAAAAGCCCGCCGGTGCGTTTGGAAGCGCACCGGCGGGCTTTCTTTGCGGCAGAAATCAGAAATACTCAGTCGCTTTGTTTGCCATACTCAAAATACATTTTGGAAATGTCGCGCAGGATATCGACGTGTTCAAAGTCTCTGTGGTAAACCAGATTGATTTCCCGGATCATACTGAGGTTTTCAACCGGCAGTGCAACCAGCTTGCCCTTGCGCAGTTCATCCATGCACGCGCTCTTGGCGAGGATCGAAACGCCGAAGTTCCGGCGGATCAGGTCCTTGATGGTTGCGATGTTGTCGACTTCGAGAATGACGTTGAAATCATCCAGGGAAAGGTTGTTGCTTTCCAGGTGGGAAACGAACAGATTCCGCGTCCCGGAGTTCGGCAGGCGGAGGATCATCTTTTGTTTTTTCAGTTCGGAAAGCGTCACAATATTCTGCTTTGCAAGCGGATTTTCGGTTGAAACGGCGAGAATCAGGCAGTCTGTATCAAGAAGGATGGAGTTGAAGCTGCTGTCCGTTGACCGCCCCTCAACGATAGCCAGATCAATTTCATACGTCTGAAGCTTGGCATAGAGGTTCTGAATCGTGTCCGTAAAAATCGTCAGGCAGACGCCCTGCCTTTCGCTGGAATAGCGCGCCAGCACTTCCGCCATGACATTGCTTTCCGCCGTATGCGTCATGCCGACAGAAAGGCGCGTCGCTCTGTGTTTTTGATCTTTCAGGCTCTGGCGCATGTTCGAATAGAGGACTTCAATTCGTTTTGCGTACTTCGCGACAATTTCCCCCTCGCGGGTCAGCTTCATTTCTCCTTCGCCTCGGTTGAAAATCCGGACGCCCAGCTCCTCTTCCAGCAGCCGGATGTGCTTGCTGACGGCCGGCTGCGTCAGCGAAAGCGCTTCCGCCGCGCGGGTAAAGCTGCCTTCTTCCTGTACGCGCAGCAATGTATTGAGTTTTGTGTCCATCATGTTGATCGCCCCATTATGCCTAATCGTTATCAGATGAAATCAAAAGATAATTTGACATTATGCCAAATGACTATATAATAATAGCATAGCGCGCAGGAAATTGCAAGCCCCTTTTTGAAAGGCAGCGGCAAAAACAAGAGAGAACAGACCGGCTTGCGGGCCGGTTTTCACATTTCGTCCTTTCGTTTTTTCACGTTCCATCCCATTTTCCATCCCCTATTTCTCGTCCAATGAACGGAGGTTCTTTTATGATCAGCAAGTTCTATGGCAGCCTGCCATTTGCCAGCGTCGTTTTGATTTCGCTTTCTCTGATTCTGCTCAGCGGGTTTCTGGTTACCCGACTGACAAAGCTACTGCATTTGCCGTATGTCACCGGTTATATCATCGCCGGTGTCTTAATCGGACCTTACGTTCTCGGCGCCGTCCCGACGGATTTGATTGAGCGCATGAGCTTTGTCAGTGACGTCGCCTTGGCGTTTATTGCGTTCGGCGTCGGCAAGTTTTTCAAAAAAGAAGTTTTGCGGCAGGCCGGAATGAAAATCATCGTGATCACCGTCTGCGAAGCGTTGTTTGCGGGCATTCTGGTCACCGTTTCCATGCACTGGATTTTCTCGCTCTCTTGGAATTTCTCTCTGATTCTGGGCGCAATCGCCACTGCAACGGCGCCTGCAAGCACCATGATGACCATCAAGCAATACCATGCGCGGGGCGAATTCGTCAATTCGCTCTTGCAGGTTGTCGCTTTGGATGATGTCGTCTGCCTCCTGACGTTCGGCATTGTCACCGCAGTTGCCGAAGCAAACAGCGGCGGCAGCGTTTCCGCCCGCGATGTTCTGCTTCCGCTCGCCTACAACATCGCCGCTCCGGTTCTTGGGTTTGGCTGTGCGTTTCTGTTGAGCAAGCTGCTGAACGAACGCCGCAGCCGCGACAACCGGCTGATTCTGGTCACCGCCATGCTGCTCGGTTTGTCCGGCCTCTGCGCCATTTTTGACGTTTCACCCCTGCTGGCATGCATGATTTTCGGCGCAGGATATATCAATATGACGCACGACAAAGAGCTTTTCCATCAGGTTGACAACTTTACGCCGCCGATCATGTCGCTGTTTTTCGTGGTTTCCGGCATGAGCCTCGATATTTCCTCGATCAAATCGGCTGGTTTGATCGGTCTGGCCTACTTCTTCATCCGCATTGTCGGCAAATACGCGGGGACATATTTTTCCGCGATGGCGGTCGGCACCAGCAAATCGATCCGGAATTATCTGGGGCTGGCGCTGATCCCGCAGGCCGGTGTCGCAATCGGGCTGGCCTTCCTCGGGCAGCGGATGCTCCCGCCGGAAATGGGCAATCTGCTGCTGACGATTATCCTGTCCTCTTCTGTTTTGTATGAGCTGATCGGTCCTGCCGCCGCCAAAGGCGCGCTCTTCCTTTCCGGTACCATTCAGCGGGATCCGCCTCTGAATGCACCGGCAGTTGACGCGCCGGAAGTCATCCGTCCGGTTGTGCAGGATGCGCCGGAAGAAGAAATCCCGGCCGAAAAAAACGCGCAGCCCGTCGGCACATCGTGTGAATCTCAGACCAAATAGCGCCATACTGCATGGAATGAAAAGCCAGCC
>CAJLFQ010000113.1 GCA_905205975.1 uncultured Eubacteriales bacterium | reverse complement strand
ATGGTCTACTTCAAACAGGAGCGCGTCGTCTGCGGCGAATGCCTCATGCAGCGCGCGCAGCAGGGCGGAACCGAACCCCTGCCCGCGATATGGCGCAAACACAGCAAGATAATCGACGAGCCAGACCGCCTGATCCGGCGAGCGGCACAGAAACGCATATGCGATCTGCGCCTCGCCCTGGCAAAGCAGGTAGGCGCGGTATGAACCGGCGTCCAGCAGAGGCTCGATCCATTCGATGGGGCGCAGCTCTGCCGGCGGAAAATCAGCGGCCAGCGCAGAGCGATACAGATCCCGTGCCGCTGAAGCGTCCAGACGGACGCAGGAGATGGCGTCTTTTGTTTCTGAAATCATATGGATATACCAGCGGCGCCGTGCAGAATTGCACAGCGCCGCAGTCCTTTCATGGATGTGCAGGTCGTCAGCGAACCGGTGTGCCTTCCGGGACGGAATCATCCACAAAGAGCACTTTGCAGCCGCAGGCATTGTTGGTAGCCGCCAGCAGCATGCCTTGGCTGGTTACGCCGGTCAGACGCGCCGGCTTCAGGTTGGCAATGACAATGATTTTTTTGCCGATCAGCTGCTCCGGCGTATACTCATGCTTGATGCTCGAAACGATGACGCGTTCGCCTTCACCGTCAAACAGTGTCAGCTTCAGGCAGCTGTGCGATTTGCGGATTTCGGAGCACTTGATGACCTTGCAGACGCGCAGATCGATTTTGGCAAAATCGTCAAGCGTAATTTCCGGCTTGACGGGTTCCACCGGATCCGGTTCGCCGTAAACGACGGCCGGTGCTTCCTCAGGCTGTTCCGCAGCCGATTTGGCGGCTTCCTCTTCCGCGGTTTTCGGATAGGAGAAGTCGAGCAGCGGCAGATACCGCGCCGTATCAATGGCATACAGGAAGAGGTAGAGCCGCGGCCCCTTTTCCTTGTTGAGCAGGAGGCGGTAGACGTTCTTGAAGAAGGTGCCCTGCAAAGCCTTGAGCGCTTTCTCATCCAGACCGTCGCCGTGAACGCGCTTCGGAATGGCATACAGCAGTGCGTTCAAACCATCCAGATCGAAGCCCCCGGCAGCAATCGTCTCGTGCAGCAGGCGGATTTCTTCTTTTTCCGTGTCAGACAGCGTCTCGTAAACGTCCCAGTTGCGGTATGCGCAGAGCTTGTTGGCATTTTCCGGGGAACACTGTTCCAGCCAGAACCGTGCGCGGTCCAAACGCCCGGCAAACTGCTCGTAGCGGTAAGGCGTGCCGATCTTGGCAAAGACCGTCTCCAGCATGGGGACGTTGAAGTCAACAATCGACCCAAGCTGAACCAGCAGTCCCATCGGGACGCTTTCGGGATGGCGGCCTTCAATGATGCAGTTTTCCATGATGGCGGCATTGTGTTCGTCGGATTTCCCGGCGGCATAGTCGGCATACATCCGGTCAAACTCAAAATACTGGCGGAGGATGCCGTCGTCAAAGCAGAAGTCAAACGCCTTGGTCGGCTCCGTTTTGGCGTAGAGCCAGAGGATGATTTCCGGCTCATAGAGCTTCAGGAGGGTGCCCGGCGTCAGGTTCAGACCGGAGGAGCTGGACATCTTGCCGGTCATGCCGCGGATGCCGATGAACTCATACCCTTGGAAGAGCGGCGCTTCATAGCCGAAAACCTGCTTGGAAATCAGGCGGGCGTTGGAGTAGGAACCGCTCGGCGCCGCATGGTCTTTTCCGCCCGGTTCAAAATCGACGCCCTCATAGCGCCAGCGCATCGGCCAGTCCACTTTCCAGCCCAGCTTGCAGTCGAAGTTGGTCAGGAAGTTGAAGTGACCGCTGTGACCGCAGCGGCAGGTATAGTCCGCCTCGGTGCAGTCTTCGGAGAGGTGCGTGATTGTCGTAAAGTCGGTGTGGCATTCCGGGCAGAAAATCGAAACCGGGTAGTACGCCGCTTTTTCGGCGTCATGCTCCGCAGCCAGCTCCTCCGGCGTTTTGCCCGGCTCCTTTGTTTTGAAGGAATCGAGGATTTCAAAAATCTCGCCGCGCTTCTGAAGCGCTTCGATGATGTCTTTGGTATACTTGCCGGAGCGGTACATGTCGGCCTGATAGCGATAGTCCATTTCGATGCCGAATTTCTTCATTTCGAGCATGAATTCTTCTTCGAAATGCTTGGCGTAGTTCTCATGGCAGCCCCACGGATCCGGAATATCGACGTACGGACAGCCGATATAGTGGTCGTATGTGTCGCCGACGACAGCCTGAACGTTGGACGGGATCTTGCGGCAGCGGTCAAATTCATCCCATGAGAAGAGAAGCCGGACTTTTTTTCCGCGTTTTCGAAGCGCTTTGGCGACAAACAGGGGCGTGGCGATGTCGCGGAAATTGCCGATGTGAATCGAACCGGACGGGCTGATGCCCGCTGCGCAGACGTATTCCTCTTTGTCGGGGGTACGGTCGATGATCCGCTGCGCGATTTCTTCTGACCAATGCATAGCAAACCTCGTTTCAGCTGTTCGGCGGCCGATGCCAAATGCATCCGCACGGAAACAGCGGGATTCTAACGGTTGGCTTGTCCAAAAGGACAAAAAACCAATTTTACATATTATTATACCATGAAAACGATACGTTGTCAATCTGTAAACGCGTATAGACATAAAAATCACCGTC
>CAJLFQ010000112.1 GCA_905205975.1 uncultured Eubacteriales bacterium | reverse complement strand
ATTTCCAAAATGGTTGCGGAAAGCATCGCATTGGCCCGATATGCTGAAGTCCGCAAAGAAGTCCGGCTGATGGGGACGGTCTTTTTCATTGTCGGCGGACTGGGGACTGCCGTGATGTTTTTCGGGAGCGGCTTTTTTGCACGCTCCGTCAGCACGGAGCAGGCCAAATACTGCATGATGGTTCTGTCCCCGGCGATCTTCTTCCTCTCCATGTCCTGTGTTTTCCGCGGGTATTATCAGGGCATGCAGAACATGAAGCCGACCGGCATAACGCAGATTGTCGAAGCCTTCTTCAAACTGCTGATCGGCATCGGTTTCGCCTTGCTGCTGAAAAGCTTGGCCTATCCGGAAGAACATGTCGCCGCAGGCGCCATCTCCGGAACCTCCATCAGCACCATGATCGGAACCGTCATCCTGCTCTGTGTGTTTTTCTCACCCAAAACCCGCAGAGAGCTGCACGCGCTGACACGCCGCGGCGGAAAAGTCCGCTCCAAAAAGGCGATTCTCCGCCAATTCGTTCATCTGGCAGTCCCGCTGACCATGAGTGCCATGGTCGTCAACCTGACGGGCGTCTTGGATCTTTTTCTCATCTACAAACGGCTGGAGGATTCCGGCTTGGATAAAACCATGGCCAACGCCGCATACGGCGGCTATAAAGGGTACGCGCAGACGCTGTTTAACCTGCCGCCGTCGATTATTTCTTCGCTGAACGTCAGCATCATCCCGGCGCTGTCGGCCGCATTCGTCGCCAAAAATGACCGGCGCGTCCGGTATCTGCTGCGGCGCGTCATCAAACTGGTCATTGCGCTGGCAATGCCATGCGCCGTCGGTCTGCTTGTTTTGGCTGGTCCGATTCAGCGTATGCTCTTCCCGGCCAGACTGGATGAAATCGAAGCGGTGACGCCGCTGCTGCAAATCTTGGGCGTCGCCTCTTTCTGGACGTGCTTGTCCACGCTTTCCACCGCCATGCTGCAATCCATCGGCAAAATGCGCGTGCCTGTCTACTCCCTGATTGCAGGCGGCATCGTCAAACTGACCGTCAACTATATCCTGATCGGCATCCCGTCGATCGGTATGATTGGCGCACCGATCGGCACGCTGCTCTGCTACATCACGATTTTTACGATCAACTTTATCTGCTTCCGAAAAGATGTCCAATGCAGAATTTCGCTTTCAAAAGTGGTTCTGAAACCCGTGATTGCGTCGGTGCTGATGGGTTTTGTCGGATATTATGCGCAGAAGCTCGGCGCCAGTCTGATCGGCGATGCAAAAGCGACAGCGCTGGCGGTTTGCCTGGCGGCGGCGGTATACGGCGTCGTAATGCTGGCGATCGGCGGCATCAGCGAAAAGGATATCCTCATGCTGCCAAAAGGCCAGACGATGGTTCGCCTGCTGAAAAAGATGCATCTGCTCCACACGAAACCGGCGCAATGAAAAAACACATTCCCAACGGAATCAGCCTGCTGCGCGCGCTTGGCGCCGTTCTGCTCTGTATGTTTCAACCCTTTTCCGCGCCCTACTGGATCGTGTATCTGCTCTGCGGCATCAGCGATGCTGCTGACGGCTTTCTGGCCCGCCGCCTCCATGCGGAGACCATGTTTGGCGCGGTGCTGGACAGTACCGCGGATTTTCTGCTGATTGCCTTTGCTGCGCTGACGCTGCTGCCGCAGCTCCAGCCCGCGCCATGGATGATTGCTTGGGCCGCCGGCATTGCGGCACTGCGTGTGACTGCGCTGCTGGTCTGCCGGATCCGGTTTCATCGCTGCGCGGTCTGCCACACGATATCCAACCGCGCGTCAGGTTTTGCCTTGTTCCTGCTGCCGATTTTATGGCGCAGCTGCGGGAACTGGCTGATTGCGGCCGTTGGCGGCTTGGCGACGCTTGCTGCCTGTGAAGAACTGCTCTTGCAGCTGACCGCAAAGCGCCTGAACCTGAACCGAAAATCCATCCTCCTCAAACAAACAGCCTAAAAAACGTGTCCAAAAGACCCGGAAGATCTTCCGGGTCTTTTTTATCGCCAATCCAGCAGGACGCCGAGCGCATTGCGTCGGTCCCGCCGAAGCATCTGGTAGGCGTCAGCGGCGTCGGCGGCGGAATAGCGGTGCGTGATCAGTGCATCGACGGATAGCTCCCGCCGTGCCAGCAAATCCACGTATGCCTGTAAATCGTGCCGCAAAGTAAACGGCTCGCCGGGGACGCCGGGCGGCGTGTGTACATAAAAATTATGCGCGCCGATCAAAGAGAGGGCATGCAGATTCAGATAATCCAGATCCAGCGTGGAACGCCCGCGCGGACTGCTCAAAATGATAAGCCGTCCCCGGTCGGCTAATAGGCGCATTTCTCCGTCAATGCGCGCCGGATCTCCGGTGGCATCAAACGCCGCATCGACGGGCTGGCCGCGGTTCCATTCCAGCAGAAATGTGCCGAATGCATCCGGCGGGGCATCTGAAACATAAAACCCGCTGTCGGAAGGCAGCAGCCGCAGCCGCAGCGGTGAACGATCCGAAACAAAGACCGCGGATGCACCGCCCATACGTGCAAACCGCGCGGCAAACTGCCCAACCAGCCCCGCACCGAAGACAGCAGTCGTTTCGCCGAATCGCAGCCCGGCAAATCGGACGCCGCCCATGGCGATCTGCGCAATGACGCCAAAGACGGCTTCCTCGGCAGAAACGTGCGCGGGTACGATCACCGCTTCGTAAATCGACCGGCAGACGATCGACGCATGCGTGCCAAGCGACAAAACACGCTGGCCGATCAGCGCCGGGCTGACGCCTTCTCCGAC
>CAJLFQ010000111.1 GCA_905205975.1 uncultured Eubacteriales bacterium | reverse complement strand
CCAGCCCCCAGCCGTGCATCCGGTCGGAGGTAAACGTCAAGCGGTCAATTTCTTGTTGGGATTTTTCAAAAGCCCGGCGTTTTTCTTCTTCAATTTCTTCTTTACGCTGTGCGTAAAAGCTGTATGGACCGTCGTAGACGGTTGTCGTCATATTTTCCAGCTCAATCGTTTTCTGCGTCACACGGTCCAAAAAGAAACGGTCATGGGATATGACCAAAACCGTGCCCTTGAACGTTTGCAGATAGTTCTCGAGCCATTCCACTGCATTCATATCGAGATGGTTCGTCGGTTCATCCAGCAGCATGATATCTGTTTTTTCAAGGAGCATTCGAACCAGATTGACGCGCGTCTTCTCCCCGCCGGACAAGTTATCATAGAGGCGCGGCCACATTTCACGCGGGACGCCGAGTCCAAGCGCAGTCCGGAAGAGTTCGGTTTCCATCTCATATCCGCCGAGGACTTCGAAGCGCACCTGCAATTCGCCATAGCGCTTCAATGTGGCTGCATCATTGTGACCTGCGGACATCGCTGCTTCCATGTCAGCCATCTCGGCTTGAAGCTTTTTGATGGCATCAAAGGCCGTTTCCATGACGGCCTGTACGGTCATACCCGCCGGATATATCGGAATCTGATCCAAAACGGCCAGCCGCTTATCACGGTTTACCATCAGCGAGCCTTCCTCAAACGGCTCCGTTCCGGCAATCACATGAAACAGCGTCGTTTTGCCGCATCCGTTTTTTCCAATCAAAGCCGCTTTTTCCCCGGCTTGCAGCTCAAAAGATACATTTTTCAAAATTTGAACCTCGCCGAAATACTTTCCGACCGAGGCAAGCGATAGATCAATCATTTCATCTGTTTCCTTTTATTTGAGGCGTTATGTGATGCGTTTTTTGATTCGCGCCGTATGCTGCACAGCGTGCGGCGGAATGCTTTTTACAGATAGCGGCCCCGTTTGCGGATTCTGCGCAGGCGGCGTCTGCGGTTCAGGAGAATTGCAACCACGATATAGGCGCCTATCGCAGCAATGACGCCGGCGATCACAAGCCAAAGAACCGGGTTTGTCACATATGCTTTGATTTGGTCAACCGAATACAGGAAATTGGACCGTTCGACATTCGATAAAGCGACCAGCTTAATCCGTCCGTAGCTGCGTCCGTCGTACGAAACGTCCGCTTCGCCCAATACCTGCCCTTTCGTCACAGGAGCCGTCAGTCGTTCTTCGTAGAGCCACGGCGTAATCACGACGTCCTTCGCATCGAAGTCCGATGGCATGAGCGAGGTAATTGCAGACTGCGTCACAGCAACGACGGCATCCGCATCCTGTGATAAATCGACCGGCAGCTCGACAACGGGTTCTCCGCTGCCGACAATCTCCTGATAGGCATAATGGTGAAACCCCCACTCAAACATGCGCTTTGTTTCAACAAAGCTCATGATATTGCCGGTCGTTTCATCTTTGCCTGCGCCCAGCAGGACACTGACAAGGTACAAGCCGTTCTTTTCAGCCGAAGAAACCAGACAATATCCAGCCGGTGTTGTGGTGCCTGTTTTAATGCCTCTGGCAGGGCTGTAAATGTATTTGATTGTCTTCGTCCCGGAGATGAGCAGGTTTGTAGAATTCAGAATCCGCTGGGTCGGCGTCATGTTGGTGGCCGGCACAGCATAGGAGACGGTATTGGCAATTTTCATCAGCGCATCGTTTGCCACGAATTCACGCGTGATTCGATAGAGGTCGCGTGCCGTTGTATAATGGTTCTCATTGTGCAGGCCGTGTGCGTTCGCAAAATGCGTCCCGGTACATCCCAGCTCTGCTGCCTTTTGGTTCATCATGTCATAAAACTGCGTCAGCGTTCCGCCGACGTATTCCGCCAAGACGTTGGCAGCATCGTTGCCGGATGAAACGAGCATGCAGTACAGCAGATTCTCAACGGAGAGAATCTCGCCTTCTTTCAGGCCGGCAGAACTGCCTGCGGCGATCAAATCCGAAAATGCACTCGCTTTGACTTCGACCAAGTCTTGGAAATCGCAGTGTTCCGCAACCAGCAGAGCCGTCATGATTTTTGTCAGGGAGGCAGGGTACTGTTTGGCGTCTGCATTCTGCTCAAACAGCACTTCTCCGGAGTTTACATCCACCAGAATGGCTGCGCGCGCTTCCACTTCCAGTGGCTCGTCTGCCATCACAGTCGGAGCCAGCAGCGCCAATAAAATGACAAAAAGTCCGATTCTTTTCTTTATGTTCATATTCCGATCCATCCATTCGATTCATCTGTATAAGCGGGCTGCCTGACTGGCAGTATTTTCATATTCGCGTTTCATTTTGAGCCGCAATCCGCTTTACGTCATATGTGTCAACATTCGGGCGTTTTTGAAAGGCATTCGCCTTTCAAACAGCTGTTCAGACTTTTGCCGGTCTGTTTTCGATACATCCGGCCGGCCTGTGCGCCGCCCCCAAAAAAAATAATTTTTTTCCGAAAAACCATAGCATTTTGCAGATGGATATGGTATAATATCTGTGTACAGAGTATGCGCCCTGTTCCACCCGCATATTCGCTTTGGATGTATCTATATCTTAACACAAGCGCGGCTCTGCTTTCAATGCCTATTTTGTTAAGTTTATGCCAAGCATCCATTCGCACGATGTTTTTCCATTCGATTTGTCCGGTATGCCTGTCCTCTCCCTCCTCCCTCTGCACATGGCCAGACAGACCGCCAAAAATAAAAAAGCCGCAAGGCTGGATAGGAGCAACACATGAAAATCTTAATCGTCGATGATGAAAAGCTGCTTGTCAAGGGGATCAAATTC
>CAJLFQ010000110.1 GCA_905205975.1 uncultured Eubacteriales bacterium | reverse complement strand
CAGATTTTCGATCCGCTCTGCGGCATACCCCTCGACCGGTTTGCCGAGCAGACATCCGGCGATTCGACCGATCCATGCACCGTGAACCTGATCGCGCAGTCGGTCGTTCAGAACGGCCTTCGGCAGCTCCGGCGCCGGACGGCAGAGCGCGCGAATGCCCGCCAGATGAGAAGGTTCGTCATACGGGTAGCCCTCCCGCATGGGCAGGCGGCAGATCATCTCAAACACCGTATTGGCAAGGTCCTCGCGCTCCTTCGAACGCTTCAGCGCAGAGATACTTTCCATCAGCGGCTTGAGCGGTTCGATATCCAGTCCCTCGTCATAACACTGCATATACTCGATGTCCAGAAGGTCTGAATACATCTCGCCTGAGGGCAGGGTCTCATAGGATGGGCGAATTTCTTTGGCTTGCATGTTTGATACGCTCCTTTTTTGATTGTATGAAATGCCGGTGAAATGGCTGCCGGATGCTGTGGGGCGGTTTGGTTTCCTGCGGTATATGCAACTCTATTATACCGCATAACGGCCGTCCCCGCAAGCAACCGGCGGTTGCTTTTTTCTGCCGCACGGAGCTGTTTTTTTGTGCTTGACAAACCGACAGATTTTGCTATAATATCGGTAGAATCGTCCGACAGGAGGTTATTTGAATGAACGAACAGTCCCTGCACATTGTCACGCTGTCTGAACAGCCGCTGACAGGAAAAACCGAAACCGGAAAGGGAAAAGATTATCTCTACCGGCGCCTTGTCCGCCATTTCACCGCACCGAATACTTTGTCGGCCGCCGAAACCTATACGATCGGCATTACCTTCGCAGACCTCGCACACGGCTTTACGATTTTATCACTGAACGGCTGCCCGGCGGAAACGCTGGCCGGATACACCTCGTGCGCAACGGGCAAAACGCGTACCTGCGCCGCAGTCGTCGCGCTTCCGGAAGCGTCGGAAACGCTGGACCTTGCCGTCATTGGATTGGAAAACATTCAAACCGTCACGGTTTCAGCCGGTCGGGATGAATCCGTCATTGCGCGGGCCAAAGCGGAACGTCCGCAGCCCGAAGACATTCATCCTGCATTCGAGCTGGACCGCCCGATGCAGCTGGTCATCACCGTGGGGGACGCTTCACCGTCCTGCTCGCGGGATGATTTGCCCGCCACACTCGAACGCATGGCCGACTGTGTGCCGTACGTCCGCAGCATGGGCTTTAACGGCGCAGAGAGCTATGTGCGATGGGACTTTGTGGAATATGAAAAAGACAAGTTTGACTGGAGCTATTATGACGCGGTCATCGCCGCGGCTGCTCGCTACGGCATGAAGTGGTTTCCGCTGGTCATCGGCGGATCCGCCTATGCGCTTCCGGCGTGGTATCGTGAGGAAACGCCGGGCTTTGAGGGGTTTGCCTGCCTCGAACACGGCAAGTCGAACAACATCCCGACCATTTTTACCGATCAGCAGACGCCGTTCGTCAAGAAATATCTCCATGAGCTGGGCAAACACTACAACGACAACCCGAACGTGTTCGGCGTTCGCCTCGGGCCGAGCGGAAACTACGGGGAAAGCCAGTACCCGGCGACGGGCAACTGGGGCTATAAACATCAGCCGGAGCATATGCACATCGGCTGGTGGGCAGGTGATAAAAACGCACCGGTTCGCTTCGCGGCATGGCTGAAAGACCGGTATCAGACGGCGGAAGCGCTGAGTCAGGCATGGGGCGAACCCATTGCAGCGTTCGAGGAAGTCAAAACGTTTATCCCCTATACAACGGAATCGCGCAGAAAACGGAAAGACTTTGTCGATTGGTACATGTTTGAAATGACCGATTGGTGCAACCGCTGGGCCGTCTGGACGCGGGAAGAGCTGAAGAAGCCGGATGTCTATCAGTCCGCCGGCGGCTGGGGCTTCTGCGAATGCGGAACAGACTTTACCGACCAGACGCGCGGCATGGTTCCGGTCAACGGGTGCATCCGCGCAACCAACGAAGACGAAAGCTATGAGCTGAACTTTGCCATCACGAGAATGCTCTCCAGCGCCGCACGGTTCTATGGCGTGCCCTTCGGATCGGAACCGGCAGGATACGGCACGGCGCGCAGCATCATCAACCGCCTGTATAACATCATCGTCAACAACGGCGTGCACCTGTTCTACTACCACGGAAACTTTGTCGCCTGCGATGAAAGCGAACCGTTCTGGCTGAAATATGCCCCGCTGCTCAACGAGCGCGCAGAACCGCAGATCGATGTCGCCGTCATGTACCCGGATACCGAGTCCAAACTGACCGACTCCGCCATCCGGTATCTGGATGGTTCGTCGTTCTTCTCGCAGGTGTTCTCGCTTCGACGGAAGCTGGACTACGACTTCTGCGCCGAACAGATGGTGCTGGACGGTGCGCTTGAGAAAAACAACTACAAAGCGCTGGTTTTCCTGGGCCGCTCGCATGACGGCAACTACATTGAAAGCGCAGTGCTGGATCGCATCGACGCATGGGTGAGAAACGGCGGCACCGTGATTTATCCGGTTCTGCATTCCAACGCCCCGCGTGAACTGATGACTGTCGAAGGTGATACGACGGTGTACCGCCGCTGGGCAGCAGGGGACACCGGCAAAGGGAAAGTGATTCTCATCAACACGCAGCGTGAACCGCTGGATGACTATATCGACGACCTCGCGGAAGTTCTGAAGGAAATCGAAGGGATGTCGCCGCTGACCCTGCAAATGCTCACGGCGGAAAAACCGCGCGGCGTCTATATGTCTGCCCTGAAGACCGGAAAATTGGCCTGCTACAACGACCGGATGACGCCGTCGACTATGACCCTGTCGGATGGCCGAAGCGTGACGCTGGATCCGGTTTCGATTCGGATTCTTTGATACAAACCAAACCCGCGGAACATACGCTGGCGACGATAGCAAACGCCGGCGAAGCGGAGATGCAAACCGCACCCGCAAAACATACAGAATTGTCCCGCGACGAAGCGGACTCATCCGGCAAATTAAAAGCCTT
>CAJLFQ010000109.1 GCA_905205975.1 uncultured Eubacteriales bacterium | reverse complement strand
AGATTTCGGGGATTTCGATGTTGATTTCGTGGCCGACGTTGGCGGATTTGCAGATACCGTCAATGATGGCCTGGTTGTAAAGGATCTGGCTGGTCGGAACCGGAGAAGTGCCGTTTGTGAGAATGGCATCCAGGAAGGAACGGACTTTTCTGTCAAATAGACCGGAGAATTGGCCGTCACCGTTGGAAAGGATCGGGATGGTCGTCTGGCACTGCACACCGGCGACATCGTGATAGATGGTCATCGGGCCGCCGACGGATCCATTCCAGCAGTCGGTGGACGGGATGCGGAGACCGGCTTTCTTGCCGAGAATGATCGTATCGCCCGGCGTGTTCATGTGCATTGCCCAGGAAATGCGGAAGTCCAGGATGATGCCGCCTTCCAGACGGATAAATGCTGCGGCAAAATCATCAACGCTGAAGCGCGACGCGTTTTCCGGAGCAGAGTACTCGTAGCTCTTGCCGAAGAAGTCGGATTTGTAGCCGGAAACGGTCAGCGGCTTCGGATAGCCGATGGCGTTCAAAACCATGTCGAGCGAGTAACAGCCGATATCGCCCAACGCGCCGATGCCTGCGGTTTTCTCTTCGATAAACGTCGAGTTCGGGATGCCGCGGCGGCGGCCACCGCCGGTCTGGATGTAGTAGACTTCACCCAGCGCGCCGGACTGGACGATTTTCTTGATCATCTGCATGTTGGCGTCGAACCGCGGTTGGAAGCCGATGGAAAGGATCTTGCCGCTCTTCTTCTCGGCGCGGCAGATTTCAACGGCTTCTTCCGTCGTGACGCACATCGGCTTTTCGAGCAGAACGTGCAGGCCTTTGTTCAGCGCATCGATGGTGCATTCTGCGTGCGTTCTATTGTATGTGCAGACGCTGACGGCATCCAGCTCTTCTTTTTCGAGCATTTCTTTGTGGCTGGTGTAGGTTCTGACGCCTTCAACGCCATAGCGTTTGAAAAACTCGTCAGCCTTGCCATGGATCAAATCAGCACCGGCGACCAGATCAACGTCAGGCATGCGCAGATAGCTTTGAATGTGTGCGTTTGCAATGCCGCCGGTACCGATGATACCGACTCTCAGACGGCGGCCGTTTGTCGTGGGGTTGTCTTCGTGTTTGTCCTGGGTGAACTTGTTCAGGACTTCGTCTCCGATTGCCATAATAGGTGACACTCCTTTGCTGTCTGCTGATTGCAGCAGATGTAGCCGTTCACACGGCATGAGCATTATACCATAATCTGCTGGAAGAAGCAAGCATTTTTGAAAAATTACAGCGTCACAACGGCTGTATTATAGTGGTCATAGGTGACCATGCCGGGCATTGCGTTTGGCATTTTTTTGACATATTTGACGCGGCAATAGTCCACGTCGATTTTGCCGCCGCCTTTCAGCGATGAGTGCTGTGCCGCCAATGTTGCCGCCTGCGTGTAGGCAAGGGCGGAAGGCTCCTCACCTGCGCAGAAGAGAATGACATGACTGCCCGGAGCATTTTTGACGTGGAACCATAAGTCGTTTTTCCCGGCGGTATGGAAGGTCAATTCTTCATTCTGCTTGGCGGTGCGGCCGACATAAACGGTATAGCCGCCGTCGACCGTATATGTCAGCGGTGCGAGGGCAGGCAGTGTGTGCGGTTTTCCGCGGCGTTTCCGGTCATCCCTGCGCGGTTTCAGGTAGCCCAGCTCTGTCAGTTCGGCTTCCAGACGGGTGAGTGCAGACCGATCCGCCACAGAGAGGTCGTACAGCACGTTTTCCAAAAAAGACAGCTCGCGCTCGCCGGATGCGATCAGCGTCTCCAGATGCGTTTTCGCGGATTTCAGCTTGGCGTATTCGGCATAGTACTTCTGTGCATTCTGCTGCGGGTTCAGGCGAATATCGAGCGGGATCACAATGTTCCCACCGTTTTCGTCATAGTAATCCGGCAGGGTAACGGATGAAACCCCACGTGGGATCTGATAGAGGTTGGCGTTCAAAATGTCGCCCTTTTTCCGGTATTCATCCCGGGAGAGGGTGCGCTTCAGCTCTTCGCGCTGCAGTTGAATCTTCTTGGCCAGTCGCTGATGGATCGTTTTCATGGGTTTCAGCAGCAGGGCAGTCCGGCTTGCCAGCCGAGCAGCTTCTTCCTGCGCTGAAAAGAACGCGTCCAGCATGGCAGACGGTTCATCGAAGTGCTCCACCACCGGGAAAGGCGTGTCGATCACGGTAAAGTCACGATTCTTTTTCACAGGGTCTTCCAAAATGACAGAGGAAAAATGACCGTCGGCAGCCTGCTGTACAGTGTGAACAAGCGACTCAGCCAGACGCTCGGGCGAGGCGTCTGCTGCACGCGCTGCAATTGCACGGCAGACCAACGGGCATAGTCCGAAAAACTTCGTCTGGAGCAGCGTAAACGCATCTTCACCGGGGGCAGGGGTCAAAAGTGAGGCGGCTTCAGCAACCGTTACAGAGGCCGGGCTGCGTTTGTCCACCTGAGCAGGCGGCAAATGGTAGTAAAGCCCCGGCAGGAGCGGGCGAATGGCATTTGCATCCAAGTCGGCGCGTTTCAGGCAGTCCAGAATCCGGTCTTCACCGTCGGTTAAAATGATATTCGGCACGCGTCCGGCCGATTCAAAAACGAGCTTGACACAGCGCTCATAGCCCAGCTCGTCTGAGGCGTTGAATGAAAAAATCAGCATCCGCTCAAAATCGGGCTGCACAATCGAAACCAGTCGTGCGCCGCTCAGATATTTGCGCAGCAGCATGCAGAACATGGGCGGTTCCGCAGGGTTGTCAAAGCTTTGCGTCGTCAGATGTACGCGCGCTGAACCGGAGCGCGCACAAAGAAGAAGCCGCACGGTCTGCGGCCGTGTGGAGGCGCCGCCGCCGCGCAACGTCAAAACAAGCCTGTCTTTTTCCGGCTGCGTAATTTTATCAACTTTGGCGCCGGCAACTTTACGGCGCAATTCGTCCGCCACGGCGGAAAAAACAAAAGGACAAAAGGCCATAAGGCGTTCTCCTTTGAGTAAAGGGCATACGGTTTAAAAACGGGCT
>CAJLFQ010000108.1 GCA_905205975.1 uncultured Eubacteriales bacterium | reverse complement strand
CCTTGAACGGTCGCATATTGAGCGCTCGCGCCTTTCAACGGATTACATCGCGCTGATGGCGCACTGGCAAAACTGGTTCAACAATGGCGAAATCGACACCTTGATGAAGCAGAACGAGGCGTTCTATGAGAAACTGCTCCGGCATGGCATCGAACGGCTTCAAGAACGGACACAGCTGGTAAAACCGGCGATTTTCAGCATGCGGGTCGACCGCTGGTAAACAGAAAACAGAAAAAACGGAAGAACGGCGTTGATGCCGTTCTTCCGTTTTTTTGACGCTGTTTGCAGATGGTTTGACGCCGCTTGCCGGGCGATGCCGTGCGCAGGGGGGAACGCTATTGCACCTGTGCTTCCCATACCGTGACAGCGGGCCAGCCGGACGTATCAAAGCAGTCGCGGATGCATTGACTGTAAAACGCGAGCTTTTTCCGGAGGGGCGTCCAATGCGGCTGCTGCATCGAATCGCTCGCCATGGCCATCGCCATCATGGTGGCGCGATCCTCCGTCGGGAAGGTCATCGCGTAATCGGATGCAAACGCCCCGGTGAAATTGTATTTTGACAGGCTGTCGGGCAGACCGCTGTACGTTTCGGCGTAATAGAAGCCTTCCGGGTTCAGCGCCATCCATGCCTCCTCGGAGAACAGCGCCTCCGGACGGACGGACGCGTCCCATGCCAGACGCTGGTCGATGACATGCGTGAATTCGTGATAGACCGTGTCAGGGTCGATGACATCGATGTCAAAGACGATCAGATACCGGTGCAGCTGTTTTTCGGCAAATGCCGCTGCGACTTCAACCGTCGGGGCGCCGGGCTTTGTCGAAAGCCTGCTGACCAGCTCAATTTCGATGGATTCAATGTCCCCAAACAGCAGCTGCTGGAAGAATCCGGCCGGGTACATCTCAAGCGACGACGCCAGCGTATCAAGCGCGCGCGTCAGAAACATCCGGTCCGACGCCTCAAACGCGTAGAAATGGGGCGGATAGTCGATCTCTTGCCCGATGATGCGGATCGTGACGCCGAACCGCTCGCCCAGACGTTCGGCGCGCTCAAACGGCGACAGCGCCGGAGCATCTTCTTTTGCGACGGCGTGCAGCGGGAGATCAGAACCGGCGACCGGAATCTCCGGATCCCAGAACGCGAGTACCGCGTCGCTGTCGTATTGATACCGGAAAAAGAAATAGCCCTGCCAGCGGTCGCTCCAAATTTTCGTCTGACTGGCAACGGTGTGCAGGTCATTGGCGTCCAGGGTGAAGCGCGACAGGAAGTGTCCGTCGATGTCATAGAGCGAGAAGTCGGTTGACCAGTCGTCTGTGGTCAGCAGATGCGCCTGCGGCGCCAGCAGGGACAGGTGCAGCCCGTTCAGATCGGCAAGCCGGCAGGTATCGCCGGTATAGAGCTCATAAACACCGTAATTCCGGGATTCATTGCCGATCAGCCAAATGTCGCCCGCGTGTTCTGCCGTATATATGCCGCCGCTGACCGGGAGGTCGGAGAAGATGCCGGTCGTCAGGTCGAGCATCCGGCTCCGCCCGAGAAGCGTGATGGAGTCGGTATAAGCAAAGACAACCGTGTTCGCCTGGATGTTTCGAATGTAGAGATCGCGGATGCCGGAAAGCACCTGTGTTTCGGCGCCGGTCTCTAAGTTGATGCATGCAATGCCGGTCTGCTCGAATCGATAGAGCGACACCAGATCGCCGGCAAGAACGAAATCGGACTGGCTGATGGCATCGTGCGCGCGGTCTTCTGCGAAGGAATAGACGGCGGTTTCGTTCAGACTGCGGTCGAGAATCCGGACGAGCCCGCTGGAGTCGCACAGGCAGACATGGTCGTCAAACGTCTGCACCGAGACATAGTCGGCGCAGTCGAACAGCGCTTCCGCCATCAAATGACCCGTTTCAAGGCTGATGCGCCGGACGGCAAACTGGTTGCCGCCGTTATGATGCCACAGGACGCTGGAAACGAGCAAATCGCCGTCAAACAGGCAGATGTTCGGCAGAGACAGACCGTCCAGCCCTTCGACAGACAGCAGCCAGGCGTTGCCGGTTGTCCCAAACGGCAGACGGCCGTTCATCAGGGAGGGCTCAGGCTGCGGAACTGTGACCGGTTCTGTGACGGGAACAGAGGTGGCGGCGGATGTCGCCGCGGTGGATGCGGCAGGCGGCTTTCCAATGAAACAGCCGGAGAGCAGCATGGAAAGCACCAGGAAAAGCACCATGCCGGTCATGAATTGCTTCTGATATTTTTTCATGAGTACCTCCCAAAAAGCTTATGCATCAGCGAAAAGCGCGGGCGATGGCGGATGCCTGTTCGACGGATTCCGACGGGCCGAAGAACTGGACTTCTCGACCGTCTGTCCCCGGGGCGGAAACCCGAATCCGCCGGAATGATTCGCCGGATAAGCTTTCGATCCAGACGGACGTTTCAGCGGATTGCGCCTGAAACGCACCGTCCGCATCGAGCAGCAAAAAGCAGAACTCCGTTGGTTCGCCGGAAAATTTCTGGCGCAGGCCGTTTGCAAAGCTCAGCTCAACGGGGATTTCCAGCAGGTTGCCGTTGAGCAGTTCATAGCCGTAACGGCTGTAAAAGGTCTGCCCTTGAAACGTGACGCAGCCGTACAGCCGGTTCGGCCGGAGCAGACGGCGCCGCCAGGTGACGTCGAGCTGGATTTCAGCCGTTTCGCCGGACTCCGAACAGAGCGGAATCGTTTTGCAGACGGTTTTCGGCAGATAAAACCAGATGGCAGCGACTGCCCCCGCGAGGGCGGCAATCAGCAGGATGAGCGATTGTCTGCGGCGCTTGGTCATGGGGCGTGTATTCATGATGTACTCCTTTCTGCGAAAGGGGTTTCCCCTGTGCTCCGCCGTTCCCTCCGGCACACAGGGAAAGCTCCACCTCATCCGATGTTTTGACAATTCCCCGCACCGCTTTTTTGGGGCGGTGAATTGTCAAAACATCCCAGCGGTCATGCCGCAGGCATGACTGCGTCCCCCTGCATAGGGGAAGGCTCGTTCCATACCCTCAGTTTCCTCTGCGGGCGAAGTGGATGCATTCGACATATGTCAAGCCAGCGGGCTTTCCGTAGGAATGCCTGCGTCCCCTGAGCAGGGGAAGGTGGGTGAGCGAAGCGAACCCGGATGAGGTCGAAGTTCGG
>CAJLFQ010000107.1 GCA_905205975.1 uncultured Eubacteriales bacterium | reverse complement strand
CAGCGAACGCGTAAACCATTTGCGGATGGCATCGATGTTCCGCACGTCCAGCCCGGACGGAATGCCCGCGAAGACATATCCGGTGTTCAGGGCCAGCGTCAGCGTCCCGCCGTAGCAGACAAGACCGCCCATTTTACGGTTGTTGGCAAAGGCTTCCAGCTTCTGTATCAGCTCACGGAGCTCCGGCGTCACCTGATCGTCTGCCGGCTGATTGTCCGCGGTGCGGGCGGTGAACTGCCGACGGAAATAGGAGGAATCGGTCAGGCTTGGGTCGCCGCCTTTTCGCTCCTGAAAAGCGTCGTTTATGATGAGATCCAAAGCAGGGTCGCAGATATCCCTGCACCGAACGACGATGCCGCTGAACAGTGTCTCGATTCCGGTCGTCGCATCACGCGCAGCGCCGCCGGTTTCCTTGATACGGCGCAGCGCCACATTCGCGGCGGAAAAATGAAGGCCGTTGTGAATGCCTTCGTAGAAGTTCTCCACATGACACTCCGTCCAAGGGACAGAAAGGATCCCGATAGATGCCAGCGCGGCCTGATCGATGGGCAGCTCCGGCGTCTGCGGTTCCGGGCCGAAGACCCGGTTCAGCTCCATGCGGAAGAAATCGCCCAGCTGCTGCTGTATCAGGGCCTTTTTCTTTTTCTGAGCGGGCATTCCGACCAGCAGAATCAGCCCCACACCGACAAAACAGAGGGCGGCGAGCAGAAGGACGTTCCGAAGTACGAAGGCCGAGATAGACGCACCGATCAGCAGGACGACGCCCAGCAGGATACTGATATCCTCAACGAGCTGACAGCGCCCCAATTTTTTGGAGAGCGCCGCGTCGGTCATGCGCCCGGTGTTCGCCGTGTCGATGTCCTTGCGTTTCTTTCTCATATCCGTTCCTCCTTGCGTACCGCTGTATGGAACCGCACGCCGGTTCCTGCCAAAAAAACTTTGCGGCTCAGCCTTTTTCAAAATGATTGGCTGCATGTCCGGCCGTCGGGCAAAATCACCCAAAGACGACCTGGGCGATGTCGTTCGGGCTGTCGGCGAAACAGCGCGCACCGGCAGCGGCCAATTGCGCATGGGTTCGGAACCCCCAAGTGACAGCCAGAAAACGCATCCCGGCACTTCTGGCCGTTGCGGCGTCCACCTCGGAATCACCGACGAACAGCGCATCTTCCGGCGATACCCGCAGGGATGACAGGAGACGGAGCGGAAGGTCCGGAGCCGGTTTGCGCGGGCATCCGGCGATTTCACCGCTGACAACGTCGGTCAAATCGGGGAAAAGCCCCTTGCAGATTGCCTGCGTCCCGGCGTCAAACTTGTTGGAAACGACACCGATGCGGATGCCCGCAGCTTTCAGACGTGTCAACAGCGCCGGTATGCCGGGATAGGGTTCCGTGTGTACCAGCAGATGGGAGGCATAGTATGAACGGAATGCTTCAAACACGGAATCCGCCGTTTCAGCGGGCGTGCCGGCCGGGAGAGACAGGTCGATCAACCGGCGGATGCCGTTCCCAACGGCGGCAAGCGTTTCGGCTTTCGTTCGCTGCGGGAGATGTGCCTGTGCCAAGGCATGGTTGACGGCACAGTGCAGATCGCCGATGGTATTCGCAAGGGTTCCGTCCAGATCAAACAGAACGGCCAAGATAGGTTTCATAAAAGCGCCCCTTTTATCGTATTTGCCGCAATCCGAGCGGCGTCAGTTCATAAACGGTGTCAAAAACTTCATCCAGCAGTTTCCGGTCGTGCGTCACGCAGAGGATGCTTCCGTGAAAATTCCGCAGGATGCCCCGCACGACGGGCGCCGACAAGGGACTCAGATTCCGCGTCGGTTCATCGAGCAGCAGCACGTCGGATTCGTCCAGCACCATTTTCAGAAAGAAGAGCTTGGCGCGCTGACCGCCGGAGAGCGCGCCGATGGGGCCGCACATTTCATCCCGCGTGAATTTTGCATTGCCCAAAAACGACCGGACGCGCGTCACGTCGTCCTTCCGACCGGAGGGCGCAAGGAAATCAACCGGCGTTTCTGACAGGTCAAACCGTTCGGCATAGTGCTGCGGCATATAGGCCGCGTGAAGATCCGGCCTTGCACAAAGGCTTTGCGCAATGGAACGCAGCAGCGTTGTCTTGCCTGCACCGTTTCGGCCGACGATGGCGATGTGCTCGCCGCCCGAAAGATGCAGCTGAACGTTTTCCGCCAATACACGACCGCCCGCGGAAAGCGCGGGAATGGATTCGTCCAGAACACGTTTCCCGGCAGGGAGCGATATCGTCTCCGAAAACGCGAGAAAAATGGCGTCTTCAACGTCCGGCATGGGGGTCATTTGTTCTTTCTCCCGCTCAAACCGGCGCTTCTGCGACTGAACGGTGTGCATTTTCTTTTTCAGCAGCCGTCCGCTGCCGGGATCCGCGCGCGCAACCGTTCGCTGCGCCTTTTCCACCTGCCGGAAGATCTCGTCCCAGCGCTGCGTTCTGCGGTCGAAATCGGCCTGTTCCTTTCGGGCCGTCTGCTCCTGGTGCGAAAGCGCAGCGGCGCGCCGGGCGATATAGTCGGCGTATCCGGCGCGAATCACGCTGCACCGCGGAACCGTTTTTTTGCGGATCTGCTCGATGTGCAGAATCAGATTGGCAGTTCGTTCCAGCAGCGTCTCGTCGTGCGAGATATAGAGAATCGGGCCGTCAAATCGAACGATGAAACGCTCCAGCCATTCGAGCATCTCAATATCGAGGTCGTTGGTCGGTTCATCCAGCAGCAGGAAATCGGCGCCGCTCAACAAAAGCCGGGCAATTTGCAGCTTGACTTTTTCACCGCCGGAAAACGTCCGAATCGGACGTTCCGATGTGAGAATGTTCGAATGCAACCCGACTTCAGCGGCTGCTTCCGCACCGTCCGACGGATGGAACCCGGCAAACAGCGATGATACCGGCCGGTTCAGCAGATCCGCCGGCATTTCCTGTGCGACATATCCCGGCAGATGACCGCCCAGCCGGACGGCGCCCTGCATGGATGCATATCCGGCAATCAGCGACGGATCGCAGACGGCCTTCAAAAGAGTGCTTTTGCCGTTGCCTTCTTCACCGATGACGGCGGCTTTGTCGCCATCGCCGAGTGAAACGGTCAAACCCGCCACCAGCGTGCGGAGCGATTGATTGAGCGTCAGCGTGACGTTTTGAATTTGTATCATATGCAAACCTCCAGAGGGGGGTGCGTCTTGCCGGCGGGCGCCATGAAAAAAGCTGTCTGTTTCCAAATACAGACAGCCTGAAAAGCCTCAGCAGCGCGGAATGCATTCAGACGCCTGCATTGCGGCAACGAAAAAAGACGCAGTCTCCCTGCGTAATTTTTGTTTTCCG
>CAJLFQ010000106.1 GCA_905205975.1 uncultured Eubacteriales bacterium | reverse complement strand
GACGTGTCCGCTGGTAATCAGCTCTTCCAGGATGGATTTTGCGGTATTCATCGGAATCGCAAATCCAAGCCCCTCAAATTCCTCGCCGACCTTCAAGGATGTGATCCCAACGACCTGACCATACTCGTTGACAAGCGGCCCGCCGGAATTGCCGGGGTTGATGGAGGCGTCGGTTTGAATGAGCGTGATGGATCGGTTTTCAATGATCAGATCCCGGTTGATGGCGGAGATGATGCCCTGCGTCGTGGTGCCGCTCAGGCTTAAGCTGTAAGGCGTGCCGACGACGACGGCGCGGTCGCCGACTTCCAAAGCGTCAGAGTTGCCGAAGGTCGCAGACTTGAGCCCTTCGGCGGCAATTTTGACGACGGCCAGATCAGAAGATTCATCCCGCCCGATGAGCAAAGCGTCATACTGCGTCCCGTCGCTCAGAACAACGGTGATGGTTGTCATCCCAGCAACGACGTGGTTGTTGGTGATGATGAATCCATCCTGCGTCATAATGATGCCGGAGGCAAGCCCGGACTGGCGGGCGTTGCTGACCAGAATGCTCACCACGCTCGGACGAATGCGCTTGGCGATTTCGGGCGTAGAGAGAACGCCGTCACTTTCAACCGGGGATGTCGTAATCACTTCCGGCGGGTCATTGATATCCAGCTGCGGGGGCGCACTTTCAACCGGCACGGAGGTGACCGCAGCGGAAGACGGTGCAAACGGATTGACGTTTTTCTGGCTGCCGATGACCAAAGACAGCCGCCCGGACTTGCTGGTGACAATGGCAGACCGGCAGATGATGACGGTGAAGATCGTCGTCACTGCAATCAGCAGGAACAAAGCGACCAGACAGAGCGCAATGACGCCGCCATTCTGGCGTTTCCCGCAAATATGAAACTTGATTTCAGAACTGCAAGGCTGTTCGTCCGGCATGTCCGGAGCGGTATCAGCGGCAGATTTGCTGTGCGGATCAGATTGATGCATAGAAGCCACCTGTTGTATCGATTTCGATACGGATATCATAATACGATTGGCGGTTTGGTTTGTGATGTGTCTGTAAATTTATTGCGACGCTTTTGGCGGGAGCGTTTTTCCGGGGCGCTTTGCCGGTTCCAGCGTGAATGTGAACCGGGCCCAGCGGCCGTATTCGCTCTCGGCTGTGATTTCCTGATGTAAGTTTTTCAGGATGGATTTGACGATATACAGACCAAGCCCCGTGGAAGATTTGTCCATCCCGCGGGAGGGATCGGCCTTATAGAACCGGTCAAAAATAAAGGGCAGCTGTTCTTTGGAAATACCCCGGCCCGTGTTGTAGACGGATACATAGACCTTGTCGCTGTGCTCTGTAATCTGAACGGACAAATCCCCGCCGTCGTTGCTGTATTTGACGGCGTTGTCCACCAGATTGGTGACGACCTGCGTCAGCGCGTCTTCATCGCCGTGGACAAAACAGCGTGTCTCCGGCAGATTGATTTCGACGTTCAGATGCTTGGCTTCAATGGCCTGTTCGCTGTTGATGACTGCGGCGCTGACTAAGGATGAAATATCAAGGGTTGTGATGTTCAGATCCTGAATGCCCGCCTGCAAGCGGGTGGCCAGCAGCAGCTTGGAGACCAGCCGGGAAAGGCGATGAATTTCCGAGCTGACGATTTCCAGATAATGCGGCGCACGGTCAGACGGAATCGTTCCGTCCATGATGCCGTCAACGAATCCGCCGATGGTTGTCATTGGCGTTTTGAGTTCGTGCGAAACGTTGGCGATGAACTCCGAACGCAGCTTTTCCAGCTTTTCCATTGATTCGGCCATATAGTTGAACGATTGTGCAAGATTCGCGATTTCATCGCTCCCGACGACGCTGACGCGCGCCGAAAAATCACCCATGGCGAATCGCTTGGAAGCGTCTGCCATCTCCTTGAGCGGGCGCGTCGTCCGCTGTGAAACGAAGTAGATCAGCGCTGCGGCAATCAGCATGACAAACAGCGTGATCACCAGCACGCCGCGCATGAAACCGCGGAACAGCTGGATGATCGAGCTGGTTGGCGCGGAAATCACGACGGCGCCGCGAAAATTCCCGGCGGCGTCTGTCACCGGCAGCGCAACGGACAGAAGCTGATGCTGATAATACCCGGACAGCGTGCCGATTTCTTTGTAGACCGATTTTTCGCGGATGGCCGACATGACGCCGGCAGAAAGCGCGCCGCAGTCCAGCCCGCTTTCATAGGGGTCGGCATACATTTCAATGCTGCCGCGGGCGTCGGTGATCATAATGCGCGTGTTGTTGAGCGTCGCCAGTGAGGCAAGCGTGCTTTGCAGCACATTGGTATCCATGCGGTAGGAGGCGGTTTTCCAGGTATATGCAAGCCCGGTCAAACTATGCCCGTCGGATTCCAGACTCTGGAATTTTTCGTTGACGGAATACTGATAGAGCTGCGCCAAAAGAAGCGAACAGAAGATCACAATGCAGATGAGAATGGTCATCGCTGTGATCAAGAAATTACGCGTCGCGATTTTACGCATAAGGCAGCCCGCCTATTTCAACAGCTCAAATTTATACCCGACGCCCCAGACGGTCTTCAACGTCCATTTGTCGGAAACGCCCTCCAGCTTCTCGCGGAGGCGTTTGATGTGAACGTCCACGGTCCGCGTGTCGCCGAAGTATTCAAATCCCCAGACCTGGTCGAGCAGCTGGTCGCGCGTAAAGACTTTGTTGGCGTTTTTGGCCAGGAAAAAAAGCAGCTCGATTTCCTTCGGCGGGATGTCCATGGCTTTGCCCTTGACCGTCAGCTGGTAGGAATCCATATCGATGACCAAGTTGTCAAAGTAGAGGCATTTGTCATTCTTTTTGGTTTCCGACGGCAGATAGCGGCGCAGAACGGTGTGAACACGCGCAATGACCTCCCGCATATCAAACGGTTTTGTGATGTAATCGTCCGCGCCGAGTTCCAGACCGGTGATTTTATCCACGGTTTCTCCGCGGGCGGTCAGCATGATGATCGGCGTATTGGATTCCTGGCGGATGGTATGGCAGACTTCCCATCCGTCTACAACGGGCATCATGACATCCAGCAGAACGAGGTCCGGCTTGAAAATACGGAAACGGGCGAGCGCCTCGCCGCCGTTGACGGCAGTATCGACATCAAACCCGTCGCGGCACATATAGAGCTTCAGCAGCTCCAGAATATTCGGGTCGTCTTCCGCGATGAGAATCTTTCTCTTTTCGGCGCCGGCTTGTTCGGCAGTATTTTCTTTCAGGTCTTTGGTGACGGTATCCATGTTCAGAAAGGACTCCTTTCCCGGCCGCATAAATGCAGCCTTCTATGTAATATTATACCGTTTTGAAAACGGCTTGGGTGAATACAATGTAAAATTATGCTGAAAAGACGTGTGTGGTCATTCCGCCGGATGCGGAAGAACCTTGCGGATGCTCTTTTCGGCTTTCCTTCACTACGCTCAGGGTAGCGAGCAAGTATGGCTCCAGGCCCATTGGGCAG
>CAJLFQ010000105.1 GCA_905205975.1 uncultured Eubacteriales bacterium | reverse complement strand
GCAACGAGCCTGCCCCTTCTCAGGGGAAGGCATTCCCCCAGAAACCCCACTGGTTTGCCGCCTTTCCGCAGTTCCCCCTGCGAACGAAGCTGAAACATCGGACAGGCAACGAGCCAGCGGCCATGCCGCAGGCATAACCGCGGCCCTTACGAGGGGAAGGTGGTTTTCTGCTTTTCTCGGAAAAGCAGAAAACCGGATGAGGTGGAACGTTGGAATATCCACAAGGATACACCCGCAGCCCGCGGAATCAAAGCAAAAGGGCCTGACGCCTGTGAAGCACAGACAACAAGCCCTTTCGAAAACTGGAACAATCGCCGCCGGTTTCTGATCTGATCTGCAAGGATTTGCGCCCTAAAAAAGAGCAATCACTTTATTTTCTGACGCTGAACGTCACGCCGCAGAGTGCAGAGTCGGTCAAAACATAGTCGTTGGACCATTCGCTGCCGCTTGTCAGGAAACTGCCGGGGCCATAGGCGCCCTGAATCGCAGGGACAAGATGCAGCGGGCCGAAGACATTGTGACGCGTCCCGACGACGGTGACCGCAATGGTCTGCTTGGCACGCACGGCATCGGTCACGTCTGCCTCATAGGGATCCCAGAGCAGAAGCTGTTCGCCGTCTTCGCCTTCAGCGGCTACCTTCACCAATGCGCCGGTAAACGCAGTTGGAGAAAGATAGACGTGCCCGGCGCCGGAGAGGTCGAGGTGCGCATATGTTTCCGGCGAGAAGAGATAGGTGACTTCACCGGTGTAGAAGGGCAGCCGGTATGACTCAAGGTTCAGATTGCCGATGCGTTCCGGCAGCGTGGTCAGCGTGCGGCGGTGACCGTCAAGGCAAACGCCAAAGTCCCCGATCAGATACAGCGCTTCCAGATTTGTGGTGCGCATGAAATCGACGGTATAGGAAACGGTGTTGCGCCCAACCTTCAAAAGCGTGCGCGGCAGCTGCATGCATTTGAAACAGTCGTCAATCCAGAAATCATGGCAGTCCGGAACGGCGAGATCATGTCCATTGAGCCGATAGTGAAGGTTTTCTGGACGTTCTCCCGCCAAAATGAGATCCGACTCCGGCATGGTTTCGATGTCAAACGTGAATTCAACTTCGAGCTGGCCGTAGATTTTCCGGTCATGCAGCTTGGAAAACCAAGGCTGGAGCATGCTGCCACCGCGGTGCTCGATGCCGATGGAATCGCGCACCGCCTGATCGGCCTTCAGAATCTCAATCTCATCAGACCAAGTGCCGTCTGCCCACTTCCAGCGCGCAAAATCAAGCACGCAGACGTTTTTCTCGCTCAAACGATAGGGGACATCCCCTGTAACCGTGATTTCGGTCAGCGTTTTTTCGGCCGCAGGCAGAAGCGGGAGCGTTTGATCTGCAGTCTGCGTCAGGACAAAGGCGCTGGTCCCGGCGCCATCCAGCGATGTATGGATCGACAAAATGCCGTTTTCAAAACCGGCAAGCTGATCAGCACGAAAACGCTGGCCGGATGCCATGTCCCAAAGCTCGACGTGCATGGCCTGACCGCAGGGGATGCGGACGGTCAGTTCGCCCGTCGGATGATCCCGGTCGGTGTTCAGCAGGACGAATCCGACGCTGTCGCCATAGCGGCGCATTTGAATGAAGACATCTTTGGCTTCCTCGCCCGCAGCCGTTTCAACGGAGATCGTGTCGGAAGCCGCAGCCCGGACAGCCGCAGCAAGACAATCGCCGTCAAACGGCACGCAGACTGCATTGCTTGCAGCCTGTGCAGGCGCTTCGGAACGGGCGCCGTCGACGTATGCGGGGACATCACCGGCAAAGATCACGCAACCGCCAATCGCCATGAAATCGCGCAGCAGGCGGAGCGTGGAAGGACGAATGGTTTCCAGCCCGGAAACCACAACGACATGGTAGACCATTTCGCCGATGCGCAGTGCAGGACGGCCGTCTGCATCCTGCTCGACAGCACCGTATTGCGCCATCATCTGTTCTTCGCCGTAGTCAAAATCGATGTGGCGGTCTGTCAGCATATGGAAAGTCTCCTGATAACGGCGTTCCAGCTGCTGCACATCCGGATCGGTCGGACTGATCCATGCGGCCCAGCCGAGATACGCCTGCGACCAAGCGGATTCCACCGGGTTCAGCACCAGAACATCACAGCAGGGCGTTCCCTCGGTCATCAGTGCGCCGAACCGCGCGAAATAGCCCTCGACAGCGCCATAATATGGATACCATGTCGATTGATGCAGAATGCTTGCCGGGTAGTCGCGCTTGGATTCGCCTTCCATCGTGTACCATGATAAGTGCGGGCAACGCAGGTTGATGCCGAACAAAGCCTGCCAGTCGCCGATCGCTTTGTGGCTTTTCATCGACATCTGCCAGCCGGTGCAGCCGTACAGCTCGGAAAGCATCCATTTTTTCCCAAGCTGCCGCGCTGCGGAAGCAAGCTGTTTCACAACCCAGTAGCACCGGTTGCCTTCCGTAAGGATATCAATGCCCGGAATCCCCATATACGCATAAAAACGCATCAGGGAACCGTGCGGAACCGCTTGGTTGGTCAGGGAGTCTTCATGCAGAACATGCCCTGTAAACTGTATGTTGTGTGCAATACACCAGTCGTTCAGCGGCTTGGCAAACCGTTCCAGAAACAGGTTGTCGCAGAGGTCAAAATAATCGTGTTTCACCGGGGCGAATCGCTCGCCGTCTTTCCGGTAAAACAGTTCCGGCAGAACAGCACAGGCGTCATAGCCGTAACGCTTTTCAAATTCCGAAAAGAGGTCGTCTGTCCATGCCATGGCACAGGTGATTACACCGTCTTCTTCGCAGCGGTTGTCCAAACCGTGGCCGCGGTGTGGTTCATCGGTAAAAATCCCTTTGATGGAGCGGCCGAGGCGGTCGCCGCAGTGCGCAGCATACTGCTCGTGCGTCAGCTCGATAAACCGGCGCGTGGCTTTTTCACTCATCGTGTCGATATAGGTGGTGCCGTTGTAGTTGGAATCGGGCTGATCCGGCACAATTTGAAATGCAAGTGCACGCCAGACGCCGGGTTTGCCGGTGCAGCGGGATTCCGCCGCTGCAAAAACGGCGGCAGGGTCATCTGTTTTCGCAATCGGAAAATAATCATACAAGTTGATGCCGTCGAGCTTTGCGGCAAACGCGAGGATTACGTCGTCCGAAAAAGCAAAGCGCTCCGGCGGCATTTCGGCAATGCAGAGCGACTTCATGCGGTACTGCGGATCCACAGTGACCTTTCCGCCTGCACTGCCGGAGGGCCAGCGGTCTTCGTCGTAAAGCCATGCTTCGAGCCCGCGGCGTTCACCTTCGTCGGCGCCCGCGTTGATCAGGTCAAACCATTCGCGGCCGAGATACTCCGTGATGAGACCGGCGCGGGAATGCATAAAAAAGCCGCCGAATCCCATGTCCTGCATGATGCCGACCTGACGCCGCACCTCGTCTTCACGCAGTTCGCCGTTCCAAGACCAGAACGGCTTTGCCCGGTACGCGCAGCCCGGATTGCTGAAAAGCACAGAAAGCTCCGATGAATTCATTTAAGGACAGAAAAATAAAGCTCATACTCTGGAATTTTATACTTTGGCATAATTCTCTTGCTCAT
>CAJLFQ010000104.1 GCA_905205975.1 uncultured Eubacteriales bacterium | reverse complement strand
CAGACCTCCGCCGTCGTTGGGGAAATGAATACCGCCCGGCATTTTGCCGGGCGGAAAAAGAAAAAAGAGAGGGATAGAGGGATCCAATGGATCCAATGGTCAAATCTTGACCTGGGAAATAACGGATTTCAAAGCGTCTGCGCTTTTGCGCAGCAGTTCGACTTCGCTGTCTAAAAGCGGCGGTGCGATCGAACGTTTGATGCCCTGTGCGCCGAGGACAAACGGAATGCTCAGACAAACGTCGTTGATGCCGTACTGATTGTGCAGCATGGAGGAAACGGTCATGACGGAGTCCGTATCGCGGATGATGCAGTCGCAGAGGCAGGAGACGGAGAGGGCGATGGCATAATAGGTGGCGCTCTTCAGCGAGATGACTTTTGCGCCGGCTGTCCGGACGTCATCTTCGATTTCCTTCAGCTCGACCTTGCCGCACTTGTTGTGCTTCGGACAGATGTCCGTGCAGTAGCGGGTCATTTCCAGACCGGCAATGGTCGTCAAGGACCATGGGATCATCGATGTGTCGCCGTGTTCCCCGAAGACGTAACCGTGAACGCTTTTGGGGCTCAGGTTCATATGCGCGGCCAAACGGGAGCGGAGCCGCGCCGAGTCCAGCATTGTCCCGGAGCCGATGACCTGATGCTCATTCAGCGTGGTTGTTTTTAGAATGGTGTAAGTAATGATGTCAACCGGATTGCTGACGACCAGATAAACGGCATCCGGCGCGACAGGCGTGACGAGCGGCATGACCGATTTGACAATGTCGATGTTGGCCTGCGCCAAGTCAATCCGTGTTTGTCCGGGCTTACGCGCTATACCGACCGTGACGATGACAATGTCGGAGTCGGCTGCATCCTCATAGGTACCGGCATAGATGTTGACCGACGAGCTGAACGGCGTGCCTTGGATGATATCCATCGCTTCGCCCAGTGCTTTCCGTTCGTTGACGTCAACCAGGACGATTTCCGATACCATCCCGGCAATGGTCAGCGTGTAGGCGATGGAAGCGCCGACGTTGCCAGCGCCAAGAATTGTGATTTTTTTTCCTTTTTTCAAGGTGGGCCTCCTCCTTATAAATAGAATTGCGCGGTTGGGACGCATAACAGACAGGGCATTCCGCAAACCCAATGCCGAAGAATGATGAAAAGGCTCACGGTAAATCATATGTCCGGCGGAGAAAAAGGGTGCAGAGGATACGCTTTCTCTTATTATAATATAATCTGCTTTCTCTGTAAAGAGCTAAAGCACTAAAAAAACAGGCTGATTTTGAAAAAAGCCGGACGCTGCATCCAAAAAAACGTGCAGCGTCCGGCGTGAAAGCCAGAAATTAGTCGAAGTAGATGGTTTTGCCCGTCTGTGCAGAGGTGTAAATGGCTTCAATGATCTGGGAAACGACGGCGGCTTTGCGGCCCGGAGCCAGCAACGGCGTGCCTTCGGTGATGGCGCTGATCCACTGGTTCATGTCGTATTCGCATTCGTTCAGATCGCTGCCCTTGAAGAGGTCACGGGTGTAGCGGTTGGTTTCCAGCTCTTCGGTGTAGAGGGATCCGTTGATTTCGCCGTTCAAACGGACGCGGCCGTCGCGCATGGAGAGGCCGGCTTTGTCGCCGACGATGATCGGCGTATAGCCGCAGTCTTCCATGTTGATGGCCCAGGAGGCTTCGATGTGCATGGCGCAGCCGTTTTTGAAGCGGATGAAGCCCATGGCGGAGTCTTCAACTTGATATTCGTCTTCGGTGAAGAGACGGCCGTTGTTGGTTTCCGCGCACTTTGCGCCGAGCTTCCGATAAGAAACGCCGGTGACGCTGGCGACGTCGTAGTTGTCGATGATGAACAGCGCAGAGTCGATGGAGTGCGTGCCGATGTCGATCATCGGGCCGCCGCCCTGCTTTTCATAATCAAGGAAGACGCCCCAGGTCGGGATGCCGCGGCGGCGCAGGTTGCGGGCCTTGACGTAGTAGACGTCACCGAGCATGCCGTTGCGGACGACGTTGCGGGCGAGCTGGAACATCGGGACGCTGCGCGTCTGATAGCCGATGGAGAGCAGCTTGCCTGCTTTTTCAGCGGCTTCGCACATGGCGATGGCGTCTGCATAGGTCTTTGCCATCGGCTTTTCGCTGTAAACGTGCTTGCCGGCTTTGAATGCATCGATCGTGATGGGGGCGTGGCTGGAGTTCGGGGTGCAGACGTGGACGGCTTCGATTTCGTCCATCGCGAGGAGATCGTGGTAATTTTCGAAGACTTTGGCGCCTTCGACGCCGTATTCGCGGGCCGCTTTTTCAGCGCGTTCGCGGATGATGTCGCAGAATGCGACCATCTGGATATTTTCGACGGATTTCAGACCGGGGAGGTGTTTCCCGTTTGCAATGCCGCCGCAGCCGATGATACCGACTTTCACAGGTCTCATGTTTCTTTCCTCCGTTTACTCTGCGTGCGCTGCACGCGTCAAGAAGTGGATAGCACAAGTATAGCATATCCGGTCGGTGAATGCAATCCTTTTTTTGAAAGACAGAGCAAAATGTCAGCCCAAAAACGCGCCGTTTTCTAAGAGCACTTCCTGCAAAGCTGGAATGTCCACCGCATACACCGGGACATTTTCACGGAGCGCAAGCGCGGAAGCGGTACCGGCGGCTTCACCGAGACAGCAGACAATCGGCATGATCCGAATGGAAGCCTGCGCTTCATGATCCACGGAAATACACCGCCCGGCTGCCAGCAGATTTTCGGAGCCGGCAGGGATCAGGCAGCGATAGGGAATGGTGTAAAACTGCCCGGCAGGGAAGTAATAGTGGCTCGTTCCGGAACCCTCCGGATTGTGGATATCGATGTCATAGTTCCCGGCGGCAATGGCATCCGGAAAACGTGTGCATGCGACCAAATCCGAGCCGGTCAGCAGATAAGCGCCGTCGATCATCCGGCTCTCGCGAATCCCGATTTCAGCAGCGGTCGCAAGCAGAACGCTGTGCCGGAAGGCGGCAAAACCGTTTTTCAGGAAGTCAAACAGTTCCGCAACCTGCTCACGCGCTTCAATTTCCGCCCGGGTCAGGTCAAACAGATCCGTCGGATCACAGCGGACAACGCGCGTGGTGTTGAAATGCAGCACGCCGTCCGCACAGGTTTCAAAATAGAGAATGTCTTCCCGGGGATTCCGAAAACGCCCTTCCGAAAGCCCCTTTGCATATGCCGTCTGCATGGCGGCACGGTCCTGTTCAAATCGCGCCATGTCGATGTTTGCCACGCGAAAACAGAGCGTCATGGGCTGGCAGAGGCCGTCCTGCGCCCGCCCGACCCGGAACGGGAATCCGGCCATGGCGGTCAGATTGGCGTCGCCTGTTGCGTCGATGAAGAGTCGGGCGGCAAACGCATACCGCCTGCCCTGCGCAAATACGGTGACGCGTTCCAGCCGGTTTTCGCGGCGGGCGGCGTCAATGACCGTCGCATGAAACAGAATCTCGGCACCGGCGCCCAGAACCATACGGTTCAGCAGGAGTTTCAGCGTCTCGTCATGCAGCTTGCCGCCGGGCAGCTGCGCACAGATTTCCTGAAAGATGCCCTGTGAAAGCGCAAGCATCTGCCCGTTCACACGCGTCGCGTTGGGCATAAACGGATGCACCAGACTGTTGACAGCAGCGCCGCCGAGCGCGTTGGATTTTTCCAGCAGCAGTACAGAAGCCCCGGCGCGCGCTGCGGAAATGGCAGCCGCACAGCCTGCGAAACCGCCGCCGACGACGATCAGGTCGTAGGTTTTCATGAAAACGCCTCCTCAAAGCCGCAGATGTTTTCACTATGAT
>CAJLFQ010000103.1 GCA_905205975.1 uncultured Eubacteriales bacterium | reverse complement strand
AGCCGCGATATGATATAACAAAGCCCGTGAAACAAAAAACAGCAGCCGTCTGCTGCGAAAGGATTGAAGTCCCGTATGAAAAACGAACCGACTGTCCATCTGATCGGCAACGCGCATCTGGACCCGATCTGGTTCTGGCGCCTCCAAGACGGTCTCTCAGAAATCAAAGCAACCTTCCGTTCGGCGCTGGACCGGATTGCGCAGTTTCCGGGCTTTGTTTTTACCGCTGCCTGCATTTCCTATTATCAATGGATCGAAGAAAACTGTCCGTCGATGTTCCGAGAAATCCAGCAGGCTGTCGCCGGCGGGCGCTGGTGCATCACAGGCGCCATGTGGGTTCAGCCGGACTGCAACATCCCGTCAGCAGAGAGCTTTGCGCGGCACTTCCTGTATTCACAGAAATATGTCCGCGAAAAATTCGGCATCACCATCAAAACCGGCTATAACGTCGACTCGTTCGGCCACAACGGCGCGCTGCCGAAGCTGCTGCGCGAAGGCGGCGTCGAAAATTATGTCTTTATGCGCCCGTCCGAAGGCGAAGAAAAACAGTATCCCTTCCAAAGTCCGACCTTCCGCTGGCGCTGCGGCGATGACGAGGTGGCGGCTTTCCGTATTTTCATCGGCGGCTACGGCAGCAACATGCGGGATGACCGCGACCTCATCAGCTGCGACAACATCGCCGACGGACAGCCTGTCGATTTCATGATGTTCTACGGCGTCGGCAACCATGGCGGCGGTCCGACGATTACGAACGTCAAGCAGATTCTGGCCTACCAGCCGAAAGCGCGTCATCCGTTTGCGTTCTCCGATCCGGACCGCTTCTTCAACGCCATCCGTGCGTCGGCATATGACGCGCTGCCGGTTTATGAGGGCGATTTGCAGAACCATGCCAGCGGCTGCTACAGCGCGAACAACCCGATCAAAATGGCGAACTGCTTGGCGGAAGACCGGCTGGGCGAGGCGGAAAAGTGGCAGGTCATGGCCAACGCACTGCTCGGCCGCCCGTTTGACCGTGAAAACATGAAAGATGCGTGGAAAGGCGTCTTGTTCAACCAATTTCATGATGTGCTCTGCGGATGCAGCATCGAAAAAGCGTACGACGATGCCCAGACATTCATGCAGGCGGCGCTGGCCAGAAGCCTGCGCATCGAACAGCAAGCCCTTCAGGCAATATCGTGGGCTGTCGATACGAACAAAGGCGTCGATGCGCTCTCCAAAGACAGCGACTGGCTCTGGGAAATGGAAGACCTCGGCACACCGATTGTCGTTTTCAACCCGCTGTCCCGCCCGGTCAAAGCGCCGGTTCTGATCCGCAAACCGAGGTACTGCGCCGGTATCACCTATGTGGATGAAACGGGTGAGCATCCGGTTCCCTATCAGGAAGTCCGCGGCGACATGACCGAACACGACTATAAGAATGTCTTTCTGATTCTGGGCGAGATCCCGGCGTTTGGCTACCGGACGTTTTGGGTCTATGCCAAGCGTCCGTTTCCGTTTGAACCGGATACGCAGCTTCAGGTGACGGCGCATTCGCTGGAAAACAACTGCATCAAGGTGACGTTTGACCCGCAGACCGGTTGTATCAGCAGCCTTGTTGACCGCAGAACCGGCCGGGAATGCGTCGGCCGTTATGCCGCAAAAGCGCTGATGGTGGACGACAGTGCGAACGATACCTGGGCACACGGAAACTTTGTCTTTGATCAGGTCGAGGGTGCATTTGAAGCGCCGGAATTCCGCATCCTGGAAGAGGGCCCCTGCCGGATCAGCCTTTCCGTCAGACAGCATCTGCGGAACAATACCGTCGAACAGGTCTACACGCTGTACCCGGACGATGAAACGCTTCATGTTTCCGCCTCGGTTTTCATCACCGAACCGCTGAAAATGGTCAAGCTGGCGTTCTGTCCGACGTTCCCGATTCAAAACGTGACCTATGGCGACGCCGGCGACCGCCTGACCAAACCTGCCAACGGCAGGGAAGAGCCGATGCAGCGTTTTGCAGCCGTTACCAACGGTGAAACCGGTCTGGCCATCTGTCCGAAGGGCAAGTATTCGGCCTGCGCCAACGAAACGTACATGGCGTTTGTCGCTGTCCGAACCTGCTATTTTGCGGATCATATGGCATACCGCGACGGCCGCCTAGTTCCGCAGGATCTCGGCGAAAACCGGTTTGATTATACGCTTTCGCCGTTTACCGGCGATTACACGCCGCTGGAACAGACGTGCGAATGGCTGCACGCCGAATTCCCGATGATCAGCGAGACGTATCATTGGGGGCCGCTGCCGCAGTCCGGCAGCCTGCTGACAACATCTTCGGACAACCTGACGGTGACGGCCGTCAAATCCGCAGAAGACGGCGACGGTCTGATTTTCCGTATCCGTGAAACAGAAGGCAGGGCCGCAGCGGGCACGTTGACCTGGCTGGGAACGTCATACCCCGTATCGCTCAAGCCGAAGGCCATGGTCACTTACCGCCTTGGCCGGTCCGGCTGGCGCCGCACAAACTTCTTGGAAGACTGATGATGCGCCCCTCGAACAAGAGCCTTCGCACAGCAAAATGTGCGAAGGCTCTTGACAAGCTCAAACCGGTTTGATAAAATAAAAATCAAGGTAGGCTCCTGAAAAACAGGACGGAAAAGAAAAGACAGAAAGGATTTGCTCCCTATGTACGACGGACTGAACAACGGCATCAACAACCTCTTCCGGCTTTCCGATGCACAGACGCGCTCTATCAGCTCAGAAAACGTCACCGGCGAAAAAGGCAGGGGCGGCATGGCTGAAACCGGCACCGGTTCCGGCGCGGCGAGAGACCTGGGCCGTGGCTGGAAGATCAACCCCTGCACCCGGATTCCCGCCCATGCAACGGTGACGCTGGCCGACATCGACGGCAGCGGCTGCATCAACCACATCTGGTGTACCGTGACCGGCAGCTGGCGGTATCAGATCCTCCGCATCTACTGGGACGACAGCGAGACGCCGAGCGTCGAATGCCCGGTCGGCGACTTCTTTGCCACCGGCTGGGGCAGATACAGCCCGATTTCCTCGCTGGCGGTCTGCGTGAATCCGGGGTCGGCGTTCAACTGCTATTGGCAGATGCCGTTCCGGAAGCGTTGCCGCATGACGCTTGAAAACATCGATGACAGCGAGCAGGCGATCTTCTACCAAATCGATTATACGCTGACCGCAGTGCCGTCGGATGCCGCCTATTTCCACGCGCAGTTCCGGCGTGTGAACCCGCTGCCCTACAAAGACGTCTTCACCATTCTGGACGGGGTTCGCGGCAAAGGTCAGTACGTCGGCACCGTCCTGTCGTGGGGGGTGCACAACAGCGGCTGGTGGGGCGAAGGCGAAATCAAGTTTTATCTGGATAGCGACGATGATTACCCGACCATCTGCGGCACCGGCACGGAGGACTATTTCTGCGGCTCCTATGACTTTGAAAATCAGGCGACGCACCGCTATGAAACATTTACGACGCCGTATGCAGGTCTTTCTTATGTCAGCATGGCCGATCAAATTTTCTGTCCGGGTCAGCGGTTCGGCCTGTACCGCTGGCACATCACGGATCCGATCCGCTTTGAAAGCGATCTCCGCGTGACGATTCAGGCGCTCGGCTGGCGTGACGGCGGCCGTTATCTGCCTTTGCAGGACGATATCGCGTCCGTCGCATTCTGGTATCAGACGCTCCCGGCTGCGCCGTTCCCGAAGCTGCCGGAGAAAGACGAACTGGAAATCATCTGATCCGTCGGCGTCTGCGGCTTCCGACGCCGTCAAAACCCGAAATCAAACGCATCAAAGGCCTGCGCATATGCGCAGGCCTTTTTGTGTGGAAACCGTTCAAAAACTCGATTCGGAAAGAGTCGGCCGCGCGTATGGCGCATGGAAGACGACTTCCGACGCATAGAATGACGCCGGAAAGAGCCGGCGGTAAATACCGTCCAGCGCACAGGCAGCCGCTTCACCGGTCGGAACGGCGCGTTCGGGCAGCGCAAGAATGCGGAATTCACAGCCCCAGACGCAGGTGCTGACGCCGGTGTCCCGTACGCCGCCATGGTGATAGAAAGCGATGCGACGTTCCCGCTTGATGCGTTCCGGCTCGTCGTCGGCAAAGTCCGGATGGTCTACTTCAAACAGGAGCGCGTCGTCTGCGGCGAATGCCTCATGCAGCGCG
>CAJLFQ010000102.1 GCA_905205975.1 uncultured Eubacteriales bacterium | reverse complement strand
GCCTTCAGCGTCAGGGCGATATTTTTTTGCCGAATGATCTGCCCGACAAACAGGAATGTCAGCCGGCGCGTATCGATCCTGAGGCGGTTCGCCGTCTGCGCGGCTGCATCTAGATAAGCCGCGCCGCTTTCCGGTGTCACACCATGCGGGAGCAATGAAATGGATCCGCGAAAGCCATAGGAACGCAGTATGTCTGCTGCGGCACTGTTCATCGTCCAAACGTCGTCTGCTGCTTCGTAAAAGGAACAGATCTGCCGCAAAAACGGTGCAGCCAGCCGCGGCGTGTGCAGTGCGCGCATCAGATCAGAACAGTAGTCTGTATGGAACGACGCGACAAAAGGCACACCCAGACGGCGCGCGGTCTGCATAGCGCGCCGCCCGACTGCAAACGGCGAATGCGCATGAATCAGGTCAGGCGCAAATGCCCGTTCGCTGGCGCGCAGTGCCCAATCTGCCGCCGGAAGGGCGAGCCGGTACTGAAAGCCTTTCGGCAGCGGAATGGAAGGAATCGACCGCACACCGACGGCAGGCAGAGTTCCGGGAAAAGCCGGTGCAAAAACGCAGCAGACAGCGCCAAAACGCGGCAGCTCCCGTGCGTATGCCTGCACGACGGTGCTGACCCCATCCACAGACGGCGTATAGGAGTCAGTATACAACGCAATTCTCATAGAAATCCTCCGGAAGGCTCTTTTCAAAAGCGAAATGTATTTTGCAAAAATCCGTACCTCCGTCGCAGTGATTTGCCGGCGGGGCTTGCTTTTCTTAGTGTTTCATGATATGCTATGATTATACAAATCCGACGTCTGAAAGGGGCATTTGAAATGTTGAATCTCGGCATGGTCTCTCGTTCGCTCTCAAGCTTTACCCCGGAGGAATGTGCTGACCGAATGGCGCATTCCGGCTTCCGCTGCACAGAACTCTGCTTTACGTTCCAGGGGCTGGATTGCTGGCACTACAACGGCTGCGCAGACCTTTCTGCACTGACGCCGCAAAAGGCAGCCGCGATTGTACAGCTGTTCCGAGCGCGCGGAATCGATGTCGTTTCGGTTGGCGCCTTTTCCAACCTGATGGAACCTGACCAGGATGCCTGTGAGGCAAACTTCCGCTATTTTGAACGGTGCATTGAAATCGCAGCAGACAACGGCATTCCGTTTGTGGCGACGGAAAACGGATTTATCCCCGGTAAACGCGGCGTGCAAACCGATTCATTCGAAAGTGATTTTATCAAATTCCGCGAACGCATGACCCGGCTGTCTGATCTGGCGGCGCAGCATGGCGTGTCGATTGCCTTTGAACCCTGCGTACTCGATTTGACGCCGTCTGCAAAGCGCACGCGCGATTTTATCCGGCAGGTTCAGCGCAACAATCTCCGGGTTTTACTGGATCCGGCCAACCTGATTGCAAACAGCGATGAATCAGATATGTTCCGGTATCTTGCACCATATGTTGCATATTTCCACGGAAAAGACAGACATGTCAACGATACATATGGCTGCAATCTCGGAGACGGCGAAATCGATTGGGTCACATTTTTCCGTCTTTACCATGAACAGACCGATAATGTTCCGTTTATTTTGGAATACGTCAACAGCACCAACTGCGATGCAGTGCGGGACCGCGCGATGGCGTTTGACAGACAGGCGCAGGCCTAACACGACGGCTGCCTTATCTGAATCGGAACTGATTTAACAAAAACCGGACAAGATCTGCGCACGGTGACTGAAACCGTGGAAAACGGCTTGCACAGCAGCGTGAAAAGGTTTATAATGTACCGGGCACAGAAGCAGCGTCTTTTGAAAGCCGGAGAATGGGAAGGGTGCAAATGCGGAATAGTCAGCTCAAATTCTCTGATTTTGGTGAAAATGATCATATCCCCATTCTGGTACAGGAAGGCAGCCATGCCGGCCCTGTACAGATGCACAGCCATGACTTTTATGAGGTCGTCTATGTCAAAGAGGGGTTCACCATTCACTATTACGGCGAATCCACCACGGTTCTGACCGAAGGCGACATTTTTGTCATTGCGCCGGGCATTCAGCATGCCTATACAGGTCTTCACTATACGCTGGTGTATAACTGCTTGTTTACGGATGAAGCGGTCAGCGACCTCCGGGAAAACTTCCGCGGGATGCCCGGAATGGACTGGCTCTTTCACAGCGATGAAGAGAGCCATGAATGGATGCGTGTGCGTCTGGACACGGCGGAGCGTATGCGTGTGATGTCCGTCCTGGAACGTATGCGCGACGAACAGGAAAACAAAAGGCTGGGCTGGCAGATCATGATGAAGTCTCTGCTGGTTCGGTTCCTGACGCTTTTTTCCCGCAGCTACGCAGCACATTACTTAGCCAGCACATCCGAAAAAATCTATCTGAACTACGTCGTCAAGGTGCTGAACTACATTGAGGCGAATTTCTCGGGCGATATCGACCTGAACCTCATGGCAGAGCACGTCGATATCTCGCCGGATTACCTGTCACGGCAGTTCAAAAAAGTCATGGGGCTGAGCCCTGCGGCTTTTCTGAGAAGCTATCGCCTTGCCCGTGCGATGGATCTGATTCGTGCCGATTCAACCGAAAACTTCGGCGATATCGCGCATACCGTCGGCTACAAGCATCTCAGCCATTTCTCCAGAGAGTTCAAGCTCTTTACCGGCATGACGCCGAGCGAATACAAAAACAATTACTACAACATCTGACCCTTGACGCCGTCGGAAAACGGCGAACGGCCATTTGCTTGGGACAAAAACAATGAAACAATATAACTTTTTGATGATTGTCGCCGACCAGCACCGTGCAGATGCCGTCGGAGCGGTCGGCAAATGCCCGGTACAGATGCCGAACCTGGACAGGCTCTGTGAACGCGGTGCCCGGTTTGAAAATGCGTTTACACCACTGCCGGTCTGCGCACCGGCACGGCAGGCCATGCTGTGCGGCAGAAATCCGGACAGCTACGGCGCCTTTTGGAACTACGGCTTCTTTGATGCCGCTTCGCTGGAGCCGGAAGCCTATTGGCCGGAGCAGCTGCGCAGAGCGGGCTATCAGACAGCGTTTTTCGGAAAGTGGGGCGCTTCACAGCATGCCGGTGCGCAGGCGTTCGGCTATGAACGGGCGGTTGGATTTGATGCATGGCAGTCCATGATTGCCGAACGCTATCCAAACCATCGGTCGCCCGGCTGGTTTGGCGGAAAGAGTGATCTGCCGCTGGAAGCGTCCAAAACGCATTGGCTGGCCGCGCAGGCGGCAGAGGCCATTCGGTCTTTTGCTGCAAACGGCCGCCCATGGCATGTCCGCGTGGATTACACGGATCCGCACCTGCCTTGCGACGTCAGCGAACCATTTTACAGCCAATATGAGCATACAGACCTTCCGCCGTGGGGCGGTTTCGGCGATCCGCTGACCGAAAAACCCTATATTCAGCGCCAGCAGCTGCTGAACTGGGGTTTGGAAGGCATGACATGGCAGGATTGGCTCCCTTGCGTCCGCCGCTATTACGGCATGGTCAGCCAAATCGACGACAGCATCGGCCTGCTGCTCGCCGCGTTGGAAGCAAGCGGTTCGCTGGAAGACACCGTGATTCTCTATACCTCGGATCACGGCGATACCTGCGGCAGCCGTGGAATGCTGGATAAGCATTACATTCTCTATGATGATGTGGTCAAAGTGCCGCTGATCCTTGCCGGTCCCGGCATTTGCCCGGGGAAAACGCCGGATGCGCTTGTTTCTGTCGGGCTGGATCTGGCGCCGACAGTGGATGAGCTGTTCGGTGTTCATTCGCCGGAGGCTCAGGGACGTTCTCTGCTTCCATTGCTTCAGGGTGTATGTCCGGAAGATTGGCGCACCGCGGTGACAGCCTCTTCCAACGGCCAGCAGTTCGGCTTTTTCAACCAGCGCATGCTGCGGACACATCGGTATAAGTATATCTGGAACATGACGGATCTCGATGAGTTTTACGATCTCGCAGCGGACCCGGATGAAAAGGTCAACCGAATCAACGCACCGGAGGAGCAGGAACGGATTGCCGAGATGCGCAGACAGCTGTATGCCAGCCTGAAAGAGCAGGGCGATCCGTTCATCTTGGGCGGATGGCTGGACCGCCAGCTGCTGGAAAACAAAAAACTGTCCCGATTCGAAACGGCGCCGCAGGAACCGAGCGCCTGAAGAATACAGACTCCCCCCTAAAAACGTGGAAAACATGGAGGTCCTCACATGAAAAAGATGAAAATTCTCTTGGCATGCCTGTTGGCTGCCGCGATGCTGCTGCCGATGACGGCCTGCGGCAAAACCGATGACGGCGTTGTCACGCTGAACTTTCTGCGCCTCGGAAACGATGAAGCGGAAAAACAGTTCTGGCTCGAAGTCATTGAAAGCTACGAAGCAACGCACGACAATGTCAAGATCAA
>CAJLFQ010000101.1 GCA_905205975.1 uncultured Eubacteriales bacterium | reverse complement strand
GTTGTATGTACTGAATGGAGGGATCCATATGGAGCGTGCCGAACGGCAATTCCATCTGGGGCTTCGGGCAGGCGACGTCGGCGGATATGCCATTCTCCCCGGCGACCCTGGGCGGTGCGAACAGATTGCCTCATACTTTGACGACCCGCGCGAGTTGGCTTTTCACCGGGAGTTCCGCACGTTCACCGGTACGCTGGACGGCATGCCTGTCTGCGTCACTTCAACCGGCATCGGCGGGCCGAGCGCCGCCATCTGTATGGAAGAGCTGGCTGCCATCGGCGTGCACACGTTTCTGCGTGTCGGCACCTGCGGCGGCCTCAACCCTGCCGTTCGGGCCGGGGATCTGGTCATTGCAACCGGCGCCATCCGCCATGAGGGAACCAGCCGGGAGTATCTGCCCTTGGAATATCCGGCTGTCCCGGATTATGCGGTGCTTTCCGCGCTCGTTGCCGAAGCGCAGGCGCGCAGGGAATCCTATCACTGCGGCGTCGTTCAGTGCAAAGACTCGTTTTACGGCCAGCATGCGCCTGAAACCATGCCGGTCGGCGAAATGCTCGCCTACAAATGGAACGCATGGAAGCGGGCGGGCGTTCTGGCCAGCGAAATGGAATCCGCCGCGCTTTTCTGCTGTGCGGCAGCACGGCATGTCCGATGCGGCAGCATTTTTTCCGTTCTCTGGAATCAGGAGCGGGAAGCGCAGGGGCTGCATGATGAGCCCTGTTATGACGTCACCCATGCAATCTGCACGGCAGTGGGCGCCATGCGCAGGCTGATCGCTGCGGACAAGGCCACCTGATTTTTGATTGTTCTGACCGTTTTGATCGTCTGATTGACAGTCTGACAGACACTATACGAAGGGATCTGAAACTTTGATTCGCGAAGACCTTAGAAATATCGCCATCATCGCGCACGTTGACCACGGCAAGACAACGCTGATCGATGAGCTGCTGAAACAGTGCGGCACGTTCCGCCAGAACCAGGCCGTTGCCGACCGCGTCATGGACTCCGGCGACCTGGAACGCGAACGCGGCATTACCATCCTCGCCAAGAACACCGCGGTTCACTACAAAGGCATTAAAATGAACATCGTCGATACGCCGGGGCACGCAGACTTTGGCGGCGAAGTTGAGCGCGTTTTGAAAATGGTCAACGGCGTTCTGCTGCTTGTCGATGCCTATGAAGGCCCGATGCCGCAGACGCGTTTCGTTTTGCAGCGCGCGCTGGAACTCGGCCTAAAGGCCATCATCGTCGTCAACAAGGTTGACCGCCCCGATGCGCGGTGCAGCGAAGTCGTCGACGAAATTCTGGAGCTGCTGCTCGATCTGGACGCCTCCGACGAACAGCTCGACTCTCCGGTCATCTTTGCCTCTGCCCGCGAAGGCTTTGCCTCGCTGTCGCAGTATGAGCATGGCCCCGACATGACGCCGCTGCTGGACACGATTATCTCTCACATTCCGGCGCCTTCCGGCGATGAAAACGCGCCGCTTCAGATGTTGGTTTCCTCCATCGACTACAACGAATATGTCGGGCGCATTGCCATCGGCCGCGTTGAAAACGGCACGCTGCGCCAAGGGGAAGACATCCTGCTGACCAACTATCATGCCACGCGTCCGGATGTCCGCGCAAAAGCCGTCAACCTCTACACGTTCGACGGACTGAAACGTGTTCCGGTCGAATCGGCACAGCCGGGCGAAATCGTCGCGCTGTCCGGGCTGGATTCCGTCAACATCGGCGACACGATCTGCGATCCGCTGGCACCGTCTGCCCTGCCCTTTGTCAAGATCTCTGAGCCGACGGTTGAAATGGCTTTCTCGGTCAACGACAGCCCGATGGCTGGCCGGGAGGGCAAATTCGTCACGTCCCGCAATCTGCGCGACCGCCTCTTCCGCGAACTCCTGAAAGACGTTTCTCTGAAAGTCGAAGAAACGGAATCGACCGATACCTTCCGCGTCTTGGGCCGCGGCGAGATGCACCTCTCCATCCTGATTGAGACGATGCGCCGCGAAGGCTATGAATTCCAGGTCGGCGCGCCGCGCGTCCTGTTCCACCGCGACGAAGACGGGAATCTGCTGGAGCCGTATGAAGAAGTCGTGACGGACGTTCCGGCTTCCGCCGTCGGCGCCGTCATGGAAAAGCTCGGCGCACGCAAGGGCGAACTGACCAAAATGAGCAACATCGGCAGCCGGACGCGTCTGGAGTTCCTCGTCCCGTCCCGCGGGCTGTTCGGCTACCGCAGTGAGTTCCTCACCGACACGCGCGGTGAAGGCGTCCTCAACACGATTTTCCACGGCTATCTCCCCTCAAAAGGCGATTTCACCGCACGTCAGACGGGTTCCCTGATCGCCTTTGAACCCGGTGAAGCCGTTGTCTACGGGCTCTACAACGCACAGGAACGCGGCGCGCTGTTCATCGGCGCAGGCACCCCGGTCTACGCCGGTATGGTCGTCGGCGTTTCGCCCAAGGGCGAAGACATCGTCGTCAACGTCTGCAAGAAAAAGCACGTCTCCAATATGCGTGCTTCCGGCAGCGACGAAGCGCTCCGCCTGATTCCGCCGCGGACGATGAGCCTGGAGCAGTGTCTGGAATTTCTGGCGGAAGACGAATTGCTGGAAGTCACGCCGCATTCGCTCCGCATCCGCAAAACCATTCTGGACCATGGTGTCCGCGCCGCAACACTGGCCAAGAAAAAAGCAAAACAGCAGCAGTAAGCCTGAAAGGAGCCGACGAATATGCCTTTTTATACCTTTCAATGCAACGCCTGCGGCGAGCAGTTTGAAGTGAACTGCACCATCGCCGAAAAAGACAGCGGCAGCATCGTCTGCCCCAAATGCGGCGCAAATGAGCTCGACCGCGTGTTTGCCGGATTTTCCGTCGCCGTCAAGGGCAATTCATCCTGCCCCGGCGCTGCGTCCGGCTGCCCAGCACAGCATCAGTGCGGCGGCTGCTGCTGCCACGCGCATTCGTAAAACGTCTTTTTCCTCTGAAATCCACCCAAAACGCATCAAAAAACGGCTCCGGACAAAGTCCGGAGCCGTTTTGGATGTGATGTGATTCGTTCAGCCGGGCGCTGTCAGGGTTCCATTGGCTCCCAAAGGCGCAGGTTGTAGTTTTGCGTGAAGATGTCTTCCTTCATGGCCGCATACTCCGCGGCAACGATTTTGGCATCCGCCGATTCAAGGTCGATCTGCACGTCTGACGGGAAATCCGCCGCAAACAAATACCGGTCATTTTTGCCGATCACCATCTGTTCCCACGGGGCACCGTCTGTTGAAAAAACGGTGCCCGGCGCAAGGTCTGCCAAAGCGCCCGCCGATTTCAGGTCGCCGCGTATCAGTGTAAAGATGCGGCCCTCCAAAGAGGCTTCAAGGCCGAAAACAGCAGCGTGGCAAAAACTGACGCGGTCTTCGGATACGATCAGGTGAAACCGCCCGGCCCATGCCTCCGGCAGCTCTATACCAATGCCCCAGTCTGACAGGCAGACATACGGCCGGTTTGCCGCCGCGGGCGACGCCGGGTAATCCGCATGACGCGGTTCATGCACCGCGGTGACAATTTCAACCGGTGCAGCCGGCTGCACCGGATCCGATTGCTCCGTTTTGGAAGCCGAAGTCGCGTCCGGCACTGTGGTTTGCGCGTCGCCTGTAACTTTGGGCGGGTCGGTGACAGGGTCGTCGGTTTGCCGGATGGCATCATCCGTTTTGCACGCCGCCAGCGACATGCTCATCAGCCCTGCCGCCAGCAGCAAAATCATGCGTTTTCCTGTTTTCATAGGGGTCACTCCTTTTCAATGTGATTTATTCTTATTTATCATATCATATTTATGTGTGTTTTTCAAGTTTTTTTCAAAAATCCGCCCTTAAAAATACGGGCGGCTTGGGTATATGATGGAGAATCAAGCGGCTGAGGCTTTTTTCGAGCTCGTTAGTGGCATTGCGTGCAGGTCGGGCCGGTGTGTCCGCACAGGCCGCAGGGCGCCGTGTGGTTGAAGTAGCGTCCCTGTTCTGCAGTTTCTTCTGTCCAGCCGCAGTAGTCGCAGTCGATGTCGTAGATAAATCTGGCAAAGTGCTGCCGGTCTCCGTAGTCTTTGATCCAGCGATAGATAATCCGGCGATGCGCATCGTTCCCACAGTTCGGGCAGGTGACTGTGCCATTGACGGCTTGGGTGCCATTGCCGGTGCTTGCAAAAGCAGATGCAGTGCCTGCAAAAATACCGCAGGCGCAGACGGCTGCCAACAGGATCGCCAAAATACGTTTCTTCATTTTCAGTCATCCTTTCTCATTCGTGTTTCTTCGGTGGTGGTTTGTGTTCATCGCGGTCAGGCTCAGCATGGCATCCCTGCGTCGCACCGCTTCGGGCCAGCAGGGATGCCGCCCGACGAATTCAGTCCTTCACATCGATCACCTCCTCTTTTGCTTTGTTTTCTTTCGACCCCTTCTGTAATTTGAGTAT
>CAJLFQ010000100.1 GCA_905205975.1 uncultured Eubacteriales bacterium | reverse complement strand
GCGGTCATTGACAAAAAAGTATTGCATACTGCGCGATGCACGCAGAAATCCGGGCTTTGAAACGTATCCATATACGGATACGGGTGACCTTGCAGCATCCACTTCCAGCAAAGATTGTGCCGTTTCCCGACCAAATATGCAGTACAGCGTGGTGTATAAACTGCCGTCGCCGGGTGTATGCAGTTCGACCGTATTGTCTTTGATGAGCTTGATCGAAATATCCGGGTGTGCCATTGCCGTCCGCTGGCAGACATTGAGCACATAAGCGGCCTCAGTGCTGTCTTTTTTCAAAAACTTGTGACGAGCCGGTGTGTTGAAAAACAAATCGCAAACCGTAATCTTAGTACCTGTCGGACAGCCTGCATCAGATAAATCCATAACGGCGCCGCCTTCCAAAGCAATGCGCGTTCCGATGGATTCATCTGCCGTTTTGGTTTGCATTGTCACTTTGCTGACGGCGGAGATGGCTGCAAGCGCTTCCCCGCGAAACCCCATGGTTTCAATCGCAGCAAGGTCGCTCTCACGGTGAATCTTACTGGTGGCGTGACGGAGAAAGGCCGTTTCGACATCGTCTTGTTCGATGCCGCAGCCATTGTCTGTGACGGCAATCTTTGCGATGCCGCCGTTTTCAATTTCGATGGTGATTGATGTTGAACCGGCATCAATGGCATTTTCGACCAGCTCCTTGACGACAGAAGCCGGCCGTTCTACCACCTCGCCTGCGGCAATCAGGTTTGCCATATGTTTGGAAAGCTGCGTAATTTTCTGCATGATGGGTAACCTCTGGCAAGTGGAATGGAAGGTGCGGTCAGGAAAACCCCGGCTGCTCAGTGAAGGAAGGCGCGTGCATCCTGGGAAGCCTTGAAGAGAACGTTTAAGGCTTCCAATGGCGTCATGGTTTCAACCTGTAATTGTGAGAGCGTCTGCAAAAAGGCCTGTTTTTGGTCGTCTTCCAAGGAGGCCTGAAGCGGCGCAGACAGATCGGCTTCCGTTTGTTTCACACGCTGTGTTTCAGGCGCAGCCACAGCTCTGCCGGCTTCCAGCTCGGTCAGCACTTCTTTTGCACGTCGGATGACCTGTTTCGGCAGTCCGGCCAGATTGCCAACTTCGATGCCGTAACTGTCATCTGCGCCGCCGGGAATGATTTTGCGCAGGAAAAGAATTTCGTCACCGCGTTTCTTGGCGGTGATCTGATAATTCCGGACGCCGGCGATCTGATTCTCCAGCATTGTCAATTCGTGGTAATGCGTGGCAAATAATGTCTTTGCCCCAAGGTAACGAGGATTTGCAACGTATTCCAAGACTGCGCGCGCAATGGACATGCCGTCAAACGTGGATGTGCCGCGCCCGATTTCGTCGAAAATCAGCAGGCTGTGTTTGGTCGCGGCCTTCAGAATGGCTGCGGTTTCGCTCATCTCGACCATGAAGGTTGATTTGCCTGCGGCTAATTCGTCAGAAGCACCGATGCGCGTGAAAATCTGATCGACCAGGCCGATTTTTGCGGAAGCGGCAGGCACGAAACTGCCGATATGAGCCAGAATGACAATCAGGGCAACCTGACGCATATAGGTAGACTTCCCTGCCATATTGGGTCCAGTGATGATGGCCAAGCGGTTGTCATGCTCGTCCAGTGTCGTGTCATTCGGGACAAAGACGGTATCCTTGCAGAGCGTTTCAACGACAGGATGACGGCCGTCTGTGATGCGGATTTCCCCGGAAAGATCGACATCCGGCCGGACATAGTGGTACAGCGATGCAGTCTCTGCGAGAGAAAGGTATGCATCCAGCCGGGCGACTGCTGCGGCAGACCGCATGATCCGTGTGCTCTCGGATTTGATATGATCCCGAAGCCTGCAAAATAGCTCATATTCCAGCGAACAGATGCGGTCATCCGCCTGCAAAATGGTCGCCTCCAGCTCCTTCAGCGCCGGTGAAATATAGCGTTCGCAGTTGGAAACCGTCTGCTTGCGGATATATTCCGGCGGAACCTGGTCTGCAAACTGCTTGGAGATTTCGATATAATACCCGAAAACGCGGTTGTAGCCGACCTTCAAGGATTTGATGCCGACACGTTCCCGCTCATCCTGTTCGTATTTTGTGACGAGTTCCCTGCCGTTGGCAGAGATATATACGAGATCGTCAAGCTCTTTGTTGTAGCCGCGGCGAATCATTTTGCCCTCCCGGACGGTGAAGGGCGGATCATCAGCGATGGCGGATGCAAGGAGGGCACAGAGATCGTCAGACGGATCGATTTCGGCATACAGCGCCTTCAGCTCATCGCACTGTTTCCCTTTCAGCTGTTCACGGATAGCTGGAAGCTTTTCCAGTGTTTTGCCGAGAGAAAGCAGCGTTTTGGCGTTGGCGCTGCCATACATGATGCTGCCCATAAGACGTTCTGCATCATAGAGATCACTGAGCAGATGAGCCAGTTCTCCGCGGACAATGGTGTCATTCAGCAGCTCAGCCACTGCATTTTGCCGCCGTGTGATTTCTGCAATGGAATAAAGCGGCTGTTCCAGCCAAGAGCGGAGCAGTCGGCCGCCCATGGCGCTTTTTGTGTGGTCAATGACGCCGAGCAGACTCCCCTTGCGGTCTTTTCGGATCATGGTTTCCGTCAGTTCGAGTGAATAGCGGGTTTCCCATGGAAGCTCCATGAACTTCGCCGTTTGATAGATGTCCAGCGTATTCATATGGCCCAGCTGGCACATCGCGGTGTTTTCCAAGTAATCGAGCAGGTATCCGGCGGCAAAGACGATCTCTTTTGTTTCTGCCGGTTTCAGCGTGTCTGAGGGGCTACGGTTGGTCTGTGCCAGCAGACGCGTGGTGCAGGCTTCGAAAGACAAGGGTGTCTCAGACGTATGCTGAAAAATATGATGTTCCCGGATGAAGGATGCGAGGTCAGAAGAATGAACCAAAGATGGGCTCAGAAGGATCTCGCTGGGGCGGATCGCAGCCAATTCGCTGATGAGCTTTTGGAAGCCGGCTGTGCTGTCCAACGCGGCTGCACGCAGCGTTCCGGAGGAAATGTCCGCATAGCACAGACCGATGGGCGCGCCGTCCGCATCATCTTGGTAGAGAGAAGCAATGAAATTGTTTTTGCTGCCTTCCAACAGGTCGGTGTCCATGACCGTTCCGGGGGTGATGCGGCGGACAACGCCGCGCTTGACGATCCCCTTCGCTTTGGCAGGATCCTCCAGCTGCTCGCAAACTGCGACCTTATAGCCGAGCGAAATCAGGCGGTTGATGTAGGATTCGGCACTGTGAAACGGAACGCCGCACATCGGTGCGCGTTCCTCCATGCCGCAATCTTTTCCGGTCAGCGTGATATCAAGCAGTTTGGATGCATTGACGGCGTCGTCAAAAAACATCTCATAGAAGTCGCCCATGCGGTAAAACAGAAATGCATCGCTATTCTGCTGCTTGATTTCCAGGTACTGGCGCATAGCAGGCGTAAACTGCGAAGTATTGTTCCCCATGATTTCCTCTCTTCTGTGAATCAAACGAGCCGGCCGGAAAGCGACCAGGTCGTTGCACCTGTGATCTCGGCATTCACAAAGGAACCGATCAGGCTGTCAGAGCCGGGCAGAACGACCAAACGGCCGCCGTTGGTGCGGGCGGACAAACAACCGGGCTGATGCTCTGCGTGGCCGTCCACGAGAACACGCATCGTCCGGCCGATATACTGGCTGTGGATTTCTTTGGAAATAACGTTCTGCGTGTCCACCAATTGCTGAAAACGCCGGTCTTTTTCTGCTTTTTCTGTGGTGTCGGCCATTTCTGTGGCTCGTGTCCCCTTGCGCGGTGAAAAGATAAACGTGAACAGCGCATCAAAGCGCAGATCTGTGATGAGGTGAAGTGTATCCTGAAAATCCGCTTCTGTTTCGCCAGGAAAGCCGACAATGACGTCGCTGGTTATGACGAGGTCCGGCATATACTGGCGCGCCATGCGGATGAGGTCACGGTAGTGCTCAGCCGTATAACCGCGGTTCATCCGGCGGAGAATTTCATCAGAGCCGGATTGAAACGGCAGATGCAGATGATGCGCGACTTTCGGGGATTCAGCCATTGCGCGGAAAAGGTTTTCGTTGGCGTCTTTCGGGTGGCTTGTCATGAATCGAATCAGAAATTCCCCGTCAATTTCGTTGACGCGCCGTAAAAGCTGCGGAAAATCAATCGGGTCAGCAAGCCCTTTGCCGTAGGAATTGACGTTCTGACCGAGCAGCGTCAAATCGAGACAGCCATCGTCGTGGATTAGGCGTTCGGCATCCCGCAGAATCTCCTCAGGCCGCCGGGAGCGTTCACGCCCGCGGACATACGGGACAATACAGTAGCTGCAGAAATTGTCGCATCCGTACATGATCGGCAGCCAGCCGCGGACGGAACGATCGCGCTGAACGGGAAGCCCTTCCGCGATTGCGCCATCGGTCGGTTCGGCTGTGATGATGCGTTTGCCGTTGACCAGAACATTAAACAGGAGAGACGGAAAACGCCAGAGGTCATGTGTGCTGAAGACAAGCGAGACGTATGGAAAACTCTTTTCGATCCGTTCCCGCACATGGGCTTCACCGGCCATACAGCCGCAAAGCGCAATCACAAGTCCCGGCTTCCGGCGCTTATATTTGAGCAATGCGCCGATGTTGCCAAAAACACGCTGCTCTGCGTGTTCGCGGATGGCACAGGTATTGAAGACGATCAGATCAGCGTCTTCCGGGGCGGAACAAATGCCATACCCCATTTCGACGGCCATGCCGCGGATCGTCTCGCTGTCGGCTTCGTTTTGCTGACAGCCATAGGTCTCCACATAGCACTGGTGCACCGAGGTCTGGTTGAAATCACGCACGCGTGCCATATATGTATACTGCTCGGCGATCTGCTCGCCGGTTATTTCAGTTCGTTTGGTTTTCTGTTCTGACAATCGTCTCAACGTCCTCTGCATAGCATTCCGAGGCCT
>CAJLFQ010000099.1 GCA_905205975.1 uncultured Eubacteriales bacterium | reverse complement strand
GGAACAGGCACATTAACGACAAAACTATACGAGCGAGGCTGTTCCATTTATGGGCAGGATTTTTCATCAAGAATGATCGCGTTGGCATCTGAAAAAATGCCAAATGCACATTTATATCAAGGGGATTTTTCAAAGGGACTTGTCGAGCCGCTGCAAAACCGGCGTTATGATTATATCGTGGCGACATACTCTCTGCATCACCTGACAGATGCACAAAAGAGCGTATTTCTTTCTGAATTGCGCGACCATCTGAAAGAAAATGGTAAAATTATAATCGGCGATGTTGCCTTTGAAACACGAAAAGATTTAGAACAATGCAAATTGAAGGCAGGAGACACATGGGATAATGATGAAATCTACTTTGTCGTTGAGGAGTTGAGAAAAGATTTTCCAGCCCTTTCATTTACGCAAATGTCCGAATGCGCAGGCGTCCTGATTTTGGACTGACAAATTCCAGTTTGTTTCGGTGTTTCAGCCGCACAGCAGCGTTGCGACAGGATATGTCCCCACCCCCTGAACGGTTTTCTATCAAAATTACGCTTCTTCGCCAAAAACGCGGCAGGCAAAACCGATTTGCCCGCCGTATTGATTCTATATCCGGCTGAATTTTACGAGGTGAAACCATGCAGCTTCGGGCATATCAGCCCGCCGATTGCGCAGAAATGGCGGAGCTGTTTTACCAAACGGTTCACTGCGTCAACGCGCGGGATTACACAGCGGAACAGCTGAATGTCTGGGCGACCGGCAAAGTCGATTTGCAGGCGTGGAACCGCTCCTTTCTGGTGCACAAAACGATTGTCGCCGTGGAGGACGGTCGGATCGTCGGGTTTGGCGACATCGACGATACCGGGTATTTAGACAGGCTGTATGTTCACAAAGACCATCAGGGGCAAGGCATTGCCTCCGCCCTCTGCGATAGGCTGGAGGGCTTTGCGGACGGCATGCGTCTGACCGTACACGCCTCGATCACTGCGAAGCCGTTTTTTGAGTGCCGCGGCTATCGCGTCGTCCGCGCGCAGACAGTTGTGCTGGACGGCGTTCCGCTGACGAATTACGCCATGGAAAAATAACGCATCCGGTTGGCCCGGCATATTAAAAGCCCCCGTCATCGGGGGCTTTTTTTGCGCTGCGGGTTATGCCGGTTCTGCATTCCGGTTCATTCGGCGCCCTCCCACAGGTCGCCTCAGATCTGCCAGACGGGTTCGTTTTCATAGTGCTGCCGGATGCTTTTCCCTGAAAAGGCGGAAACATTGTTTCGGTCGGCGCCGACATCGATAAGCAGCCGAAAAATACGCTGTAAGTCCTCGCACATCTCCGGCGTGATCGGGCGGCCTGGATAGAATCCTCCGGTTTCCTGATTTTTGACGGGACAGAGGTTGCTTGCCTCCGACACCGCCTCCATCAGACAATTCCGGCCGTAATGGTCGGTGACGGTTACATCCGCCCCAAGCTCCAACATCCGCTGCAAAAATGCGAACGCATCGTCCGCCTGTTCTTTGGCGTGCTTCCATTTTCCAATCAGTTCCATGGCTGTCTGCTCCTTATGCCCACAGATCCTCTGCTTTCGGCGTGCGCACGCCGGTCAGCAGATACTGCTCCCACAGGAACCATTTGCTGTCGCTGCCGCGCTGGCGCAGCTTGATCGGCCGCGGGTCGTCTGCACCGCCGCAGGGGATGAACAGCTTCATATAGCCCGCTTTTTCGCCGGAAACATGATTGCTCTCGATCGTAATCGTGTACGGCTGCGACGGCGTATAGCTGTTGTCCGGGGTGGCACCCGCAAAATAGGTGAACAGCAGATACGTTTTGCCGTCGCGGAAACGGTCATTCAGGAAGGAGATTTCCTGTCCGTTCAGCGGACGGGGGGCCGCGGAGCCAGTTCAGCATTTCCGTGCCGATGGTTTTGTCTGCGGCGTAGGCGCAGAGCGCCAGCACCGCCTGCAATTCCTGCGCCGTCCGGACGGCCCTGCCGCACAGCGCAAAAGACATGCGCCGCATCCGGTCGTTGCAGAGGATGAGACGCCCGTCCGGGTCGGCAAAGCAGATGCCCATGGGCAGCTTATCGGTCGCCTCTTTGATGGACGCCGGCGACAGTTCCTTTTTCCGGCGGCGGTATTCCAGCGGGAAAACCACGGCAAAGTGAACCGCGGCCAGCAGAATCGCCGCGGCAAAAATCAGCCGCGGCACGCCGCAGAGAAAAGCGTCCTTTCCTTCGTCCGGATCGCCTGCGTCACGGAGAAGAGCAGCGTCACCAAAATGCCGAAGCAGACCGCGCAGGGCAGGCCGCGCAGCGTCTTCCGGCTGCGCAGAATCTGATACAGAAACAGCCCGAGTTCCAGCACCGCTTCCGTCAGCAGCAGCGGAATCACCGTCTGCCACGCGGCTGAAAGTGTGGAGAAAGCGTTCATCGCGCCGCACCCCCTTCCGGACAAAACACCAGCCGCTGATAGCCGTCCTTCTCATCTGCTTCCCAGCAGACGCCGGGGCGGCCGGTCAGCCTGGAAAAATCGGTTTGACCGCGCACATTCAGCGTCAGGCGGATGGTCTCCGCGTTGCTGAAGCTGACCTGAATGCTTTGCAGATGCGGCAGCGCAGCTTCGATGATCTCCTCGTAAAAGTCAAATACGGCAGACGCCTCCCGGCCGGACAGCATCGTCCGTCCGGCTTCGCAGTAGAGCGTGCTTCGCACGTCGAGCAGCTTCAGCGTTTGGAGCGATTCGGAAAACGCCTGCTCCAATTCGGTGACCGCCACCTTGTAATCGCGGTCGGCCAGCAGCGTCAGATGCTTCCGCCGTTTGATGTAGCTGCACAGGACGGCGATTTCGGACAGCCGTTTTTGCGCTTCTGACGGGTCGGTTTCGGAGAGTTTCTGGTAATCCTTTGTCAGCACCGCGATGCGGTCGATCTGCCGCTGCGTCGCTGATTGCAGCAGGTCATACAGTCGGTTCTGCTCTTCGATCATGCAGCGCCGGGCATCCCGCTTGTATTCATAGCGGAGCAGCGCGTTGCGTTCTTTGAGCTCTTCCGCCAGCGATTCCGACGCCTCCTTGACCGCCAGCAGCGCCGAGACGTCTTCCGTCCAGACGGCATAGCCGCCGTTGACGGGCATGGTGTGGAGCAGCAGACCGTTGGACAGCGCAATGGGGCCCTGTTCCGCCCGCCTCATATCGGCTTCCGAGATGGGCTGTGTGTTGAGCGCAGCGTAGCGCACATGATACGCCTTGTCGGTGATCTGCGCCGAGGTTCCGGCGGACGACGCAAACAGGTCGGCATACCGGCTGTTGGAATGGATGTAGCCGCAGGCGATGCAGGCTTCAAACGTCAGCACATACATCAGGCTTTGAAACGCCGCGATGTCGCCGAACACCGTGCGCAGCCAGGAAACCCCCAGGTAATACAGGGCGCTGTAAAGGATGGCGGCAATCATCGGCACAACCGGCCACAGGCGCCGTCGCACAGAGAACCTGCCAGCCGGTCACAACGAAATATCCTGCGGCATAGCCGTTGTCGGTATCCGACCACACCGCGGCATCCGCCGGGAACGTAAACACCAGCTGATGCAGGTCGTTGGTCAGCACCAGCAGGAGCAGCACGCCGGAAACCGCCCACAATATCCACGTCGATTTCGGGAGCCGGTATCCATCCGGTTTGCCGAGCGACAGCGCAATCAGCACAGCCAGCATGGGCACAAACAGCATCGGCAGGTAAAACAGATACCAGAGATAACGGATCGCCGCCGGCTGCCAGAAGATAAAGTATTTGGCCGTGCGCGAGGTCATCCAGAGGATCAGCAGCACGGAAACGCTTGTCAGATACATCCGCGTCTGTTTCTGCACGATTCGCAGGCGGACAAAAAGCCCCCACGCCGCAAACAGGCCGATGTAGAGAAAGCTGCGCAGATAGGAAAACAGCGTCGGATAAAAAGAACCCTTTCCGATCCAGCGGAAACCGTATGCCAAAAGAACCGCAAGCAGCGCGTCGCTTCCGGTGAGCAGCGTTTTCTTTTTTTGTTCGGTCATATCGTCTCCACCTGTCGGTTGTTCTTCTGTTAGGATATCATAAATCCCTGTTTTTTCAGCCGTCAGGTTTTGGGATGCATTTTTCAGCGCCGTCCGCCGCGGATGACGATGCCGGAGCTGAGCCGTCTTGCATTTTCTTGCGCCGGATGTCCTATCTTGGAGCAAAAGCACTTGACAGGCGTTTTGTTTTATGGTATCATGAACATACACAGCGGGGATGGCACCCATCACAAAAAACAGCCTGTGTATGCCTTCCGGCCAGACAAGGGGGATGACACCCATCGAAAAAAACATCATTGTCGTCGACGCATCCGGAAATACGCTTGGTTTTACCTACCCAAAGCGAGCAAAAGGCCTGATCAAAAAAGGCAGGGCACGCTTGACCGGTGAAAACAAGATCTGCCTTGCGTGCCCTCCTGACGAGACTGCTGCCCGTGCAGCGTCTAATATAAAGGAGGATTTCCACATGAGCGAAACCACTCTGTCCAACGCAGCATCCAACGCATCAAAGGAACTGACCATCCGAGACATCTTCGACCAGATCGTCAGGCTGCAGAATCAGCTGACGCAGAACGTAAACGGCAGCGATATGCATGAGCTGTCGCTCTCTGTGTCTGCCATCTGCGAGGGGCTCGGAGATGGAGATTATATCGTAAACGTCTGTGACGCATTCCGCGCCCATGAAGCGAGCATTCAGAAAATTCTCGCGCTTTATGAGCGGATGTATACCGATTTATTCGACGATCTGCACAGCGACTGATCCCGCTTCCTTTGCAGGCAGACAACCTGCCGACAGACAAACCCGAATCTGAAAACCGCCCCAAGCCAAACCGGCTTGGGGCGGTTTTTGATGCGTGCGAAATCTGTTTTTTGGCTGACGGCCGTTTTCGGATTCCGCTTTTTGGTTACCGGATGGGTTCAAAATCGGCTGCGCCGTGTTTGCAGAGCGGGCAGACGAAATCCTCGGGCAGCGATTCGCCCTCATAGACGTATCCGCAGACCTTGCAGACCCAGCCCTTTTTGCCTTCTGTCG
>CAJLFQ010000098.1 GCA_905205975.1 uncultured Eubacteriales bacterium | reverse complement strand
GACTAACAGTCGTTCGGAGCGCTCGTTTGTGGTCGGAGTGACTGGAATCGAACCAGCGAAATCTTGGTCCCAAACCAAGCGCCTTACCATTGGGCCACACCCCGAAAGCAAACGGCGATATGCCGTGTTTCAATCTATTATACCATATCCAAACGCGGTTGGCAAGTCTTTTTTCGACGAAAGGGAACCGTTCTTTTCAAACGGCCTGTGGGGCGGTCACGGCTGAAGCCGCAGCCCCCTATTTTTGAATCGGGACAAATGCCTGTCCGCCGCACGAAAATCGCGTGTGCTGCATGAAAAGCGTGCCGCCGGAAGCGCACAGACTCCCGGCAGCACAGATGAAGATGGCTTATTCGGCGTCGATCACGGAACAGTCGCCGAGGAGCTCCGGATGGTTTCTCATGGAGTCTGCTTCTGTCAACGTGCGGATCACACGGCAGGGGTTGCCTGCGGCAAAACTGTGGGGCGGGATCGACCGCGTGACAACGCTGCCCGCACCGATGACGCAGCCTTCGCCGATGGTGACGCCCGGCAGAATGGTCACATTGGCACAGATCCAGCAGCCCTTTTCCACATGCACCGGCTTCCCATAGCACAGCCGGCGGCCGACGCCGTCCGGACACATCAGCGCACGTCTCTCATCGGGAAGCATCGGGTGAATCGGCGTGATAATTGTGACGTTGGGGCCGAAGTCGCAGTTTTCGCCGATGACAACTTCGACATCGTCCTGACAGGTGAAGTTGAAATTGATAAAGGTGTTTTTGCCGATCTTGGTATGCCGGCCGTAATGGAAGGTGATCGGCCCTTGCAGCGTGACGTTTTCATTCAGCTCGCCGAGAATTTCACGCAGAACTTCTTTGCGGGCCTCCGGCTGATACTCCGTCAGGGCGTTGTATTTCTGGTTGAGCATATGCGTCTTTTTCTTGATGGCGACTCTCCAGTCCGCACCGGGAAAGAAGAGCTTTCCGTTTCCGTCTTCCAGCATAATGGCAGGGTTCCTTTCTGTTTCGGAAGTCTCTGTGAGATCGCCCCCCATTATATCATATTTTGCGGAATCATTCAATCGCTTTTCGCGGCGCCGGTGCACGCGGAAAGCAATCTTGTCCACGCAGCGGCTGAAGACAGCAAACAGTCGGCAGCCACCCTTGAAAACCGACGGTTCCTGTGCTATACTGAATGCATCCGGGGAAAGATGAGCCGGTGCGGTTTTAGAAAGCCGCACGGAAAACGGCAGGGGAGAGACGAATGAAAGACATCCTTTTCAAAACAGATGATTTTGTTTTCAGCTATCGTGTGGCAGGCATCTGCATCCGGGACGGAAAGGTCCTTTTGCAGAAACCGTCCGACGACGATGGATATGCCTTCCCGGGCGGTCATGCTGCATTGGGCGAGACAAACGAGCAGACGCTGATCCGCGAGTTCAAAGAGGAAACCGGCGCAGACATCAAGGTCGGAGGCCTCCGCTGGGCAGCGGAAATCTTCTTCGCGTGGAACGAAAAACCGTGCCATCAGATCTGCCTGTATTATGACGTCAAGCTGCCCGGCGGTCAGCTGCCGCAAACCGGCCGCTTCGCGTCGAGAGAACAACCCGAAGACCCGCAGAAACAAATCTGGTTTGCATGGGTGCCGCTCGACCAAATCCGGCAGATGACCCTCTACCCGGCCAACGCAGCCGACTTGCTGCTGGCCGAAGATACCGGCGTACGGCATTTTATCTGCCGGGCGTAGTGGTTCCCGGGCACAGCCGCTGAACTGCATCAGACCAGCCGTCAGAACGACCTTTTTGCATGGATTCTGTCCTTCAAAAATGCTTCTTTTCCCTGAAATGGGCAAAATCGGCTTGACAAGTTGGATTTCTGCGGTATAATATAAGGTGGCGTCTCAAAGCGCCCATCGCCAGCGTATTTGCTCCGGCTTCCAAACGCCGGTCTGGATAACAAACGAAATTGAAATCTCATCCGAAAGGAATTTTACAATGCTGAACACAGAGAAAACCATGGACAAAATTGTCGCCCTCTGCAAAAACAGAGGCTTCATTTTCAGCGGCAGCGAAATCTACGGCGGCTTGGCCAACACCTGGGACTACGGCCCGCTCGGCGTCGAATTCAAAAACAACGTCAAACGCGCCTGGTGGAAGAAATTCGTCCAGGAATGCCGTTACAACGTCGGCGTTGACTGCGCCATCCTGATGAACCGCGAAACGTGGGTTGCCTCCGGCCATGTCGTCAACTTCAACGACCCGCTCATCGACTGCAAAAACTGCAAAATGCGTCACCGTGCGGATAAGCTGATCGAAGCCTGGAATGCGGAACACGGCATCGAAATGTCCATCGAAGCCATGACGAACGACCAGCTGACCGATTACATCACCGAACACGGCGTCACCTGCCCGGGCTGCGGCAAATCGGAGTTCACCCCGATCCGTAAGTTCAATATGATGTTCAAAACGCATCAGGGCGTTACCGAAGAATCCCAGAACGAAGTTTACCTCCGTCCGGAAACGGCACAGGGCATTTTCGTCAACTTCAAGAACATCGCCCGCAGCACCCGCCGCAAGATCCCGTTCGGCGTCTGCCAAATTGGCAAGAGCTTCCGCAACGAAATCACGCCGGGCAACTTCACGTTCCGTACGCGTGAATTTGAACAGATGGAGCTTGAATTCTTCTGCAAACCGGACACCGACCTTGAATGGTTCGCCTTCTGGCGCGGATACTGCCGCGATTGGCTGCTGTCCCTCGGCATGAAAGAAGAAAACCTGCGCCTGCGCGACCATGCCAAAGAAGAGCTCTCCCACTACTCCAAGGCGACGACGGACTTTGAATTCCTCTTCCCGTTCGGCTGGGGTGAGCTCTGGGGCGTTGCCGACCGTACCGACTACGACCTGAAAGCCCATCAGGAACATTCCGGCGTCGAAATGGACTATTTCGATCAGGAAGAAAACAAAAAATACATTCCGTACGTCATTGAACCGTCGCTCGGCGCAGACCGCGCTGCACTGGCCTTCCTCTGCGACGCTTATGACGAAGAAGAAATTTCCGAAGGCGATGTCCGCGTCGTCCTGCACCTGCATCCGGCGCTGGCGCCGTACAAAGCAGCCATTCTGCCGCTGTCCAAGAAGCTCTCTGAAAAAGCCGGCGAGGTGCTCGACCTGCTGGCCAAAGACTTCTCGGTTGACTTCGATGATGCCGGTTCTATCGGCAAGCGTTACCGTCGTCAGGATGAAATCGGTACGCCGTTCTGCATCACCTACGATTTCGACTCTGAAAACGACGGCTGCGTCACTGTCCGCGACCGCGACACGATGGAGCAGATTCGGATTCCGATTGCCGAACTGAAAGAGTACCTCAAAGAAAAAACTGCGTTCTGAGCCGATTCGGTCTACGGATAGGCGCGTCAAAAGACGCATCCGAACCATCCATAATCAAACCCATATCCAAACCATAACCGAAAACGGCGCCCTGCTTTTCTCAAACAGCGGGCGCCGTTTCTGATAAACGACCTTCAAATCACTTGAAAGGGAGGAACCCTTCATGCCGTATGCCGTTGTGACCGGCGCTGCCGGCGGAATGGGACAGGCGACCGTCCGAATGCTGGCGGGACAAGGCTGGCGCGTCTTTGCACTCGACCGGAAAGCGTGTCCGCCCGGAAAAAACATCATCCCGGTCACGGTTGACCTGACGGATGCATCCAGCGTCGCCGACGCCGTAAAAACGGTTGGCGCCAGCACCGGTGACATATCGGCGGTCATCCACTTCGCCGGGATGTACCGGCTCGACTCGCTCGTTGAAATGACGCCGGAAGACTTCGCACAGATTTTCCATGTCAACCTGCGGGCGGCTTTTCTGGTCAACCGCGCATTTCTGCCGCTCCTCCATGCAGGCAGCCGCATCCTGCTGATGACCAGCGAACTGGCGCCGCTGGATCCCCTGCCATTTACAGGCATCTACGGCGTGACCAAAGCCGCGCTTGACAAGTATGCGTATGCGCTCCGGATGGAATTGCAGCTCCTTGGCATCCATGTCTCCGTCCTGCGCGCCGGCGCCGTACAGACCGATATGCTCGGCGCGTCGACCTGTGCATTGGAGGCATTCTGCGAACACACCAAGCTCTATCGCTGCAACGCCGCGCGCTTCCGGCAAATTGTGGACAGCGTGGAAGCCCGCAGCATCCCGCCGGAAAAAATCGCCGAAAAGGTCGGCGAGATTCTCCGGAAAAAACATCCTGCATTTGCATACGGCATTAACCGCAATGGCCTGCTCCTCCTGCTGAACGTATGCCCGAAACGGCTGCAATGCTTTGCAATCCGCAAAATTCTGCGGTGATGCCGCCAGCGATATTTCAAACTGCTCAAACTGAAAGGAAGCGAGTATCATGTCCATCCGCCTGAAAGTGATGACCTTCAACCTCTCCTGTGACGATGACCCGGTCGCCAAACGCTTGACGACCTTCCAGCACCGCGCCCCGCGGATCTATGAAATGCTCCAACGTGAAAAGCCGGATCTGATCGGCTTTCAGGAGGCGACTGACCGTATGCGTGCCAGCCTGACCGAGACGCTTCTGCCGCTCGGCTACGCGGTGGCCGGCTGCGGCCGCGATACGGATTATCACGGCGAATCCACCGTCGTCGCATATCGCCGGGATCAGTTTGAACTGCTGAACCTTGAAACGCGCTGGCTGTCGCTGACGCCGGATGTGCCCGGTTCCAGCTTTGGCGGCGATCAGAGCGGCTGTCCGCGCATCTATACGGCGGCCACACTCTGCCATCGCGCACTGGAAAAACCGTTTGTTTTTCTGAATACACATTTGGATCACGTCGGCCGGAACGCCCGTCTGCTCGGCGTTTCGCAGATTTTGCAGCGGCTCTCTGAACAGGGGCTGCACTTTATCATCACCGGCGACATGAACGCCGAACCGAATGACGCAGAGATCAAATGCTTCACGGCAAAACCGGTCTGCGGCGCGCCGGTCTGCGATGCCACAGCCGGTCTGGGTGATACCTATCACGGCTACGGCAAGGATGCACCGATGAAAATCGACTATGTTTTCACCGACTTTGCCTGCGATCCGTCTGCGGCGCGCGTTCTGCCGGACGCACCTGTCGAAGGCATCTGGCTGTCAGATCATTACCCGGTTGCCGCCGTCGTCGAAATCGCCTGAGCCGCGGAAAACGGAATAAACAGCAAAAAGCCAGCCGCAGCGGTGCAAACCCGC
>CAJLFQ010000097.1 GCA_905205975.1 uncultured Eubacteriales bacterium | reverse complement strand
AGAGATTGCAGAACGCCAAGCGAACAAACTTGATGTCGTTCGCACGGATAAATTCAGAAATTTGCGCCGCCGAAGTTGACATGATGACACTCCTTTCTCAACCCATCAGTTAAAGACATACAGTTTCTTGTAAGGGTTTCGCGCATTGGGAGTCAGCAAGACAAACCCACTGTTTATTATATCATGATAGGGGGCGGAAAACAATTGACAAAATATCCGGATCGCTTCAGAAACCGAAGCAATTTCGTCTTTCGAAGCGCAGGAAGCCGTCACTTGTTCCGGAAGCGTCTCGGACAGCGTATTGCACAGCGTTTCAGCTGTCGTCTCTGCTGAACGTACAAAAATGCGTCCGCCATGCATACCCGTTCCCGTAAAGGCGCCGAGCGGCATCTGCTGCTGTTCCAGATTCAGGACGAGAATGGTTCCGCCTGCCAGATATTCGCCTAAAAAGCTGCCTGCGCCGCCGCCAATGACTATAAGCGGGTGCTTATCGCCATATTCCTTCATATGAACACCGGCCCGATAACCGGCATTGCCGCGGACATAAAGCGCGCCGCCGCGCATGGCATATCCAGCAGCATCGCCGACGGAACCAAAAACGACAATCCGTCCATCGTTGGCGGTATCGCCTACAGCGTCCTGTGCATTGCCATAGACGATGACATCCGCACCGTCTAAGTAGGCTGCCAGTGCGTTGCCGGGGGTTCCGTGGATTTCAATGGTGCCGTGTTTGCGTGCTGCACCGATGAATCGCTGGCCTATGCAGTTTTCTATGACGATCAATTCATCTCCGCAGGTGCGGACCATCTCATTCAGCTGTTGGTAATCCAGCTTTGCAGCGTCCAGTTTCATAAAAGATCAATCCTTTGCATGCCAAGTTGTATGCTGCGTCTGCGCACCGTGTTTGCTGTGCGGCGCAATTATGCACCAAAATCAATATAGCGATCCCGTTCGGCGCCGCAGGACACATAGCGGATTTTGCAGCCGACCGCGGATTCGATGTAGCGTACATAGCGAAGCGCGTTTTCCGGCAGGCTGTCCGGCGTATGCGCATCAGAAATATCACACTGGAAGCCGGGCAGATACTCAATAACGGGTTTTGCACGGAGCAGGGCATCGCCATACGGGAAGTGCGTTGTTTTGACGCCGTCGATTTCGTAGGCTGTCACAACCGGGATCCGCTCCATATAGGAAAGGACATCCAGTTTCGTCAGGGCGATTTCCGTGCATCCCTGCATTTGCGCTCCATAGCGGGAAGCCACAACGTCAAATCCGCCGACCCGGCGCGGGCGGCCGGTTGCAGCACCGTATTCGCCGCCGGCTTCGCGCAGCGCATGCGCTTCTTCGCCGTCCATCTCGCAGACGAACGGGCCCTCGCCAACGCAGGAAGAATATGCCTTCATAATGCCGACAACAGAATCCAGTCTGGCGCCCGGAATGCCCGCGCCAATCGGTGCGTAAGCGGCCAGCGTCGGTGAGGAGGAGGTGTATGGGCAAATACCGTAATCGATATCACGGAGTGCGCCCAGCTGCGCTTCAAACATCACATTTTTGCCCGCTGCAACCGCTTCTGTCAAGAACTCCGTCGTGTCGCAGACATACGGCTTCAAACGGTTCCCATACTGTTCCAAATAGGTCATGATTTCATCGACCGTAATCGGTGCGTGGCCATAGGCCGTGATCAGCAGGTTTTTCCATTCGAGCAGATCGGTCACGATTTCTTTGAGGCGCGGAGAGAAGAGATCGCCGAAGCGAACCACTTTTTTCATGTATTTATCGCTGTAAACCGGAGCGATGCCGCGGCGCGTCGATCCAAAGCGTTTTGCGCCAAGCCGTTCTTCTTCCAGTACATCCAGCAGGGGATGATACGGCATACAGATGACCGCACGATCGCTGATTTTCAGGTGCTTCGGCGTAATATCAATGGATTTTTCAGCCAGCGCATCCAGCTCGCCGCACAGATGATGCAGATCCACAACCATTCCTGCGCCCATGACATTGGTCGTTGTGTCACGCAGAATACCGCTCGGCAAAAGATTCAGGATAAACTTGCCGCGTTCATTGATAACGGTATGACCGGCATTGTTGCCGCCCTGATAACGGCAGACAATTTCATAATCCTGTGAGAGCAGGTCGACCATACGGCCCTTGCCCTCATCGCCCCAGTTTGTTCCAACGATAGCTGTCAGCATAGAAAGTAACCCATCCTTTTATCAAATTATCAAAGTGATTCAACTGTTCCTGTTGCGTGTAAACCTTGTTTCTACTCGCCGGCATGGCGAATGCCCAGAATCTCCAGTTCCTTTTCGTTGAGACCCAGACCACGGAGCATCAAGCGGTTGCCCCGCAGCGCCTCAATGGAGTTGATGCCAGCTCCGCCCATGAGTTCTTTGAGCTCGTGGTTCCAAGCGGTCAGAAGGTTGACCAAGTGCCTGCATCCGATTTCGGGATCCAGCCTGCGGACCAGTTCCGGGTTTTGCGTTGCAATGCCCCAATTGCACTTGCCGGTCTGGCAGCCGCGGCAAAGGTGACATCCCAGTGCCAGCAAGGCTGCTGTCCCAATATAACATGCGTCCGCGCCCAGCGCAATGGCCTTGAACACGTCTGCGCTGGAACGAATGGAGCCGCCGACAACGAGTGAAACCTCATCCCGGATGCCTTCCTGCCGCAGACGTTCGTCCACGCTGGCTAAGGCCAACTCAATCGGAATCCCAACGTTGTCACGAATTCTGGTCGGTGCAGCGCCTGTACCGCCGCGGTAACCGTCGATTGCAATGATATCCGCGCCGCTTCTGGCAATGCCGCTGGCAATCGCACTGATATTATGCACGGCGGCAATTTTGACAATGATCGGTTTGGTGTAATTGGTCGCCTCTTTCAGCGAGAAAACCAGCTGGCGCAAGTCTTCAATGGAATAAATATCGTGGTGGGGGGCAGGGGAGATCGCATCGCTGCCTTCCGGAATCATACGGGTTCTGGAAATGTCTCCGACAATTTTGCTGCCGGGCAGATGACCGCCAATGCCCGGTTTTGCGCCCTGTCCCATTTTGATTTCAATCGCTGCGCCGCTGTTCAAATAATCCGGGTGGACGCCGAAACGTCCGGAGGCAACCTGCACAATGGTACGTGCACCATACGGGTAGAAATCCTCATGCAGACCGCCTTCGCCGGTATTATAGCAGGTTCCCAGTGCGCAGGCAGCATGCGCCAAAGCTTCATGCGCATTGTAGCTGATGGAGCCATAGCTCATTGCCGAGAACATTACAGGCAGAGCCAGCTCCAGCTGCGGCGCCATTTCGCACCGAATTCTGCCGTTTTCATCCCTTTGAATCTCGTGCGGTTTTTTCCCAAGAAAAACGCGCGTTTCCATTGGTTCCCGGAGCGGGTCAATGGATGGATTCGTCACTTGGGAGGCGTTGATCAGGATCCGGTCAAAATAAGCCGGCTGCGGTTCCGGGTTGCCCATGCTGGAGAGCAGCACGCCGCCAGTAGATGCCTGTAAAAAGACCTCCTTGATGGTCTTATCAGACCAGTTTGCATTTGCCCGAAAACACTGATCCGTCTTGACAATTTTGATCGCATGGGTTGGGCAGAATGCAACACAGCGATGGCAGTTTACGCATTTGGTTTCGTCTGCCGTCATGCGGCCGGAGGATTCCTGGAAAATATGCACGCCATTGGCACATTGCCGTTCGCAAAGGCGGCATGCCGTACAGCGCTGTTCGTTCCGAACCACTTCAAATTCAGGATATGTGTAGAAATCCGTTGTCATATGTTATTGATGCCTCCTTTGAAGGGGCTGATCCAGTGTAACGATCACCGGTTCACCGCCGCGCGGCGACCAGATACGATCCAAATTTGGTTCCAAAACCCGAATCGCGCTTTCTTCGCTCGCAAAATAAACACGGTTCGCTTTCTCAGCCGCAACCATCGACCGCAGTTTTAAGCGGTCATTCAAGGCCATCAGCCCGCCGTCAAAACCGACCAGGATGGAGAACGGGCCTGTGATCAGGTAAGACGCAAAGACATTGCGGAGATACGTCAATGTCTTCCGTTCTTCCGGCGGCATTCGTTCAATCGTCTGCCAGAAGGGCGCCGCAATCACCGAGGCGAGCTCTGTCATGCTGAGCCCTTGACGGCGATTCAGGAAGTCGATCATATAGGCAATGACTTCAGTATCCGTCAACAGTGTGCATTGGTAACCGTGCATTTCAATCGCTCTGCGGTTGGCGTCATAACTTGAAATCTCGCCGTTATGTACGACCGTGTAATCCAACAGGGCAAAAGGATGTGCGCCGCCCCACCAGCCTGGGGTATTGGTTGGATAGCGGCCATGTGCTGTGAAGCAGTAACCCGCGTACTCATCCAAACGGTAATAGGCGCCAATATCTTCCGGATATCCGACGCCCTTAAAAACGCCCATGTTTTTCCCGGAGGAAAAGACATATGCACCATCGATCTGCGTATTGATGCGCATCACACACCGGGCAACAAACTCCCGTTCATCCAACTGGCTGTCGGCAAGCTTCGTCGGCAGGGGCGCTACAAAATAACGCCAGATCAGCGGTTCATCAACAATCGTTCGGATTTTTCTGGTTGGGATTTTCGAGAGGTTGATGATGTCAAAATGGCGTTCTAGAAATGCTTCACAGTCTTTCCGGGTCTCATTGGTGTCAAAAAAGACGTGTAAGGCATAAAACTCACGATATTGCGGATAAATGCCATAGCCGGCAAAACCGCCGCCCAAGCCATTGCTGCGGTCGCGCATCACGGCGATCGAACGGATGATTTCGTCGCCGGAAACGACGACGCCGTCGCGTGCAAAAATGCCGGAAATTGCACAGCCGGATGGAATCCGAACTCGGCCTTCGCGGTATTCATCCATGGTGATCAGCTCCTCGTATCCTCTAAAAAAGTAAAAAACGCCTATATGGCGAGACAAATCCCACCATATAGACGCCATTGTCCATACCATATATATTATATACGATTTGGTCGATTTGTCAAGACCCTTGACGAATCCGGGCGAAACTTTTTGCTTGCATTCTGCGAGAAAATATAGTATACTCAATACAGCGCGTCCGGTATGCCGATGGCATCTACTCTCAGGACGCGCCGCCATGAACTTCTGTTCGTTGTTGGCATTGGCACAAACCGTCAGGAAGGAATGTGACGCATCTCATGAAGCTTTTCAGCAAAGACCATCCACACGTTTGTGAATACTGCGCGTGGGCAGATCGCTCGCCGCGTGAAGCGATGCTTTGTTATTATCGCGGACCGGTTGCATCCGACTATCGATGCAGAAAATTC
>CAJLFQ010000096.1 GCA_905205975.1 uncultured Eubacteriales bacterium | reverse complement strand
CCCGGAACCCAACTGTACGCGCTGTGTTTTTTCGCCCGGTATGCCTGCCGATTTCGCCGGTTTCTCTGGCGGTTCAACTGTATGCCTCGCTGCAATCCGGCCGCTCGAAACGGAGTCTATCTTTATGGTTTTTTCAACGCCGACCTTTTTATACGTTTTTTTCCCCGTTTGTCTGGGGCTTTATTTCCTGATGCCGACGCTCCGCGCAAAAAATATAGCGCTGCTCCTGATGAGCCTCGTGTTTTATGCCTGGGGCGACCCGGTCTGCGTGCTGCTGATGATGTTCACGGCGTTTGCCAACTACTTCTGCGGCCTGCGCATTGCCGCCGCAAAGGATCAGACGGTGCAGAAGCGCTGGCTGGCTGTTTCCGTCGTCGCCAGTCTTGCGTTCCTCGTCTTTTTCAAGTACACCGGCTTCTTCCTCTCCAACCTGAACCGCATCCCCGGCGTGCGCCTGCCCGGCTTCCAGATCGCGATGCCCATCGGCATCTCCTTCTACACCTTCCAGGCCATGTCCTACACCATTGACGTTTACCGCGGCGAAGCAAACGTTCAGCGCTCCTACGCCGATTTTCTGCTGTATGTCTCGCTCTTTCCGCAGCTCATTGCCGGACCGATCGTCCGGTATGTTGACGTTCAGAACGAAATCGTCCGCCGCAAAACGACCGCTGAGGACTTTGTCGTCGGCATCACGCGTTTTGCCGTCGGTCTGGCCAAAAAGCTGTTGCTCGCCAACTACTGCGGCAGCGCGGCGGACAAGCTCCTCAAAGGGACGGATGCTTCCGTGCTGGGCGGCTGGCTCGGTCTGATTCTGTTCGCCTTCCAGATCTACTTTGACTTTTCCGGCTATTCCGACATGGCCATCGGCCTCGGCAGGATGCTGGGCTTCCACTTCAAGGAAAATTTCGACTATCCTTATATCTGCTCCTCCATCACGGATTTCTGGCGCCGCTGGCACATTTCGCTCTCCACATGGTTCCGCGACTACGTCTATATCCCCCTCGGCGGCAACCGCAAGGGAAAGGGCCGTCAGCTGCTGAACCTCTTCATCGTCTGGTTCCTGACGGGCTTCTGGCACGGCGCCAGCTGGAACTTCATCCTCTGGGGGCTGTATTTCTTCGTTCTGCTGGCGCTGGAAAAGTTCGTGTTCGCCAAGCTGATCAAAAAGATGCCGCGCGTGCTGAACCACCTGCTGGCGCTCTTTTTCGTGCTGATGGGCTGGGCGCTCTTCTACTTTGAAAATCTGTCCGCGCTCGGCGCGTTCTTCGGCCGCATCTTCGGCGGCGGTTCCGCCGTCAGCACGCTTTCCCTCACGCTGCTCGAAAACAACTCGCTGCTGCTCGTTGTCTGCGTGCTGGCGTCACTGCCGATCGGCCGCTATGTCCGTTCGATTCACCTTGGGCTGATCCACGCCGGCGGGCCGCTCCGCAACATTTCCATGGCGCTCCGTCTTGCGTTCAACACCGTCGTCATGACCGTCTGCACCATCGTCATGATCACCAACTCCTACAATCCGTTCCTCTACTTCCGGTTCTGATCGTTTCAGAAAGGGCATATTCAGAAAGGGTATCGTTATGAAAAAATGGTATGCAGCCATCATCATCGCATTTCTGCTGCCGATTTATGCGTTGTTTTTCTACTCCGCATTCGACACCGATGCCACCGTGTCAGACGATGAACAGCGCGAGCTGGCCACTATGCCTGCGCTGTCGCTCCGTTCCGTCCTGAGCGGCGATTTCGGCTCCGGATTTGAAACCTATTACGCCGACACCTTCCCGTTCCGCGAGAAGCTGCTCAATTCCAGCCGCTGGATCAACGGGCTTTACGCCATCCACTTCGGCGGCGAGTCCAGCATTCTGATCGACCCGGATAAAGACTGGGAACACGGCGGCTCCCTGATCGATTTTGACGAGACGACCGCGCAGACCACCGCCCCCGTTTCCACGCCGACGACGCCGCCGGAAACGACGCCGTCCGGCACGTCTGACGTCACCGCCCCGACAGAAACGACGCCAACCGTCACCACCCCGGCGACGACGCTGATGACGTCATGGGTCGAGGTCACGCATCCGAATCCGGGCGCCCCCTCGTCCGACGGCGAAGTATCCGATGCCGGCGCCATCCTCATGATCGGCAACGCCGCCATGGAGCATTACTACGGCGTCGATTCGTCGCTCGAATTCTACGCCGACTCCATCAACAAGCTGAACAAGGCCCTGCCGGACGTGCAGGTTTACGCAATGTTCTGCCCGACGTCCATCGAATTCAACGCGCCCGCCAAATATCAGGCGGGGATCCGCTCGCAGCTCCGCGCGATGAACTACGCCTATTCGCACCTTGACGTCGGCATTGCCCCGGTGGACACCTGGTCGTCGCTCTATGCGCACCGGGATGAATACATCTACTTCCGCACCGACCACCACTGGACGCAGCGCGGCGCTTACTACGGCTATCGCGCCTTCTGTCAGGCCGCCGGACTGACGCCGCATGAGCTCTCCGAATACCAGACCGGCAGCGTCGCGGACTTCGTCGGTACGATGTACAGCTATACGAAGAAATACCCGCAGAGCGAAAAGCTGCTCAACAACCCCGACACCGTCGAATACTTCATGCCGCTGAACCCGTCGGTTATGACCGTCTACCGCGATGCGACGCTGACCAACGGCTCGCAGCGCACCGTCATCGCCGACCCGGCCTATATGGCCAAGCAGAAGAAGAGCGTCAAATACATGATGTTCATCTGGGGCGACAACCCGGTTTCCCACATCGTGAGCGACACGGTCAAGAACGGCCGCGTGCTGATCGTCACAAAGGAATCCTACGGCAATGCGCTCGTCCCCTTCCTGACCGATCACTTTGAAGAGATCTACGTCATCGACCCCCGCGAGTTCAACGGCACAAACAAGCCGTCGCTCAACATCGTCGATTTCGCAAAAGAACACGGCGCCACCGACTTCCTCTGCGTCAACTATGCGTTTTCGGCGCAGCCCTCGTTCATGAAGATTTTCAACCGGATGCTTCCGGAATAAACTGAAAGACAGGAGCGTATATCGATGTCTTTTTCCGCACAGGATTTTCCGCGCTGGCAGGCGGAAAACTGGCAGGATGCCCCGCAGAACCCCGTCATCGGCTACTTTGAAACGCCGGAAGCCGGTTATGCCATCGGCGACCCGCAGATTCTGATCCCCGGCGAATTTGACGATCAGTGGCACGCATTTTACCACGGGTTCTATAAGGACTTTCAGCCCTTCTATCATCACCTCGTCTCAGAGGATGGGATCCGCTGGCAGCTCCGCCAGAAATGGCCGTGGCGCGTGAACCCCTCTTTCCTCTTCCACGACGGGAAAGACTGGATCCTCTACTATACCTGCATCACGGATGAGGCGCTTTTCAGCCAGTATCAGGCAAACAACATCATCTGCGCCCGGACGACACGCGATTTTGAAACGTGGAGCGAACCGACCGTCGTGCTGACGCCGGAACTGCCTTGGGAACGGGAATATGACCCCATCGGCTACACCGCCATCGAAGCGCGCAACCCCTGCGTCGTCAAGCTCGGCACCAACCATTACCGCCTCTATTACAGCGCAGGCACCGTCAAGCTCGATAAATGCGGCTATGAAGAGCCGAAATACATCAGCTTCGCCGATGCCGCCTCGCCGCTCGGCCCCTTTGTCAAACACGGTCGGCCGATCCTCGCACCGGATCTGTCGATTCCCTACCGGAACCTCGGCGCCGGCGCCATCAAGGTTTTCGGCTGCGGCGATGAATTTGTCGCGCTGTACAACTCCATCTACAACGACGAAAACGGCTATCAGCATTCGGCCATCAACGTCCTGCGCAGCGCCGACGGCATTGAATGGACGGAAGCGCCGTATAATCCGATTCTTGCCCCGACCCATGACGGCGGCTGGAAGAGCGAATTCGTCTATCAGCTCGATCTCGTCCGCTTCGGCGGCGATCTGCGCATCTACTACAACGGACGCGATAAATGGCAGGACGGCATTGAACAGATCGGCCTGTCCGTTCTCCCCGGCGACCAGTCGCCCGTGCGGAAGCTTTGGGATCTGAGCGAGTAACATCGCTGAACGCGGAGCCGGAATGATCTCCGCGGCGCTGAAAATGTGCCGGACGGCCGTAAATCAGACAAGGCATGCCTCAAAAAGGCGCATTTTCTGTTTGTCAGAAGGCGAATTGTATATTTGTGAAAAAGAAGCGGAACGCTGTGCGTTCCGCTTCTTTTGTTTCTGCTTTGGGCATTGCCGGCGCTCAGGCACTCGCCGCAAATTGGTTTTCGTCGTCGCATCCCCGAAGCCCAACGCTTGCTGCAAACGGTCTGCGTTGGTGCATTTCAGAAGTTCGACGCTTGCTGCAAACGGTTTTCGTTGGCGCACTTCAAAAGTTCGACCTCATCCGGGTTCGCTTCGCTCACCCACCTTCCCCTCCTCAGGGGAAGGCTTGCCGCAGACGTGCTGTTTCCGCTGCGGGCGAAGGGGATCGTTCCATGCCGCTGTTTCCACTTCTGGTTTCCCGCTGCGGGCGGAGGAAATGCACCGGGGAGGTTCCTGAGCCTTCCCCTATGCAGGGGAAGGTGGCGAAAGCAATTTTCTGCGAAAATTGCTTTCGCCGGATGAGGTGGAACATTGGGGTTCTGCTGAGGTATACCAAACGTTCACCCATCCACCGAGGCATACCAAACATTCATCGTTCCGCCAACGCACGCCTAACATCTGCCAAGGCAAACCCTCTGCCCCATATGTCGCATCTCCACACTTCGACCTCATCCGGCAATCGGTCTTTCACGCGGTGCATCTCCACGCTTCGACCTCCGATGAATATTGTCAAGATGGTTTTTCAAATGAAACTGTAAACACTTTGCGAACGTGCTGAATTTGCAGTGATTTTCGGAGAAAAAGGGCTTAGAATCAAGCGGGAAAAACCAATGCTTGCCGGATTCGTGAAGAATCTGCCGTCTGTGCGTATGAATTGCATCGTTCCGCGATTCACGGCACAGCACAGCCGGTGCGCGGCTTCGCGTGACCTTTTGCGGTTTAGCTGGTTATCGTCCGATTCCGTGAAGTGTAAAGGTGCGTCCTGCGTATAGGGCATCGAATATCCCGCCTAAAACCGCTGAAAACGCAAAAACGCCCCGCACCATGCGTCCTGTAAACGCACGGTGCGGGGTGTTCGTTCAAGTATGCGGCTTTCGTTAGATACACGATCCTATCGGCTAAATCCACACGGTCAACGTCATATCCGGCGTTGTAGATGGTATTGGAAAGCGGTCTGTCCTGCGCCGGATACCAATAGGAA
>CAJLFQ010000095.1 GCA_905205975.1 uncultured Eubacteriales bacterium | reverse complement strand
CGTATCCGGCATATCGAGCGGGTCAAACAGGTTCCGGCGCAGGAAAACTTCATACGGCAAACCGGACGTGATTTCGACCAGACGAGCCGCAACGTCGAACGCAGAGCAGGGGCTGTACAGCGAGTTGCCCATCGGGTCGTTGGACAGGAGCACATGCGCGCCGATGTAGTCCACGACGCCCGCGAGAGAGGACATGCATTCCCGCGGGATGGGCTGGTTCAGACCGACAAAATCAGCCGCCATGACGCCGCTGGTATGGGTCAGCAGGTGAAAAACACGCACCGGTTCCTTGACTGGATGGTCAGGGACGACTTTGCCGTCCTGCTCTCTGCCGACCATCTTGTTGGCAAAGGCGGGCAGATACGTTTCCACCGGCGCAGACAGATCCAGCAGACCGCGCTGCACTTGCAGCAGGACGGCAGCGGCCGTGATCGGCTTGGTCATGGAAGCGAGACGGAACGTGACGTTTTGGTTCATGGCCTCGCCCGTGTCAGTGTTCGTTTTGCCGTAGCAGCGGATGAAGTCCGGCTGGCCGTCCTGGTGGACATACACGGATGCGCCGCCGATTTTGCAGGCGTCGAGATTCTGATGCATGCGCTGGTCAAGGTTTGCTTCCAGCTTCTGAAGATTCAGCTGTTTCATGATTCATACCCCATGTGAGTCACTTTATTGAATTGAAGAATTTGGTCAAGCGGCATTAAACGGTTCCTGCAACTTTGACGTTCGGAATCGAGACGGCAAACGGCCCGTGGTAGGATTCGCTGTCATAGCGTTCCAGGGAGAACCGCAGCTGACCGGCGCAGTCAGTGATGCTGCCGTTGACAGAGCCGCCGGTGATGATATGCGTCTGTTCGCCGTCAAAATAGTAGGCGAGCCGGATTTCTCCGCCGAAGTGGCCGTTCATCGGATCCATCTGGAAATCCGAGAAGGTCACGGGATAGAGATAGGGCTCTTCTTTCATCGATGCAAACGAAACGGTGCCGTTGCCGCACTGCATGGCGCGGTATGTGCCCGTTGCCGGCACACCGAGGTAGGAGGAAAGCCGTGCATCGCCGTGCAGCAGACAGACGGTTCCGTTTTCGATGACGGTTCTGTCCTGCATGGGGATCCCTTCCGCGCTGAAGGGCAGCGTCGCATGCAGTGTCAGCTGAATCGGTTCGCCGCCGTCCAGCGTGCCCTGAACGTCGCTTCCGACCTTCCAGGGGGAATAGCCCGGATAGACCATCTGGACGCTGGTGCGGCTGGTGAAATAAGACAGCAGCTCTTCCAAATGCTTGTCCGACAGGATCAGACGATAGGCGCCCGAGGGCAGGGCCATCTTTGCTGCGGCGCGGTCAGCGACCTGCGCCAGCGCGTTCTTCGCCAGCGCGGTCAGCGCACCGCATTGCAGGCTGTCATAGGCGAAATTGTGGTAAATTTCAACGTCTTCCGGTTCCTTGCACTGAACGACAAACTCACCGCGGACACCGTATTTCGTGTAGGCGGCGTCCGTTCCCCAAGAGGTCAGCAGGTGCGACGACGTTTTGACGGCGAAGATCTCCGCCGAGTTGATGAAGCCGCGGGAATCGGTATCCGCGGCGAACAGCGCCTCTGCCATCCGCATGGCGGCGGCTTCGACGGGCAGCGCAGACAGGTCACTGGGCATTTCAACAGGCTCACGGACCAGTTTTTCCGGCAGTGTGTAGGTTGGGTTGGCGACAAACGACGCGGCGTAATCCGCTTCACGCAGAGCGGTCAGAATTTCTTCTTTGGACTGCGCGGGCAGAATGGTTGTCTCGGAGGAACCGAGATAGGCTTTGCCGTCTTTGGTAAAGGCGTGATAAACGGTCACGGGGTATTTGACCGTCTCCTTCATCCGGCGCATATCCAGCCTGCGGCGGATGAAGAACAGCTCGGCCGATGTGACCTCGTTCTGCTGAATCCGCCAAGTGGAGATCCCGGCTTCTGTCAGGGCTTCCTGAATCGTATGCAGTATGTCATTCATGGTAATCACCTCAACCCAAACGAATCTTTGCTTTGATGTACGGCCCGCCGTCCGAGACCTTGACCCATTCCTTGTAGCCCTTGCCGCAGGCGCCGCAGCCGCCCAAAGCAAGTGTGTCGCTGACCATGGAGATGGATTTCAGCAGATCCGGCACATATCCGGTCAGCACGATGGGCGAAAAAATCCGGCCGGTCAGTTTGCCGTTGCGGATTTCGCGGGCGATGCTGACCATGCACTGGATGCCCCAGTTTTTCGGGTCTTCCATGCCGGAGCTCGGCTGTTCGAGATACATCCCGTAGTCGACAGAGGCGATCATATCTGCCAGCTTGTCCTGACCGGGTTCAAAATAGGTGTTGGTCATGCGGGTATAGGCTTTGCGCTCGTAGCTTTCGCGGCGGCCGTTGCCGGTCGGCTCGGTGCCCAAATGCATGGCAGACTGCGCATCGCTGATGCCGCGCTGAAGAATCCCGTGGTCGATGATCACCGTATCGTGTGAGAGGGTGCCTTCATCGTCAAAGAAATAGGTCGCCACTTCCGGAACGGCGCAGCCGTCGTGCATGGTGATGAGCGGGGAGGCGACCTGTTTGCCGACATAGGTTTGCGCCAGCGCACGGTCTTTCACAAACATATCCATTTCAACGCCGTGGCCAAATGCCTCGTGGACGATCATGCCCGTCACATCCGGATCGCAGATGCAGGTATATGTGCCGGGTTCAATCGGTTCGGCGTCCAGCAGCGCAGCAGCCGTATCGGCAATGGCGGAGCTGTTGGCTTCCATTTGCGCAAGCAGCTCCATGCCGCCGAGGTTGGAAAACCCTTTGAAGGCGTTTTCCACACGTTCGCCGCGGCAGGCGACGGCGTTGATGAAGCCGCAGACCCAAAGGACAGACTGCTCCATGTCGCGGTTGGCAGACAGGAACAGCTTGTGGTATTCCTGATAACTGACGCCGACGACGGAGTCGATCAGTTCGCTTCTGCTGGCCAGCGTCTTCTCACGGATGGCGGTCAGCGTTTCGATGATTTTCCGGTCGCCGACCGCAGTCGGATGCAGTTTGTATGTGCTGGCTTTGCGGAAGGTGCACGGCTCGTCCTGCAGCTGGCGATAGGTGCTTTCTTCCAACCCGTGCGGCAGAGAGGTGGTCAGCGGAACCAGACGGCGTTCGATCTCTGCGACGATCTCGTCAACGCGCGATTCCGTGATTTCATTGGAGCTGTATTCCGCATACCCGCGGCCGTCGTAAACTTTCACAACCATGCCCTTGCCGCCGAAGCTGTTGTCCTGCGAAATGGCAATGCCGCTTCTGCCGACCCGGTAGTTCTTGCCGATGCAGTCCGTCACGAGGACGGAAGCATACGCATATTTTGCAAGGAGCGCATCCAGAATCTGCTTTGCAGCCGGCCGCTTCTGGACAATATAGGCACTCTGCTGTACTTCCTGTACAGACATGAACATCCCACCTTATCGAAAAATGAATTTGAATTGCGAGGAGAATGTGCCGAACACAGAAAAAAAGAAATGTCCAGCATCATTTTGTTCTATTATACTGCGCGATGGAACCGATGTCAAGGTTTCTGAAACCCCGCATTTGACGAAACCCGGAAAAAGATGGCAGCGGCCGCCTCTTTTTCCGGGTTTGCGGGTTGATGCAGTTGCTTTAATTGAAGGCCGTCCGGCAGGAAAAACGGCAGACGGAGCGCGTTCTGATGCTCAGTTCAGCAGATAGATCCCAAGGTTCAGATATCCGGCAAACGTCACCCAGACGAGATAAGGGATCAAGAGGAGACCGGCAGGTTTTGAAATCCGGGCAAACAGGAGGAGCGTCGCCAGAATCAGCCCCCATAACAAGAGCAGCCAGAAAAACGAGAACAGATAGAGCGACAGGCAGAAAAAGAAAATGCTCCAGAAAAAGTTGACGCCCAGCTGCATGCCGTACAGCCAGAGCGACTGCCCGACGTCAGCCTGCGGGCTTGTTGGCGCCGTCACAACCAGATACGAGGCAGTTCCCATCAAAATGAAGAGAATTGTCCACACGATGGGGAAAAGCCACCCCGGCGGCGCGAGCGGAGGCTGGTTCAGCGCGGCAAAATCGTCCATGCTGCCGCGCGTCAGAAGGGCGGAAAGCCCGCCCGCAGCGAGCGGAATCGCCGCACAGAGGGCAAATGTCCAGAATTTCGGCCAGCGTTTGGCAAACAAACAGATCACCGTCCCAAAGATCATTTTTACATCACGTTTACACCTTATTCTATGGAAAAACGGAACAACCTATGTATACCGGGCCATCACAGACAACGGCAAAAAAGAGAGGCATACGCCTCTCTTTTTGTCATGCGCCCGTCAAGTGGACGGTGTGGAAATCGTGGTGCAGCGCCGGGAGAATCCGGTGCAGGAGGTCGTCCGTTGAAAACCGGAGCGACGATGTGTTGATGCAGGGGTGACAGCCGAATCCGTCATACGCCAGCACGTCGTCATCGATGTAGAGCGTGACGCGGTTGTCGCGGTCGTTCATCAGGCCGAGAACCGAGACGCTGCCGGGTGTCAGATCGAGCAGACGCAGCAGGTCTTCTTCCGGGGCGAAGCTCAGCCGGGATGAGCCGATCAGGTGAGAGAATTCCCGCGTGGAAAACCGTTTTTCGCCGGGCATCAGTAGCAGGTAATCGGTTGTCCGGCAGCGATCGGTCAGAAAGAGGTTTTTGCAGATCGGAATGCCGAGCAGCTGCTTGACCCAGGCGCAGCCTTCCGCGGTGAAAATCGCCTCGTGATCCACGCGGCGATAAGCGACGCCCAGTGAATCGAGCAAATCGTAGACGGCGATTTCTTTGGCCAACCGGCCGGAAACATCAGCCGGGCGGCCGTCACAGACAACGACGCCGGCGTGCGCATCGGGAAAAATGGAGGACATGAGAAGGTTCCTTTCGCATGGTGCATGAGCATATTCGCGGATGACCCGTGAACTGCCTTTTATCATAGCACAACGCAGAAGAAAAAGCAAGCGGAAGGCTTCAGCGCAGCGATCCGGCGTCTTTGTCGCTTGTAAAATTCGGGAGGTTGTACAAAACGAGGACTTCTGTGATGCCATGTTCACGGACATAGTCGGAGACGGAGGCGTGAAAGAAACGCAGATCAATGAGGTGTGTTTCTTCGTATTCATCGACGACGAATTGAGCGAACGTGTTGGCGTACGAGTCTTTGACGATCAGAAGCCGGCCGTTTCCGCCGCCAGATACGACGGTCGATGCCTGGTTGCCGTTCAGAAAAACGGCATATGGGTCGCTGGAGGTCAGCTTGTCGCGTGCGAAAATCGAATTGGATTCCATCGCGCCGCCCTGATAAACGACGTGGTGCCGCAATGTTTTCACATATGCCGTGATGGTGTCATAGGCCGCAAACGGGTCGTTGACTTTTGCATACGTTGTTCCGCGGAAACGGCTGGTCAGAATCTCGCTCTGCCAGGCGGAGAGGGGATCGGCAGTTTCGCCTTTTGCAGCCTTCCAGACGCAGTAGCATTCATAGGCGCCAAGGCTGGTGAAATGATGGTCTGTTCGATAGAAAATGGGCTCGTCCGCATGGCGGAGCAATGCTTCCCGCACATCGACAAGACCGGGCAGATGCTCGGCAGCCGTCTGAATCAAGTCTGCCTGATTGATTCGGGGCGCAAAGGCAGGCAGCCGTGCGGAGAGTATTTCGGAAGCAGTTGGAACCAGCATGGTTCGGACAGGAATGCCGGAAGCGGCAAGCGAATCGGCAAACGCGGCGACAGCCGATATATTTTTCTGAAACTGTGCCTGATCAAAGCTGACAAATTTTTCGATCAAATAGCCGTCTGCTGCAAAGTAAACGCCGCCGGATTCGCGTTTGCCCAAGGCTCTTTCGGCAAGTGTTTTGACGGTCACCCAGTCATCCCTTGCCGGAAACTGATC
>CAJLFQ010000094.1 GCA_905205975.1 uncultured Eubacteriales bacterium | reverse complement strand
CACCTGGCGCGTTTCGTGTCTATTATCTCCCGTGTCCAAATGTAAATTTATTTTGTGAGGTGACAAAACGCATGGATTCAAACAAAAAAGCAGACCGCCGGGTTCGCTATACGCGGCTGGCGCTTCGTCAAAGCCTTCTGGAGCTCATGCAGACCCGCCCGATTGAAAAAATTACCGTCAAAGAAATCTGCGCGCTCGCCGACATCAACCGCGGGACGTTTTATGCCCATTTCAGCTGCCCGCACGACCTGCTTCAGCAGATTGAGAACGAGCTCTATGAAGAACTGGCCCGTTCTCTTGCGGTGACATCGCTGCGTTCCGGTGCGCTCTCTGCGCTTCTGCTGGAGTTATTCGGCTTGATTGCGAAGAACGAGGATCTCTGCCGCATTCTCTTCAGCGAATACGGCGATAAGGTTTTTCTCCGCCGGATCGTCGATATCGCCCGCGACAAATGCATGGAAGAATGGCACACACAGATCCCGTCGGTTGACAGCGGCACGCTGAATCAGCTGTACACCTTTATCGCGACCGGGAGCGTCAGTCTGATTCAGCTTTGGATTCAAAACGGCATGACGGATGCGCCGGAAACGCTGGCAACGCTTTTGAACCGCATCAGCCAAGGCGTTCTGCAATCGGTGTCGGACGGCATTGGCATATAAAAAAAGAGGGGCTGATGCCCCTCTTTTTGATCTCTTGTTTGTGGCTATGCTTCGCCGAACAGGCGCCGAACCGTATGCGTGCCGTCTGATCGCACGGTGATGATCGCGGCATCGTTCTCTGACAGACCCTGCACCATGGCGCGAAGCGTCAGATATTCAATGCCGTTCTGATGGGTGCATGCGCCGGCATGGCAATGCCCCTGCACCACCAGATGCACCTGCCCGCTCGCTTCCAGAATCGAGCGCACTTCTGCGTGATTCACAATCACATGCGGATCACGGGTGCCGTCCGGCCTGCGGCGGTCGTCCAAATTTGCATGGGCAAAAACGACGGTTGGTTTCGGGTCCGCCAGCTGCGCGCGCAGCCATGCCAGCTGGCGTGCGTCAATCGACGTCACATCCCACGGCGGCAGACGGTCGGAATCGCCGTCGTGGTTGGTATCCAGCACGAGAAAACGGATGCCGTTCACCGTAAACGCATAATATCCGTTTGGATCCGGCCAGTCGAAGATGTTTTGCAGCGTTTCTCGCGGGAGCGCCGCCAGGTCATGGTTGCCAGCCGCATAGCAGACGGGCTTTCCCGCTTCTTTTGCAAGGGCAGCCATTTCTTCGGCGTCTGCACGCGTGCCGTCAACCAAGTCGCCCAGACAGACGACAAAGTCGACGTCCGGCGCGGAAAATGCCGGAAGGCACTGCCGGAGTTTTTCCGGCGACTGCCGGTAGAAGCGGCCGATGTGCGGGTCGCGCTGCGCATAGTGCGGATCCGCGAACGCCGCAAAGGTACAGCTCTGCATCATAGCTCCCAATTCAGTTTTTCTCCGGCGTATGGAAGCCGTAGAAGTGGATGATGTTCATATCTTCCGGCATATCCAGCCCGTGGCTTCCGCAGCCGCCGTCGATTTCATGGCAGCCGTGATCCGGCAGGAAAGCGATCCCATACCGGCGGCCTGCCCACGCTTTCGCTGCGGCGTCAGCCAGTACGGCAAAGGCGTTGGCGTTGTGATCCAGCGCCGCCAGTGCTTCCGGCGATTCCGGACCAAACCGGTGCATGGTGCCGTCATAATTGCCGTTGTAGACGGTGATCAAATCGTGTTCGTCCTGCTGCATGAGCTCGACCGCTTTGGCGTTGCATTCATCCGGTGTATCGTAGATAAAATAATCCATTCGGCGTTCCAGAAAGATTTTGGAAATGCTGTCGCCGGCCGTGGAGACAATGGCGGGTCGTTTCCCGGCGGCGAGCGCCGCATCAAACAGCGTCTGTACGCGCAGCACCGGTTTGACATACGCCTGAATCCCGTGAACATCCGGCGTCACCCCGGCGTACATCGAGGCAAAGCAGACCGGCGTCACCGACGGCATGACGCTCCGCACCGGGAGATCCAGCTGCGTATGAAGCAGAACCGGTTCAAACTGCGCCGTATATTTCTGATAGAGCCACAGCGCGACGGCATCCGGGTTATAGAGAAGCAGGCGTTCCGCTTTCTTTCCGTGAAACACCCGTTCAGCGGCATGCAGGACAATGGATTCCGGCACATCGGCGCCCTGCGGCGCCTCAAATCCAAGCAGTGCCGCGGCCGTCGCCGCAGTCTGCGTAATGCGGATGGAATTGGCTGATTCTGACATTTGAATTGATTCCTTTCTTTCCGATTCAGCCCAACCTAAAACAAAGCAAGAAGAGCCGAGGCAGGATGCCCCGGCTTTTCTCTGATGGTTGGCTTAGAGGTAGAGTTTCACGATTTCCGGCAGGGCGTCAAGTTCTGCGCTGATTGTGATGATGAAGCTGATGTTGGTCTTCTTGGAGAAAGCATCGAGCTTTTCAAAGAACTGTTTCGTCGCCGCGGGGTCTTCGCTGCCCGTGATTTTGAAGAGGCTGTCGACGAAAATGGTGCTGATATCGTAGTTCTGGGCGAAAAGACCACAGATGAAGCCGTAAAAGCCTTCAAACCCGGTGATTGCATAATCGACGGTGTCGATCAGGCGGCAGTGATGATTGATGTCATAGGTCAGCTTCTGCGATTTTTCAATGCAGATCACGCTGCCATGCTCATTTTGAACGGTCTCGTTGACCATTTGAATCAGTTGTTTGGTTTTGCCGGAGCCTTTGAGGCCGACGATGCATTTGATCATAGGAATCTCTCCTTCAATAATTATGCCGGACTGCGCCGGGGCCGACTGAGATTCTGTTCGGTACGCTTTTATTATAGCACATTGCACAGGTTAAATCAATAACAAACGGTAAATATTGCCTTCTGATATGCGCTTTGTGCTGCGTTCATCAAACGATATGCAAAAGGCGGCGGTTTCAGCACCGCCGTCTTTTATCAGATACGGCCCGCCTGCAAAAACAGAAACCGGGCTATTTTTCGATGTATTTTGCAATGATTTCGTTCATTGCGTTTTCGTCGGACGCATCCGGCGCCGCGACGTCCGGCGTCAGCGACCAGACTTCTTCCGAGCTGATCGTATCGCCCGGGGTGACCGCCGCCAGCTTGCCGAGGCTTTCGAGCTCCAGAATCTGCGGGTTCGTGTAGATTTCAAAGTTGCAGCCGTCATCCGGGTATGTGACGTCCGCATAGAACGGCAGGCGTTTGACGAACATCGCGCCGTGGCAGAGATAGGCGGCAAAACCACGTTCGTTCGTGATGCCGACCTTGAACGGATGATCCGAAGACGGATCCTGGCGGAGTGAGAAGAGCGTTTTGCCCCAGTGGACGCGTTCGTCGTTCATCTCCGTGTATGCCCAGAGCGACATCCGGCGGTTGTGGAGCAGGTGCGTATCGCGCACGGTCTGCGGCACGATGGCAAGACCATTCGGGCACATAACGGTCAGCTGCCACATACCAAACGTTTTCGGCTGGGTGCCGATATTCGTCGCTTCTGCGCGGACGGTGACTTCCGTGCCGTTTTCTGCGACGGTCAGAATCAGGCGTTCTGCGACGTGAATCGACTTCTGCGCCGGCGGCGTAAAGGTGAAGACGTTGCCTTCGACGGTATAGGAGACGGGGTCATTGTCCGGGATATAGGAATCCGGCCATGCTTCCGGCGTCAGCCAGATGCGGTGACCGCCATAAGTGCGCCAAAAAGCGCCCGGATAGAAGAAAGAATCAAAGGAAGCGTCCTGATTGACGATTTCGGCGTTGACGTCTTCAAACATGAAGTTTTCGCCGCCAGCCAGTGCGTAGTGGATGATGCGCGGGCCGATATCCAGCGTGACATACAGTTCCATATCGCCGTTTTCAATGGCGAGGACACGGCCAAAAGTCTTATAAGCCTGTTCGCGGTATGTAATTGCCATAAGAGAAGCTCCTCTCGTTTGTTCGTTTCGTCTGATTTGAATCAGCAGTTCCGATGCTTTTCCATATTATAGCACACCTTTCTGCCGAAAACAAGCAACCGCTTTGGATTTCCCGCTGTTTTTTCCGATATCGAACCGGATGAACATCTGCGTACTGGGCACTGATTCGTTCCGCACGCTCGACGCACGGGCAAATTTATGGTATAATAAACGTATCCTCGTACAAAGGAGCTTGCCGCATGGATTATTGCAGCCCGGCGCAGGTCAAATCGCTCTGTGCCGAATTCGGCTTTCAATTTACAAAAAGTCTCGGTCAGAATTTTCTCATCTCGCCGGAAATCGTCGAACGGATCGCCGACAGCGCCGGGCTGGACGCGGAAACCGCCGTGCTGGAAATCGGCCCAGGCTTCGGCGCGCTGACCAATGCGCTGTCCGCGCGCGCGAAGCAGGTGGTCGCGCTGGAGCTTGACCAGTCGCTCTTTCCGGTGCTTGCAAAAACGCTCGCCGACCGCGCCAACGTCCGGCTGGTGCAGGGCGACGCTTTACAGGCAGATTACCGCGCCCTGCTCGCGGACTGCGGATGCAGCCGTCTCGCAGCCGCTGCAAATCTGCCCTATTACATCACGACCAAATCGATTCTCCGTCTGCTGCGCGCCCGGCTGTTTGACCGGGTCACCGTGATGATTCAGCGGGAAGCCGCCGGGAAACTCGTCTGTTCCCCCGGCAGCGAAAACTGGTGCCTCTTCTCACTGCTGGCGCGCCACTATGCCGACATTCGCCTGCTGTTTACCGTCCCTCGTTCCTGCTTCTATCCGCAGCCGAAGGTTGAAAGCGCCGTGCTGACGTTTGAACCGCGCCTTCCGCTTTCCGAGGCGGCGGAAACAAAGTTTTCCGCCATCGCCGAGGCGGTATTTGCCATGCGGCGCAAAACGCTCGGCAACTGTTTGAAATCCATGCCGGAGGTGCTGGCTGCGCTGACTGCCTGCGGCATCGACGCTGCCCGCCGCGGTGAAAGCCTCACCGTTTCCGAAGCCGAATCGCTGGCCCTTGCCGCTGCCGGAGAACACATTTCATAACGCACTGACACCCTGTCCGGAAACGGCAGGGTGTTTTTCATATGGTTGGGGCAGAGGCACTGTCGTCCGGCGTTGTTCAGCTTTATCATCATGCGATGCTGTTTCTTCGTTTTATTTTTCTGTTTATTTCGCACAAATTTTTACGTTCGTTTTTGTTGATTCTGACCATTGCTTTTTGAACCCCGATTTTATATACTAAAAGCAGAAGGAAATGTTCATTTGGTCACACCTGCGCCGAAGGAGGTGACAAACAGCGCGCAGCAACGATGGAGTCCGCCGCCAGAACCGGCTGTTTCAGAACCGGCCGCACATTGGGATACCCTAATGTACCAGAAAGGAGACGAAACCATGATCAAGCGAACCACCGCACGAACCCTTGCTCTGCTGCTGGCGCTGCTGTCTGTTTTTCTCTTCCTGTCCGGCTGCGCCAAAAAGCCGGAACCCATCATGTATGATGATGAATTCCAAGATTTTGCGCAGGCGGTTCGAATGCATGTGCCATATGCGACACTCTTTGAGATCATTCCATACGCAGATGATGGCAATTACGCCCGCCAAAAAGAAGTCTTAATCCCCTGCATTGTTGAAATTAGAGACGTCATCCCACCGGAAGAGCTTTCCTTGTACTCGAATCATTTTGGAGAACTGAATGATTTTGCATATTATTCCATCGTCTATCATGCAAAGGTCGTCTTTGATTTTGCCGCAGGGGCCGAAGTCAGCAAAGACATTTTGTACCGTCAGGATGGACAAATTGACTGGCAGCATCGAGGCGACCCGCCCTATCGACCGGGCGATCGTTTTTTCACGCTGCTGACAATCGAATCCGAGTATGGTACACGCGGCTCCTACTACGGCGCGAACAGCCGGTATGACCTCTACGAGGAGGACAATGAGCAGGTGCTCTACCGACGCAGCGTCGTCAGCCCGGAGCTTGCCGGCTTACAGCTGCCGCTGGCAGAAGAGGTTCGCACTCGAATTACAACTACAACCAAGAACCCGGCTGTCTACGGGGAAAAATTCCGGCTGGCTGATTTTTCTGCCTTTGTCGTCGAAGACCTGAAAGAGCGCGGGCTGCTTGCTTCCACGGAAAACATCACCGAACGGACTGCTCTGCTGACGGCAAACAGTCGACAAACCGAAGTGCTCCCGGAAAGTTTTCCAACTGAATCAACGCCTGCCGCAG
>CAJLFQ010000093.1 GCA_905205975.1 uncultured Eubacteriales bacterium | reverse complement strand
GATGAAAATTCTTCTGACTGCGGTGTATGACGCATTGAAGGAAAAGGGTTATGACCCAATCAGCCAGATCGTCGGCTACCTGCTGTCCGAAGACCCCGGTTACATCACCAACCACAAAAATGCCCGCAGCATCATCCGCCATATCGACCGTGACGAACTGCTGCAGGCGCTTGTCAAGAATTACCTCGACATCAAATAATCCGCTGATTCGCCGCGGCCTTTGCCGGCCGGGTCCAGCATGTCGTCCGGATGCTTTTTTCTTTCGCGGGCACAGCGAGCCGATGTGTCCGCGGTTTGTCGAGGTGACCGGAACCATTGACAACCCATGCACGGGAATCCGCACTGCACTGTATTTCGTCAGGCGGGATCAAATGACTTGAAATGGAGGAACGAGAAACGAAATGGAAAAACAAACCAACACTGCGTTTTTGACCTATAAGGGCAAGCCCCTGCTCAGGAAAGACAACCTGCTCTACTTGGGCAATATGTCCGACCGTTATATTATTATGCTCCAGATTCTGGAAGAATCCGACGTCAACGGGACAAAGCTCCCTTCCCGCGTTGCGGTTTCCCTTCAGCAAACCGATCCGAACGCGCGCGCCAGAGAGCGCATTGTCCGCAAAAGTGAAAAGAAAAGCCTGTATGATGCGATTGATCTGGGGTCCATCTGGCTCCAGCGCGCATTGGATGAAAAATTCTGATGGACTCGGACCTGCCGGTTCTGGTCGGCTTCGCTTTTTTTCCGTTTGCCAGCATACAGGAAAACACAGCGCCGGCTAAACCGGCGTTTTGACTGGGTCTGAGTTGTCACCGTTCAACAAAGGAGTTTTTTATGCGATTCACCAAGCGCTGCGTCAGCGTGCTTTTATTGACTGCCATGCTGTCGCTTCCCGCCTTCGCAGATCAGACCGGTTCCGTAACCGGCAGCTATGTGTATCTGCGTTCCGGCCCCGGGACATCCTATGACCGGATCGGCGGTTGTGCAAAAGGGACGTCTGTGACCATTCTCGGCTCACAGAACGGCTGGTATCAGGTTTCTGTCAACGGTATGACCGGATACATCTCCGCAGAATACATTCAGACCAAGGCCGCACCCGCCGCCAAACGGTACGGTACGGTCACGGGTTCGCTCGTCAACATCCGTGCAGGTGCCGGTTCAGAACACGCGCGCGTTGCGCAGGCCAAAAAGGGCGACCGGGTTGAAATTCTCGGTCAGAAAGGCGACTGGTATCAGATCTGCGCCGAAAACGGTCAGATCGGCTACATCAGCGCCGAATATGTCCGCGTGGAAACACCGGCAACTTCAACGACCACACCCCCTGCGACAACGCCGTCCACCACAACCGAACCCGCTCCGGCTGAAAAGACCGGGGTTGTCACCGGTTCGCTCGTCAACTTGCGCGCCGCCCCTTCCACCGCAGGCGCCATCGTCGGCACCGCCAAGAAAGAGGAACGCCTGACGGTGCTGGGTTCCGAATCCGGCTGGTACCGTGTGCGTAAAGGGTCCACAACCGCCTATATCCACAGCGACTATCTGCGCATCGAATCTCAGCCCGCAAAGCCGCCAGCAGCCACGACAACCACACCGGCAGTAACTACGCCGTCCACCGCACAGCCTGCCGCCGGGCAGTATATCATCGTCACCGGCAGCGTCGTCAATCTCCGTTCGGAGGCTTCCACTTCGAGCACCATCGTCGGAAAGGCATATCAGGGTGAAAAATACCTGGTTTCCGCCGTCAGCAGCAAATGGTACCGCATCTCGGCAGGCAGCCAGCTTGCGTACATCCACGGCGACTATGTCAAGGCGGACGCCGCAGCCGCACCCGCTCAAACCGGCATTGTCACAGGTTCGCTCGTCAACATCCGCGCAGGCGCCGGTTCTGAACATGCGCGCGTTGCCCGCGCACAGAAAGGCGACAAAGTCACCATCCTGGGGCAGACAAACGGCTGGTATAAAATCTCGACCGAAAACGGTCAGATCGGCTACATCAGCGCCGAATATGTCCGCGTAGAAACACCGGCGACCACAGCGACCACCCCATCCGCGACAACGCCGCCGGAAACCTCTGCACCGCCGGAAACTTCATTTGTGCCCGGCAGCTTCGATGTCACGCCGCTGGCTGACACAGGCGTCATTACCGGCACTTACGTCAACATCCGCCAGTATCCGACGACAGACGCGCCCGCGCTCGCCCTGGTGGCCAAAGGAAAATTCGTGGAAATCACGGGGTCTGTCGACGGCAAATGGTATCAGATTACATACGGTTCCATCTCCGGCTACATCGACGCGCAGTATGTCCAGCCCGGTGTGACAGACTATACGCGGCCTGTCTCCGGCGTCATCAGCGGTGAAAGCGGCAGCGGACTTGTTTCCGGTATCGGTTATGAAACCAACACGCTGGATCTGGCGGAGCAAATCTGCGAATACGCGAAAACATTCATCGGGACGCCATACGTTTACGGCGGCAGCCTGCCGGAGACCGGGTTCGACTGCTCCGGCTTTACCAAATACGTCTACGCGCATTTCGGCATCACCATCCCGCGTATGCAGCAGTATGACGCCGGTCCGCGGGTCACAAAGGACAGCCTGCAGCCGGGCGACCTCGTCTTCTTCAAGACGAACGGCGTTTCGATCAGCCATGTCGGCATGTACATCGGGTACGGCAAGTTCATCCACGCGCCCAGCGCCGGACGGACGGTCTGCATCACCGATCTGAACTCTGATTATTACGCCGCACGGTTTGTCTGCGCGACGCGGATTCTGAAGTAGGCGCCTGCCAGTCAAAGGGTTTTGAACACAAAAAAGCACTGTGTCTCTGACAGACACAGTGCTTTTTTGATTGAATGTTTCGTCAGTCTTTCCGGCGGTTCAGGCGCGAGAGGTAGTAGAGAATCTGCATGAACGACGTAAACAGTGCGGCGACATAGGTCATTGCAGCGGCGGTCAACACCTTTTTGGCGCCGCGCAGGTCGTCGCTGCTCATGCCGCCGGTCTGCGAGAGCGCCGCCAGCGCACGATGTGATGCGTTGAACTCAACCGGCAGCGTAATCAGCTGGAAGAGCGCCACGAGCGAGAATGCAGCGATCCCGGCCAGATAAAGCTGTACAATGCTGAAAATCAGACCGGCCATGATGAGATACGGCGCAATACGGGAACCGATGTTGCAAACCGGAATGATCGCGTTGCGCAGCGTCAGCGGGCCGTAACCGGTTGCATGCTGAACGGCATGCCCCGCTTCATGGGCGGCAACACCGACCGCGCTCACAGAGGTCGACGCATAGACGCCGTCTGACAGGCGGATCGTCTCAGTGCGCGGGTCATAGTGATCCGTCAGGCTGCCCGGCACGCGTTCCACACGGACATGGTACAGGCCGTTGGCATCCAGAATGGCGCGGGCAGCATCGCTGCCGGACATACCGCGCGAGTTGCCGATTTTCTGGTATTTGGAAAACGTCGATTTCACGGACATCTGCGCCCAGATGGCAAGCAGCATCGCCGGGAGCATATAAAGGATGTAGCTGTAGTAATAATCCATAGCGGTTCCCCCTTCTGAACCAGAGGCGTTTTGATGATGTGCATTTATCATACGCGTTTTTCTCGCGGAATGCAAGCAGTCTTTGTAAATATTTTGGCCGTTCCCCGCCGCATGGTATACACACCGGCGCATTGGAAACAATAATCAGAAAAGGAGCTGATTTTCGCGTGACGGTGACAGTTTTCGGTCGGCACAAGCAAACGCTTTTGACGCACCTCTCCGCTTTGATCCCGGCCGCGGCCGATCGCGGCTCCGGTCAGGCGGATGCAATCTTAGTGCGCGGGGATCCATGCGGCGACATTCTGATTCTGCCGGAGCGCTCCGGCGGTTTTTGCAGGCGCTTCCCGAAGGCCTGCATCGTTTCCTGCGGCATGTCCGCGCGGGACAGCGTCAGCTGTTCCAGTTTTCAGGATCAAACAGCTTCCATCGCCGTGATGCGCGAACTGCCGCTTATCTCCGGCGGACGCCTGGAGGTACAGGAAATCTGCCTTCGGCTGCAGTCGCCGCTCTCGGCCGAGCTGCTTTCCATGGCCGTCGCCGCACTGCTCTGCGCCGGAGTTCGGCCGGAACAAATTGTCACCCGCCCGTTCTGAATCTCTGCCTGCCCGTCATATACATCTCTCAAGTACATGAAATTGAGGATGTGAGTTGAACATGACTGCCGGGTTTTATGAAAGCGACCGGAACGAGGCGTTGATCCGCGGGGTCGCCGTCAGCGCACCGGAATTTTCACACAACGCCGCCGACCAGGCGTTTTACACCTTCCCGCTGGCTGCCGCCAGACTTTCCGGGCATGAAGACCTTTTAAATGTCATCGTCCCTGCCGCAGCGCTTCAGGACCTTTCGATTGCGGCCGGTGATTTGATCGAGTTGACCGGTTCCATCCGTTCCAGGAACGTCCACGAGGGCGAAAAGTACCGGCTGATTCTGACCGTTTACGCAGAAACGCTGCACAAGCCGGAGGAAGCCGCGCACTGCAACACCGTGTTTCTGGAGGGCAGCATCTGCAAACCGCCTGTTTACCGCGTCACGCCGCTGGGACGCGAGGTCTGCGACATCATGCTGGCCGTGCGCAGGCGCTATGGGCGGGCTGACTTTCTGCCGCTGATTGCATGGGGGCGGAACGCCGCTGCTGCACAGGCCTTATCCGTCGGCGACCGGCTTCGCTGTGAGGGGCGTTTTCAGAGCCGTATTTACACAAAGCTAATCGATGGCGTCGGCGTTGAAAAAACCGCGTATGAAGTCTCTCTGTCGTCACTCGAGCGGCTTCTGCCGGAAACATAAAAAACGAATCGGAGCCGGGTTTGATACCGGCTCCGATTCGCATCATTTTACAGGCTGCGGGGATTACATTTTCTGGGTATCTTTATTTGGAGAGCTTGTCGAGCATGCCCTGCAGAACAGGCTTTGCAGCTTCGACAATGGCGGCCGGCGAGGTCTCTTCGTCGAACAGCTTGTAGACGACTTCAGCGCGGTACGTGTCGTTGTGTTCAACGGAGCACCAGCTGAAGTTGGCGACCGGCTTCGAGAAGATGTAGTTCTTCATCATGTCGAGCGAATCCGCATCGTCCAGATCCTGCAGGTAGTTGACCAGCAGGCTTTCGTAGTCTTCGACGTTCTGACGTCTGGCGAATGCCGCGTAAATCTTCGTCGAAATGTCGCGTTCCTTGTTGGTGACGAACATGACGTCGTATTTCACGCCGCCCAGCACGTTCTTGTAGTCGCCGTCTTTGGTTGCCTTCGGCGTCGGAATGGTGCCCCAGTTGATCTCGGCGTTGTAGAGATCGGTGTCGCCCATCCGTCCGCGCACCGCACGGTTCATTTCGGACCAGAGGATGCCGACCTCACCGGCTTTGAACATCTGATGGCCTTCGCCGTAGGTGGCGTTGGCGCCTTCCTTGTTTTCGCAGAGGTAGCCGCTCTTCGCAACTTTGCGGAGGAATCCATACGTTTCAAGTGCTTTCGGCGTGTCGATCGTGCTGACCATTTTGCCGTCCTTCCATTCGACGATGGCGGCGTCATTCAAAAGGACTTCTTCGCCGTAGCCCAGATAGCCGGTGGCGAGACCGAACTGGTCGTTGATGCCGTCGCCGTTGGTATCCTTCGTGATTTTGCCGGCGAGCTCATAGAAGAAATCCCACGTCCAGTCGCCGTCGCGGACCACCTGGTACAGATCCGGAACGCCGGCGGCTTTGACCAGGTCTTTGTTGAAGAAGCAGACCCAGCCGGCTTCCGGCGGCTGGACTTCGGATGCAAAGCGCGCACCGTAGGTGTCGCCGTTGATGTCCCATGCATGGGTGAAATTCTGATAGAAGAATTTCGGGTTGTTGATGTCCAGGCCGTTGGCGAGCATCTCTTCGGAGTTCCACTTGACAAGACCGTTCATCGCATACAGCGGGAACCAGGAGTGCGTCTTGATTTCGTAGATGTCGGCCGGGTTTTCGCCGGCAACCAGCCAAGTGATCTTCTGTTCGGCGCCGTGGCTGACGTCGCCCAGGTTGACAAATTTGACGTTCAGGTCGGCTTCGAGCTGATCCCAGATGTCCTTGATCTTATGCGCCACTTCCGTATCGATCTGTGCGCCGTTCGAGTCATACGGGGTGCGGTCTTTCGGGTTGATCATCATGACGAACTCGCGCCCGCCGAAGTCGAGCGTCTGCTCGTAGGCAAGCCACTGTTCATCCGTCCATGTGCTGGACTTGGAGAGGTCATACGGGTCGTCTGTCTGAACCGGGTCTGTCGCTGCCGGAGTGGTAACCGACGGTTTATCGGTGCCGGCCGGCGTTGTTTGAACAGGGTCTTTGTTGTCGCCGGCACAGCCTGCGACGAGGGCGGCAATCATCAAAACTGCCAGCAGGAGGGGGATGAGTCTTTTCTTCATACGAAACCTCTTTTCAAATTTTGCATAGACCGCTCTGGCATCTCTGTCAGATCCTCGCCTTGGCTGTCATGCTTTTGCTTATTATACCATCATAACAATTTTGAAGTCAAATTTATCTACCTCCCCCCTCGAATTTTGTTAACAAAAAAACGACGCAGTTTTCACGTCATTTCCTGCTCAGGCGATCCTGTTTTCCTGCATTTATACA
>CAJLFQ010000092.1 GCA_905205975.1 uncultured Eubacteriales bacterium | reverse complement strand
AAGACTGCATTCCAACGCATTTTTTGAGTGCGGATCCGTCTGATTTTCCGGCGCCGTTCAATGCTGATCCCGACTGCGCCGGGCGCTCCATGCTGGTCAAAAAACTGAAGATGCTCCCCTTTGAATGCATTGTACGCGGGTATATCACGGGAAGCGCCTGGTCCTCCTATCAGAAGACCGGTGAAATCTGCGGGATTCACGTCCCCGCCGGTATGCAGGAATCTGAAAAATTTGCCGAGCCGCTTTTTACTCCTTCCACAAAAGCGGAAACGGGGCATGACGAAAACGTTAGCTTTGACGTAATGGCTGCCAAGCTCGGTCAGACGCTGGCCGAACAGGTCCGCGACGCGACGATTGCCGTTTACACCAAAGCAGCCGAATACGCGCTGACGCGCGGCATCATCATCGCCGACACCAAGCTGGAATTCGGTTTGGATGAATCCGGTCGCCTCGTTTTGGCCGACGAAGTTTTGACGCCGGATTCTTCGCGTTTCTGGTCCGCCGAGGATTATGCCGTCGGGCGCGGTCAGGCAAGCTTCGACAAGCAATATCTGCGTGACTGGCTGAAAGCCAACTATTTGGCCGGCGTTGAACCGGCGCCCGAATTGCCGCTTGAAGTCATTCAGGCAACCCATGCCAAATATCAGGAGGCGTTTGACCGCCTGACCGCTTCCCGCTGATTCATCAGACCTTCAATCAGAAAGGTAGCTATATGGCAGATTTTCCGCTTCAAACATCCGCACCCCACGAAAAGCTGCATGAAGAATGCGGCATTTTCGGTATCTGGACACACCCGGACGACGAAATTGACCCGGTCTACCGGACGCATACGGCGCTCTACAACCTTCAGCACCGCGGCCAGGAGGCCTGCGGCATCGCTGTCAACGACCGCGGCGTGATTTCTGTCCGAAAAGGCGTCGGTCTGATTTCTGATGTGTTCACAGAGCACGACCTGCGCGCCATGCATGGCCAGGCTACGATCGGCCATGTCCGCTACACAACCAGCGCAACCAACTGTGAAGCCAATGCACAGCCGCTGGTCATCTCACATATGAAGGGCAATCTGGCATTGGCGCACAACGGTCAGATCGCCAATGCCGCCGATCTGCGCGATATGCTGGAACGAAACGGCAGCATTTTCCATACCACCAACGACAGTGAAATCATCCCCTACCTCATCGTACAGGAGCGTCTGCACGCGCCGGACATTGAAACGGCCGTTGCCAGAGCCATTGCCTATCTGCGCGGCGCCTATTCGCTTGTCATCATGTCGCCGCGCAAAATGATCGCCGTGCGCGACCCGAACGGGTTCCGCCCGCTCTGTGTCGGGAAACTCGGCAAATCCTTTGTCTTTGCCAGCGAATCCTGCGCTTTGGATTCCGTCGGCGCAGAATTTCTGCGCGATCTGCACCCAGGCGAACTGGCCGTCGTTGAAGACGGTGTTTTGCGGTTTCTGGACAGCGGCCTGCGTGCAGAGCGTTCCAGTCTCTGCGTGTTCGAATTCGTCTATTTTGCACGGCCGGACAGCGTGATCGATGGGCTTTCCGTCGATCTGGCGCGTCAGCGCATGGGAGAATATCTCGCGGATGAGCATCCGGTTGACGCCGATATCGTCATCGGCGTGCCGGATTCCGGTATCAGCGCCGCCATCGGCTATGCTGCACGCAGCGGGATTCCCTACGGCATCGGGCTGGTCAAGAACCGCTACATCGCCCGGACCTTCATTCAGCCGACGCAGGGCGCCCGTGAGAACGCCGTCCGGCTGAAGTTGAACCCGCTCGCCAGCACGGTGTCCGGCAAACGTGTTGTCATGGTGGACGACTCGATCGTCCGCGGCACAACCAGCGCGCACATCGTTTCCCTGCTTCGGGAAGCCGGGGCAAAAGAGGTGCATATGCGGCTCTCCAGCCCGCCGTTCGTGGCACCCTGCTACTACGGAACCGATGTGCCGGATCGAAAAATGCTCATTGCCGCGCAGCACAGTGTGGCGGAGATCCGTGAGATGATCGGCGTTGATTCGCTCGGCTATCTCTCCGAAGCAGCGCTTGCCGAGCTGGCAAAGAGCTGCCGTCTGAACTTCTGCACGGCTTGTTTCAACGGAAAGTACCCCGTTCCGTCGTCACCCCGGCAGGAACATTCCATCTATGAAAGGAGAATCGGTGACAATGACTGATTCATACAGCGACCGCTACAAAGAAGCCGGTGTTGATATTACAGCCGGTTATGAGGCTGTCCGGCAAATGAAGCCGCTCGTAGAGCGTACCTTCACAAAAGGCGTCATCGGGTCACTTGGCGGATTCGGCGGCTTGTTTGCGCCGGATCTGTCCGGGATTTCCGATCCGGTTCTGGTCTCCGGAACCGACGGCGTCGGCACAAAATTGAAGATCGCCTTTTTGATGGACAAGCATGATACTGTCGGCATCGACTGTGTCGCCATGTCCGTCAATGATGTAGTCTGCTCCGGTGCGCGCCCCCTTTTCTTCCTGGACTATGTCGCCGTCGGCCGCAATGTTCCGGAACGCGTAGCCGCCATTGTCAAAGGCGTGACAGACGGCTGTCTGGATGCCGGATGCGCACTGATCGGCGGTGAAACAGCCGAAATGCCCGGCCTTTATGAAGAAAACGAATATGACCTTGCCGGTTTCTGCGTCGGTCTGACTGACCGTTCCAAAATCACGGACTGCTCCGCCGTTCAGGACGGCGACGTCATTCTGGGCATCGCCTCTTCCGGGCTGCACTCCAACGGGTTCTCCCTGGTCCGTAAAATTCTGAACGTTTCCGCCGACAACATCTTTACCCATATCGATGAGTTCGGGCGTACGCTTGGTGAAGAACTCCTGACGCCGACCCGTATTTATGTCCGTCCGGTACTTGAAGTGCTGAAATCCGTCCGGATCAAGGGGGCTTCCCACATCACGGGCGGCGGCTTCTTTGAAAACGTGCCGCGTATGCTGCCGGACGGTATTTGTGCAGAGCTGCATGCGGACGCCCTGCCTGTTCCACCGGTCTTCACCTACATCGCGAAAGTCGGTCAAATCGACAACCGTGAAATGTACAACACCTTCAACATGGGGGTTGGCATGGCTTTGATTGTCGCGCAGGAAGATGCAGACTGTGCGTTGGCGGCCATTCGCTCCTTCGGTATGCCGGCTGAAGTTCTTGGCGTCTGCCGTTCGGGTGAGAAAGGTGTTTCCATCCGATGAATCCGACCAAGATTGCCGTTCTGGTTTCCGGCGGCGGGACAAATTTTCAGGCGCTGATCGACCGTCAGCGTGAAGCTGGTCTCGGCGGCGGGAAACTCTCCCTCTGCATTTCTTCCAGTCCGACCGCCTTTGCTTTGCAGCGCGCCGCCGATGCCGGTATTCCGGCGCGAGTCCTTGCGCCGCAGGATTACTCTTCCCGTCAGGCGTACACCGATGCGCTGACTGATCTGCTGACAGCGGAACAGGTCGATCTGGTTGTCCTGTGCGGTTTCCTCTACATTCTGAGCCCTTCGTTCTGCCAGCGGTTTGAAAACCGGATCATCAACATCCATCCAGCGCTGATCCCCTCTTTCTGCGGCGAAGGCTATTTCGGACTTCATGTCCATGAGGCGGTACTGGCTTACGGCGTGAAGCTCACAGGTGCAACCGCACATTTTGTGACCGCAGAAACAGACGGCGGCCCCATCATCTGCCAAAAATCCGCCCCTGTTCTGGAAGACGACACGCCGGAAATTCTCCAGCGCCGCGTGATGGAGCAATGCGAGTGGAAAATTCTGCCGGACGCCGTCACGCTGTTCTGCGAAGGACGGCTTTCCGTGGATGGGCGTACAGTACAAATCCGCTGACCGCGGACCCTTTGTTTTCATCCGACTCAGCACTTCCGGCAGATGCTGGCAGGCCTGAGACGTTTGATTGTTCGTTTGAAATCGTTTGATAAGGAGATGCTTTCATGAAAAAACAGGCTTTGATCAGCGTATCTGACAAGACCGGCGTCTGCGATTTTGCCGCAGGACTCGCTGCCCTCGGGTACGAAATCCTCTCAACCGGCGGGACGGCTGCAACACTGAAAAGCGCCGGAATTGCTGTCACCAACGTCTCAGACGTCACCGGATTTCCGGAATGTCTGGACGGCCGCGTCAAGACGCTTCACCCCAAGATTCACGCGGGCATTCTCGCCATGCGCGCAAACCCGGAACACATGGCAACACTGGAACGGCTGGAGATCAACCCCATTGACGTCATCGCCATCAACCTCTATCCGTTCAAGGCAACCATCCAGAAAACAGGCGTCACTTTGGAAGAAGCCGTTGAAAACATCGACATCGGCGGACCGACCATGATCCGTGCCGCAGCAAAAAACTATCAGGACGTCGCCGTGATTGTAGATCCATCCGATTATCAAGCAGTTCTGGCCGGTTTGAAAGACAATGCACTCGACAAAGCAGCCCGCTATCGTCTGGCTCTGAAGGTATTCGAGCATACCGCCGCCTACGACGCGATGATTGCAGCTTACCTGCGCAAGCAGATCACCGACCAGCTGCCGGATACCTTTACTGCGACCTTTGAAAAAGTGCAGGATCTGCGCTACGGTGAAAACCCGCATCAAAGCGCTGTTTTTTACCGCGAACCGCTCAACTATGCCGGTACGCTTGCCGCAGCTAAACAGCTGCACGGCAAAGAGCTCTCGTTCAACAACATCAATGATACCAACGGTGCGCTTTCGCTTCTGAAAGAGTACGCTAAACCGACCGTCGTTGCAGTCAAGCATGCCAATCCGTGCGGCGTCGGTACGGCACAGACGATTTTCGACGCATACACACGCGCTTATGAAGCCGATCCGGTTTCGATCTTCGGCGGCATTGTCGCTGCAAACCGTGAAATTGACGCCGCCACCGCCGAGCAGATGTCCAAAATTTTCTTAGAGGTCGTCATTGCGCCGTCGTTTACGCCGGACGCTTTCCGGATTCTGTCTGCGAAACCGAATGTCCGCCTTTTGACGCTGGACGGCATCAGCCGCCCGCTGACCGCTTCCATGCTGGACTATAAGAAAGTTGCCGGCGGTCTTCTGGTTCAGACGCTGGATGACCAGCTGCTGAACGAAGCGGAACTCCGCACGGTGACAGACCGCGCGCCGACGGACGAAGAAATGCAGGCCCTGCTCTTCGGCTGGAAGGTTGTCAAGCACACGCGTTCCAATGCGATCGTTCTCTCAACCGCCGACCAGACCGTCGGCATTGGCGCCGGTCAGACAAACCGCGTCGGCGCGCTTGAAATCGCCATCCGGGAAGCCGGTGAAAAAGCAGTCGGCTCTGTCATGGCCTCTGATGCGTTCTTCCCGTTTGACGACTGTGTCGAGGCTGCCGCAGCAGCCGGAGTCACGGCCATCATCCAGCCGGGCGGTTCGATCCGCGATGCGGACTCCATCAAGAAGTGCAACGAGCACAACATCGCTATGGTCTTCACCGGCATGCGCCACTTCAAGCACTAACCTGTCCGGAGGAAACAGCTATGAATATTCTGATCATCGGCGGCGGCGGACGGGAACACGCCATTGCATGGTCGCTTTCAAAAGATCCCCGTGTTCAGAAAATCTGGTGCGCCCCCGGCAACGGCGGAATTGCGCAGATCGCCGAGTGTTTGCCCATTAAGGCCACGGATTTGGACGCTATCCTCGCCTTCTGTGCGGAAAAACGGCCGGATCTTGTCGTGGTTGCACCGGATGATCCGCTTGCGCTTGGGCTGGTTGATCGTTTGGAATCGATTGGGATCCGTGCGTTTGGCCCGCGTCAGAATGCCGCGGCCATCGAAAGCAGCAAGTCCTTTGCAAAAGATCTCATGCATCGGTACGGCATTCCGACCGCAAAATACCGCGTCTTTGACAACCCCGAGGAGGCGTGCGCCTATATCCGTGCGGAAGGTGCTCCCATCGTCGTCAAGGCGGACGGTCTTGCCTTGGGCAAGGGCGTGACGGTTGCACAGACCGTCGATGAGGCATTGGCTGCCGTTGAAAACGCATTATCCGGTCATGCATTCGGGAAAGCCGGCGACCGCGTCGTGATTGAAGAGTGTCTAACCGGGCCCGAGGTTTCTGTCCTCTGTTTTACTGACGGAGAAACCGTATGTCCGATGGTTTCCGCACAGGATCACAAGCGTGCGCACGACCACGATCAGGGGCCCAATACAGGCGGTATGGGGTCCGTCAGCCCCAACCGGCATTACACGCCGGAAATCGCGGCACGCTGCATGAAGGAAATCTTCCAGCCGACGGTTGACGCCATGCGTGCAGAAGGGCGTTTGTTTCAGGGCGTGCTCTATTTCGGCCTGATGCTGACGCCGGACGGCCCAAAAGTCATCGAATACAACGCTCGTTTCGGCGACCCGGAGACGCAGTCTGTTCTGCCGCTTCTGGAAACCAGCCTGCTGGATATTATGAATGCCGTCATCGACCGCCGTCTTGCTTCCCTCTCCATTCGCTGGGCAGACGCCTGCACGGCTTGTGTGGTGCTTGCCAGCGGCGGATACCCCGGTAAATATCTGACCGGATATGAAATCACCGGGTTGGATGCAGCAAAGGCCGCCGGAGCCCTTGTGTTTCACGCGGGGACAAAGCTGGAAGGCGATCGTTTGCTGACAGCCGGCGGACGCGTTTTGGGCATAACTGCACGGGGGGCAACGCCGGATGAGGCGCTTCAGAACGCCTATCGCGCGGTTGACTGCATTCACTTTTCCGGCGCATTTTGCCGCAGGGATATCGGCCGGCGCTGATTCAAAAAAAAGCAACGGGG
>CAJLFQ010000091.1 GCA_905205975.1 uncultured Eubacteriales bacterium | reverse complement strand
AAGGGCTGATTCAAGAGTAGGCCGAAAGATCTCAAAATCAACATACTGCCACAACACTTCAAGAGGATTGCCCATTTCATTCAAACGGCCTTTACTCCGAAGAACTTGCGTCGAGACCGCAGATTGTCGCGGCCAACAAGGCGGATTTGATCGAAGACGAAGATATGTATGAAAAATTTGTCCAGCACTGCGCATCCTATGGTTATCCGGTCTTCCGCATCTCAGCTGCAACAACAGAGGGCGTGAAAGATCTGATGAATCATACGGCGGAAATGCTGCAAAAGCTGCCGCCGATCCGTGTGTACGAACCGGATCCGATTCCGGAAGAAAAACCGGAGGAAGAGCCGTTTACCATCACGCGCAGGGAAGACGGTGCGTATGTCGTTTCCGGCAAAAAACTGCTGGCGGCAATTGCAATGGTCGACCCGGACGATTATGAATCCCTAAACTATATGCAGCGCGTCCTGCGTACCAATGGCGTCTTTGAAAAGCTGGAAGCAATGGGGATTCAAGAAGGCGAAACGGTCTCAATCAACAACTTTGAATTTGAATACGTTCGCTGATGCAGTCTGCATTCAGCGGGATACGGGAAAGTGACTATGGAACAAATATTACTGTATGCCCATGGCGGCAGCAAGAATCACGGCTGTGAGGCCATTGCCAAAACGACGGCACAAATGCTGAAAGCAGACTTGACGCTTTACTCTCAGTCTCCGGATGAAGACCGGACATACGGCCTGAATCAATGGATGACGGTGACCGGGTGCGGCGGTACCGTGCGCCGCTATTCGCTCCGTCATATCGCTTCCAAGCTGTGTGCGCCGGCTGCTGAGGCTTGTGCACGGTATCGCTACCGCGATTTCCTGCGGGATGCCAAAGGGGTCTGCCTGTCGATCGGCGGTGACAACTATTGCTATGGCTATCAATGGCTGATGACCGTGAACCGCGCAGCCATCGCCAAAGGCGCAAAAACAGTGCTTTGGGCGTGCTCGATTGAACCGGAAAGCCTGAAGGATCCGGCACTGGTCGCCGATCTGAAATCATACGACCTGATTACTGCGCGGGAATCGCTGACCTACGAAGCGCTGCTTGCAGCTGGCATTCAGAAAAATACATGTCTTTTCCCGGATCCTGCATTTACGCTTCAGCCGAAGCAATCCGCGCTTCCAAAAGGCTTTCAGGAAGGGAATACGATCGGCCTCAACCTGAGCCCGCTGATCATGTCTTGCGAAACGCAGAAAGGTGTCGCCTTCCAAAACTTTCAAACGCTGATTGACCATATCATTCAAGCGACGGATATGCAGATTGCCCTGATCCCGCATGTGGTCTGGCCGGCAAATGACGACCGTATCCCGCTCAAAGCGCTCTACGAACAGTTTGCAGACACCGGACGCGTGATCTTGATCGATGATGCCGATGCGTCGACCTTAAAAGGCGTGATTGCACGCTGCCGTTTCTTCATCGGCGCACGGACGCATGCAACGATTGCGGCTTACTCCTCCTGTGTCCCGACCTTGGTCGTCGGCTATTCCATCAAGGCGAAGGGCATTGCCAAAGACCTGTTCGGCACATACGACCGCTATGTGCTGCCGGTTCAGACGCTGGAATGCACGGATGAATTAACGAACGCTTTTGCATGGCTCACAGAACAGGAGACGGCAATGCGCACACACCTGACGTCGATGATGCCGGATTACATCGCCAAGGCATATGGCGCAGCCGATGAGGTGCAAAAACGTTATGAAGCCTAAGCTCAATCAGCTCCGCGCAGGCGTTGTTCTGACCTATGTCTCCCTTGCGGTCGGGTATCTTGTCTCCATGGTGTTTACACCGGTGATGATACGGATGCTCGGTCAAAACGAGTATGGTCTGTATACGCTGGTTCTGTCGATTGCCTCTTATCTGAATCTCCTGAACTTTGGGTTCGGCGCTTCCTATATGCACTTCTACGCGCGCTGCCGGGAGACGGGTACCGAGGATGATGTCCGCCGGTTAAACGGCCTGTTTCTCCTGACGTTTGCCGTCATTGCTGTCATTGCGCTGACCGCCGGTTTGATCGTTGCTGAGAATGTGGATTTGCTCCAGAAAACACTGACGCCGGCAGAGGTTTCCAAGGCGCGCGTTTTGATCCGCATTTTGTCTGTCAACCTGGCGTTCACATTGATTGCAAGCGTTTTCACCTCGTTTATCACGACACAGGAACGTTTTATCTTTCAAAAGAGCGTCCAGATTTTCAAAAACCTGCTGTCGCCGCTTGCGATGCTGGCAGCCATGCTGCTTGGATACGCGTCTTTGGGGCTGGTAACGGTAACGCTGGTGCTGACAATGCTGACCGATGCCTGCAACATTTGGTACTGCATTCGGCGCTTGGGTATGCGCTTCCGGTTCAAAGGGCTCCAGTGGGGCCTTTTCCGCGAGATTGCCGTCTTCTCCTCGTTTATCTTCATCAATATCGTCGTCGATCAAATCAACTGGAACGTCGGCAACATCCTTCTGGCGGCCTACCACGGCACGCTGCTTGTTTCCGTCTACGGTCTGGCGTCGCAATTGAATACCTACTATGTATCGTTTTCAACGGCGGTTTCGGCTGTCTTTGTTCCAAAGGTCAATCAAATCATTGCAAAAAACAGCGAAAGTGATTTGACGGATCTGTTTATCCGCGTCGGCCGCGTGCAGTTCCTCATTCTGATGCTTGTCTGTACGGGATTCATCCTGTTCGGCAAACCGTTTATTGCAAAATGGGGTGGTCCCGGCTATGAAGATGCATACTATGTCGCGCTTATGTTCATCGTCTCAGTGACAATCCCGTCGATCCAGAACATTGGCATAGAGATCCAGCGTGCGAAAAATATGCATCGTTTCCGCTCGCTCGTTTATATCATTATGGCAGCCTTCAATGTTGCCATGGGCATTCTGCTTTGTCCACGGTACGGGACCATTGGCTGCGCCATCGGTACCGCACTGTCGCTCATTCTTGGCAACGGCCTTGTCATGAACATCTACTATCACCGGAAAATTGGTCTCGATATGGTGCGCTTCTGGAAAAATATGCTGTCCTTTGTTCCGGCTCTGCTGCCGCCGCTTGCCTGCGGTGTCCTGATGACTTTGTTTGTTGACACATCCAGAACCATTCTGTTGGCTGCCTGCATTGGTTGCTATGCGTTGGTTTACTGTGCCTCCATGTGGTTCCTTGGAATGAACGCATATGAAAAAGATTTGGTTCGGAAGCCGCTTGGACGGATCCTGCGCCCAATTCTGAGAAGAATGCCTGCAAAGAAAGGGTGAAACGCATGCTTGCTCCAACGGAAAGACCGGAACACTGCACCGGCTGCGGACTTTGCGCTGTGAAGTGCCCGAAACACTGCATTCAGATGCAGCCGGATCATGAGGGATTCATGCGCCCGGCTGCAAACGGTGAAGGATGCCTCAACTGCGGCATATGCCGGACTGTCTGCCCAGCAAACCATCGGCCGGATGCTGTCCCGCTGCAAAAAGCCTGCGCAGCTTACAGCGTTGATGAGCAGATCCGTCAAAATAGTTCCTCCGGCGGAATTTTCAGTGAACTGGCCGCAAGTGTTTTGGCAGCCGGTGGCGCTGTCGCCGGGGCAGCAATGCAGCCCGACGGCGTGGTTCGCCATATCTTGGCGGAAACAACGGAACAGCTGGCGTTGCTGCGCGGATCCAAATATGTTCAAAGCGAAGCATGGCATGTGTTTGCGCCGATCCAGACCATGCTGGATGCTGGACGGACGGTTCTGTTTGCCGGAACGCCCTGCCAGACGGCAGCGCTGTCTGCCTGCTTGAGCAAACCGGCAGAGCGTTTGATTTTGATCGACTTGATTTGCCATGGGGCGCCTTCTCCGGTAGTCTGGAAACGATATGTCGATTTCCGCAGCAAACAGGCCGATTCCAAATGCACGGATATAACATTCCGCGACAAAGAAGAGGGCTGGCAGCATTATCGCCTGAAAATGCAGTTTGCCAATGGAACGAGCTATGCTGCACCGGCTGCATCGGATCCGTATCTGCGCGCTTTTCTGAAGAACGCGAGCCTGCGGCCATCCTGCTCGGACTGCGCATATAAAGGGGATCACCGTGTCAGCGATCTGACGCTCGCGGATTATTGGGGTGTTGACCGCCTGCACCCGATGCAGAATACAAAACAGGGTGTTTCACTCGTGCTGGTTCATTCTGAAAAAGGCCGGCAGCTGTTGGATCAATGCGCCGACAGACTGGTACTGGAAGAAACAGCAGCTGCACCGGCGTTGGCTGCAAATGCGGCCTATACACATTCCGCGCCCGCAAGCCCGAACCGTACACGCTTTTTTGCCGATCTGGATCGTCTGCCGTTTGATCAACTGGTTCAGCAAAACTGCGCGGATCGCATCTCAGAGCGTCTGCGTGCACTCGCCGGGAAAATCAAATGCCGCATCGTTCGCAGCTGAAAAAACAGCCATTTCAGGCAGGCGAACATTTGCCGGGATGAATCCAAAGGGCGATTGCCCGGTAAGCCTGCGTTGTTTCGCGATGATGTGAATAGGGGAGATGGAATCATGCCTTCAGAAGAAGCCGAACAGCGTTATCCGCTTCTGACAGATGTCTCCATGTACAATTCGCATGGTGCGTTTTATCCGGTATCGGTTCAGCGGATGGCGGTTTCAATGATTGAGACCCATTTGGCCAGCCGAAAAATCGGCGCGTCTCAGCTGATGAACGATTTCGGGATTTCATGGGTTCTGGTCTCGTTCAGCGCAGAAATATGCCGCCCCATGCAGCCGGATGCGAGATTTGTCGGCCAGACATGGCATACCTATACCAGAATGCCGGTCTTCCGGCGGGAATTTATCATCTCGGATGAAAAAGGCCCGGTTGTCATCGGCGCAACACACTCAACGCTGGTCGATATCGAGACCCGGAAAATCTGTACCGATCGGACACTGCTGCATCGCTTTGATGCACCGAGCGGCGAAACGCTGCTCCATGCGACGCATCGTGCTCCGATTGTCCATGCCGGCGTAGAAGCCGGACGGCGCGAGGTGCAGCCAAGCTGGCTGGATGGGGTTGGACATGTTAACAATCTGCGCTATGCAGAGATGGCATATGATACCCTGACCCCGGAAGAAAGACGAAGGATTGAGTTTTTCCGCCGGTTTGACATTTGGTTCCAGCATGAACTGTCCGAAGATGGTTTCTGCCGCATGCGAAAAAGTGTTGCTGCGGATTCCTTCATCATTTGCGGCATGATCCCCGCGGCGCAGCCGGCGTTTACCGCGAGAATGCTGCTCTGCTGACAAATGCCTGCCGGAAAAAGCCTGATCAAAAGAAGCTTCAAAAACCTGTCGTCATTTTGACGACAGGTTTTTTTGCTGTCCAAAAGCAGAAACAGGACAGCGGCAGAATGAGACAGATTCCGCACCGGAAGTGGTGTATCATAAGCATCAGTCCAAGGGGGTGGCTTTTTGACGCTGTATCTGGATGTGCTGATCGTTGTCAACTTTCTGGCTGATTATCTGCTGCTGCGCATCACGGCGAAAGTGATGGCGCACCCGCTCAAAAGGCTGCGATTTGTTTTAACGGCCGCAGCTGGCGCGCTTTATGCAGGGGCCGCCTGTATGCCGTGGGGCGCTTTTCTGAACTGTATGCCAGTACGGATTTTGGTGGGGTGCCTGATGGGACTGGGTGCATTTGGCTGGAATCGGGCCTGCATCCGAAAAACGATCGTCTTCTTTCTGCTGTCTTGCTTGCTGGGCGGCGTCGCATTTGCACTCTCTTTTGTTTCCAATGGTTCAGTTGGCCTTTATCGCGGCGCGTTTTATATTCATACGTCGCTGCCGGCCATGCTGCTGACGTTTGCAGGTGTCTATGCGCTCGTCACCGTGGTCAGTTCCGTGACCGGGCGGCGCTTCAGAGCGCAAAAGGATATCCATGAAGCCGCAGCAGTGCTGGCGTCAAAAACGGCTTCCTTTCAGGTGCTCGCCGATACCGGCTGCATGGTAAGCGATCCATTGACAGCGAAACCGGTGATGGTCGTGGCGATCGATGGCATCGCACCGATTCTCCCGCAAGAGCTGGTTGATGCCATTCAGGCGGGTGAAGATGCCGCTGAAATGATTCAGTCCTTTTCCAAACCCGGCAGAAGAATTCGGCCGGTTTTTTGCCGAGGTGTCGGCGGGACGCCGGAAATGCTGATTTGCTTTCAGCCGGATGCCTTGACGGTGGATGGCAAGCCGTGTAGTGCCGCACTGGCGATATCCAGGAGCGGGCTGGATGCATCCGAAGGATTTCAGGCAGTTGTCCATCCGGATGCGCTGGAATTGGGTTAAAACAGACAAATGACGGCCAAACAAAACATACAGGAGGGAAAACGTATGAAAAAATGGTGGATCCGCATCCGGATCGCTTTGTATCGGCTGGGTGTCCGGTTGGGCTTCGTTGTGCCGGAACCGATATTCTATATCGGTGGAAGTGAAACGCTTCCGCCGCCGCTCAGCGCAGAAGAGGAAGCCTATTTGTTGGCGCATTTTTATACCGATCATCAGTCGGTGCGGCGTGTTCTCATCGAGCGCAACCTGCGGCTGGTTGTTTATATCGCCCGCAAGTTTGAGAACACCGGCATCAACATCGAGGATCTGATCTCCATCGGCACGATCGGCCTGATCAAAGCCATCAATACATTCCGGCCCGAAAAAAACATCAAGCTTGCAACATATGCATCGCGGTGCATCGAAAACGAAATCCTGATGTTTCTGCGCAAAAACTCAGCAAGGCGCAGCGAGATGTCAATCGATGAACCGCTGAATGTCGACTGGGAAGGCAACGAACTCCTGCTGTCGGATGTGCTGAGCAACGGAGAAGACGACGCCCTTCATGGGCTGGAAGAAGAGGTAGACCGTCAGCTGCTGAAAACAGCAGTGAACCGCCTGTCTGAGCGGCTTGGTACTTGCTTTCGTCATCTCGTATGTGACCAAAGGTCCCGAGGCCGA
>CAJLFQ010000090.1 GCA_905205975.1 uncultured Eubacteriales bacterium | reverse complement strand
TGTCGCTTGAACTGCATATAGTATACCGTATCGGTACACGAATTGCAAGAATTGAAAAAAACAAAATCCGGATTTTGATAAATCCCTATGGAAATTGCGCTTTTATATCAATCGTGCGCCTGCACTCCGCAACTGCTGCATGGGTTTCATGGCGGGCGCATCTGCTGCTGTCAGGAAAAAGTGACATCAAACGCGCTGAGCCGAAAAAAACATCGACGAAATTGACTTTTTTCTGCCGGCGTGCTATACTTGAAGCGTGCAGCCGGGAGAATTCGGCAAAACAAGACGGCTGCCGGAAAGGGCAGATACCATGATACTCATCGCTGCGCTGGACGACAAAAACGGCATGATGTTCAATCATCGCAGGCAAAGCCAGGACAGTCAGCTGCGTGCGCATATCCTGAACCGAACCGCAGACAGCGCCCTGTGGATGAATGCCTATTCGGCAAAACAGTTCGGCGCATGCGCCGAACATCCGCCGGTGCATGTGTCAGAATCCTTTTTGACGGAGGCGGACGGTGCATACTGCTTTGTCGAAAACGTGGATATCACGCCATATATGGACCGGGTTGAGAAGATCATCATTTACCGCTGGAACCGCGTTTACCCGAGAGATCAGGTGTTTCCGGTCGACTTCAGCCAGTGGAAACGGACATCTTCGACGGACTTTGCCGGGTCTTCTCATGAAAAGATCACAGAGGAGGTCTATGAAAAATGAAACAATCCGGGATCCAAACCGTTTCTCCAAAAGGGTGCCGCCATACCGCATGGAAAAGCCTGTGTCTGTTTCTGGCGGCATGGTTGACGGCACTGACGCTGACGGCCTGCAATGCCGCACAGCCGATTGTTCCCGCCACAGTCAGTCCATTTGATTCATATCAAAGCGCGGCGACATCTGAACCGGCGCCATATCCAATCGGCGATGATTCCAAGACAAATCCACCGAATTCCCAACCTTCGGGTACGGAACCCTCGCCCGTTCCAACAACACCGTCTGCGGTTCAAACATCTGCGTCCCCGGCGGCGTCGACAGTCATCCAGCTCAGCACGATTCCGCCCTTTTCAGGCGAACCGTATGTGGAGATCAACGGCAATCAGCCTGCGTTCGCGCCACAGGAACAAACGACAAGCGCGTTTGAAACGTACAGTGCGCTGGACGCCAAAGGACGGTGCGGCATCGCCTATGCCTGCATCGGCAGGAAACTGATGCCGACAGAACCGCGCGGCTCCATTGGGCAGGTCAAACCGACCGGCTGGCATACCGTCAAGTACGACTGCGTGGACGGCAAATATCTCTACAACCGGTGCCACTTGATCGGCTATCAGCTCAGCGGTGAAAACGCCAACGACCGCAACCTGATCACGGGAACGCGGTACCTAAACGTCGAAGGTATGCTGCCGTTTGAAAATATGGTCGCCGACTACGTCAAAGAGACAAACAACCATGTCCTGTACCGTGTGACGCCTGTATATGACGGAGCCAATCTTCTGGTATCCGGCGTACAGATTGAGGCGTTGTCCGTCGAAGACGCGGGCGAAGCCATTTCCTTCAACGTTTTTTGTTATAACGTGCAGCCGGGCATTGTGATCGATTATGCAACCGGAAAGAGCAGGCTGGCGCCTGACGCAGGCCGACCGGAAACCGCCGTACCAACCGATGAGAACACATATATCCTGAATACCAACACCATGAAGTTTCACAAGCCGGACTGCACCAGTGCCAGGCAGATGAAGCCGGAAAACAAATTGGAATACCGCGGCACGCGCGATTCGCTGATCACAAAAGGGTATGCACCGTGCGGTGTGTGCAAACCGTAGCAAATGCAGCGCGGCGGAACGGTTTCACCCGGCTGTCATCGGATGACAATTGCCGCGGGGGATGTCAAAAGCATTGTTTCAAAAAAAATGACGCTTTGAGCAGAAAGCCCTTGACAGAACCAGAAAATGGTGCTATACTAACGTCATACTGCGCGTTGTGTATGCGCAGATACGATTTTGACAGAAAGCGAGGTGTAACCGATGATCAGATTTTTCGCAGCCGCAAACCGTGCGTTCGTGCAGTTGACGGGCTCCAATGCAGACATTTATGCAGCCGTCACGCTCCATGACCTTGCCCGGGGAGAGGTCTGCCCAAAAATGAATATTGCCTGCTCCGACGTCTGTCATCGGGGCACCCGTGTGACTGTGTCGGTTTAACCATTTTTGCGCTTTTCAGAACGGTCGCTGCGGCGGCCGTTCTTTTTTTACCGTGCCGCCGGACAGCACAGACACAATCACATGGGCAATTAGACAGAGAATCGACAGAAAGGGTTGATCACGCAGATGAACAAACCGCAGCAAAGCGGTTCGCTGCCGCAGGAAGTCTTGAGCATTCTTGAAAAAAACGGCATCCGAACCGACAACTTCCTGTATGCCGTGACTGGCGACATGGACAACGAAGGCGCCTTCAAAACGTGCTGGCTCGCGTTTGACAAGGCGGGGCTGTACCTTGCATACGGCGCAGAAGAAGTTGTGCATGTCAAAGGCCGCCGGCGTCTCGGCGTCCAATACCGGGTTGACGAAATCAAAACGATTCCGGCAGCGGACATTGACAAACTGAAAATTGAAAAAAACGTCTCCACAGGCCGGCTGATCGCCGAAAAAAACGGGGAAGATGAACCGGTTACGCGCTTCTCCATCGGTCTAAACGCCGACTTTGCCGACTTTGTCACGGCATTCAATACCGTGAAAGAGGGCGGTGATTTGGAAACCGTCAAACAAACCTTCCACGAATCGCCGTTCTGCCCCAAGTGCGGCCGACGATATCCGGATGCCAAACGGAAAATCTGTCCGAAGTGCATCGACAAACGCTCCACCGTCAAACGCCTCTTTTCGTTCTTTGGCGGCTATAAGCTTCAGGTTTTCCTGATCATCGTCGCCATGCTCATCGGCACGGTGATCACATTGGCCACGCCGCAGATTTCCACCAAAACGCTTTATGATGAGGTGCTGAACGCGGGCAACCTGAAACCGGTGCCGCAGCTGCTTGTTTCACTCGGCTATATGGTGTTGGCCATCGTCGGCATCCGCCTCATCAACACGCTGTTTACGATGGCGTATCAATGGATGCTCGGCAGCATCCTGCCGTGGGTTATCTACGACATCATGCTGAAAATTTTCCGCGCCATGCAGCGGCTCGGCGTCAGTTTCTATACCTCGAAACAGACGGGCTCTCTGATGGAACGTGTCACCGGCGACGCCAACAACATCTACTGGTTCTTCGTCGACGGTTTGCCGTACTGCATCATCAACATCGCGACGATTGTCGGCGTGCTCGTCATCATGGCGTTCATGAGCTGGCAGCTGACGCTGATTGCAGTTGTCTCCGTACCTGTGATTGTACTCGTTTTCCGTGCGCTCGATGAAATGTGGCATCGCCTGCATCACCGCCGCTGGGCATACAACGCCAATCTGACTAGCATGGTCAGCGACAACATCAACGGTCAGCGCGTCATCAAAGCGTTTGCGCGTGAAGATGAAGAGCTTGGCCGGTTCTCTGCTGCGAGCGGCAAACTGATGAATGCAGAACTCAAACTGAACAACACGGAACAAACGGCCTATCCGATGATTTACCTGTTCATCTACGCCGTTACAACCGCGATCATTGCCGCAGGCGGCGTCATGGTTGTCCGCGGAAAAATGAGTCTCGGCACATTGCTGACGTTCACCATCTATCTGGATATGCTGCATAGCCCGCTGGATTTCCTATCATGGGTTTCCAACTGGTGGGCCCGCTGCTTTGACTCTGCCCAGCGCGTGTTCGAAGTCATCGACACGGAGCCGGATGTCAAAGAGCCGGAACACCCGGTTCAGCTGCCGGAACTGAAAGGCGGCATCGAGATTTCGGAGCTGGAGTTCGAGTATGAACCGGCCAGACCGGTCATCAAAAAGCTGGATCTGAAGGTTGAAGCGGGGACAATGCTCGGTGTCGTCGGCAAAACCGGCGCAGGCAAAACGACCATCGCAAACCTGATCGCCCGGCTCTACGATGCCAAGGCCGGTGTCACCCGCATCGACGGCGTCGATGTACGCGACCTGCCGCTGGCGCAGATCCGCAGAAATATCGGCCTTGTCTCGCAGGAGATTTACCTTTTTATGGGGACGATTGCCGACAACATCCGCTATGCCAAACCGGACGCGACGATTGAAGAAGTTGTCGCCGCAGCCAAAGCAGCCAGCGCCCATGACTTCATCATGAAACTGCCGGACGGCTATGAAACGCGCGTCGGCGCAGGCGGACAAGATCTCTCCGGCGGGGAGCGTCAGCGTGTTTCCATCGCGCGGACGATTATTCAGAACCCGAAGATTCTGATTCTGGACGAAGCGACAGCCGCCATGGATACGGAGACGGAACGCAACATCCAGGAAGCGCTCACCAAGCTCAAAGCCGGACGCACGACGATTGCCATTGCACACCGTCTTTCAACCCTGCGCGACGCGGATATGCTGGCCGTCATTGACGACGGCAAAGTCGTCGAATACGGCAGCTATCAGGAACTGATGCGCAAGAAGGGCGAATACTACAAACTGTACCAGATTCAGGCGGAATCGCTCAAATACGTCGGAATCGGCCAGGATTAATCAGAAAGAAGGGTTTTATATGCCGAATACCAGCATGGAACCGGCCGGCGCCGACCAGACCATTGATATTGGTGTGTTTGATGCTGCGTCGCTGCATTTTTATCAGAACGCAAACGGCTTCCTCTGCCTGAAAACAGGGGAGACCGACCATAAGCGCGTGAAACTGTCGCGAATTCTGCCGTTCTCCGAGCCATATTGCTATATTTCGGTTGCCGATATGGACGGGAAAGAACTGGGCATCCTGCGGGATGCCGATGCCTTGCCGGCCGAACAGGCCGCGCTTGTCCGTACAGAACTCGACAGCCGCTATTTCTGCCCATCCGTTACGGAAATCCTTTCCATCAAGGAAAAGATGGGGTACTTCTATTTTGATGTCAAAATCGGAACATACCCGAAGGTTTTCGCCGTGAAGGACATCTCCAAAAGCATCAAAATGCTCAATGACCAATGCATCATCATCACCGACGTCGACGGCAACCGCTATTTGATCGAAAACGTCTGGACGATCGATGCCAAGAGCCGCAGACGCATTGAACCGTATTTGTATTGATTTACAATCAGACACCAAGAAAGAGGTGATTCGCCATGCAGACGGTCTCAACCGCTGAGACAAACGTCATCGGCTTCGACCTGTCGCCGGATGGCCGGCCCTGCCGGGGGGAACTCTCGTTTTCCGACGGCATTCTGCGTGCGGCCATTGACGGACGGGAAGTTTTTTCACGCAGCGTCAAAGACGCCGCGGAACTAAAGCAGTTTACCGATATCGGCTGCGGCACGCTGGAACTCGCACTGAAAAATCCGGACGCTCCGGACGGCGAAGCCAAAGATGACAGTGAAAACATCCGCGTCTGCCGCTTTACCATGGCTGCCGTCAACGATGTTGCCGAGCTTTGCAAAGTGGTCAACTACTACATCGAAACCGGCCATGAGGGCCGCGTTGCCCATCTGGAAAAACACCGCTGCGAAAAGTGCGGACGTCCGCTGATTGCGGGCATGGATGTCTGCATTTTCTGCGTGGACAAAGCGTATGTCTGGCGCCGGATGATCAAAATGATGCGGCCGTATCTGAAGCCGATGCTCATTTCGTCGCTCATCCTGACGCTGTCCAACGCCCTGTATACGCTGTTCCCGATCCTGAACCGCGTTTTGACCGACCATTATCTGGCGCCGACAGAAACGGCGAAACCGCTGTTTGCCAACCCGGTCACCGGCGTTCTTGCCATCGCGGCGCTGATGGTTCTGACAAGAGCCGTCGGGGAAGTGATGTATATCTTCTCTAGCCGGATGATCAACCGCGTCGGCAGCCGGTTTGCCAACGACCTGCGGAAGCAGGCATACGACAAAATTCAGAGGCTCTCGCTTTCATCCATGTCGAAAAAGACGAGCGGCGACCTCATGAAACGCATCACATCCGATACCGCCGTGATCCAGCAGTTCCTGACCGATCAGGGGCGCTACGTCATTGAACAGTCGATTATGCTGATCATCGTCGCTGTGATTCTGCTGGTGACCAACCCGCTGCTGACGCTCTTTGTCTTCCTGCCGGTTCCGCTGGTCATCCTGCTGATTTCGCGGTTTTTCAAGTTTATGCACTACCGCTATGAAAAACAGTGGCGCTGCGATTCCCGCTCCAACTCGATCCTGCACGACATCATCAAAGGCATCCGCGTCGTGAAGACCTTCGGCAATGAAGAGCGCGAAATCGAAAAATTCAGCAAAGCCAGACAAAAGCTCGCCAACGTTGCCCGCTCCAACGAACGGATGTGGGCGCTGCTCTTTCCGATGCTCAGCTTCATGGTCGGCATCGGCGAGTTTTTCGTCCTGTACTTCGGCGGGCGTCTGGTGCTGGAAGGCCGCATGACGCTCGGCGCGCTGATTCAGTTTACGCTCTATTTGAGCTTCGTCTATCAGCCGCTCCGCTGGATGACATCGATTCCGCGCTGGATGGCGCAGATGGTTACCAGCCTCGTCAAGCTGTTTGAAATCTTCGACGAAAAACCGGAGATTGACGATGTGCAGAACCCGGTCGAACCGGCGCTGAAGGGCAGCATAACGTTCGACCATGTGAAGTTTGGCTACAAGTCCTATGAACCGGTGCTGCGGAACGTTTCGCTGGAAATCAAACCCGGCGAAATGATCGGCCTCGTCGGCCATTCCGGCGCAGGCAAATCGACGCTCATCAACATGGTCATGCGGCTGTATGACACGAATGAAGGCGCAATCCGGCTGGACGGCGTCGATCTCCGCGACATCAGCCAGAAGACGCTGCATGAAAACATCGGCGTCGTCTTCCAGGAAACGCTCCTGTTTGCCGGCAGCGTCTATGACAACATCCGCTATGCCAAACCGGATGCCACCCTTGAACAGATTGTCGCCGCAGCGAAAGTCGCTAATGCACATGAATTCATCATGAAACTGCCCGACGGCTATGACACGATCCTTGGAGAAAACGGCCATACGCTTTCCGGCGGTGAGCGCCAGCGCATTGCAATCGCAAGAGCCGTCCTGCGCGACCCGAAGATTCTAATCCTCGATGAAGCGACCAGTGCGCTCGACCCGGAAACGGAGAGCAAAATTCAGGAGGCGCTGGGCAGACTGGTTCAGAACCGGACGACGATTGCCATTGCGCATAGGCTCTCAACGCTCCGCCATGCAGACCGCTTGGTGGTTATCGAAAAGGGCCATATCGCCGAAGTCGGCACCCATAAAGAACTGCTGGAGCAGAAGGGCATCTACTACCGGCTTGTCATGGCGCAGAAGCAAACCAACAAACTGAAGGCGTAATGCCTGCATTCCAGCAGACGCCCGGAACGGTCAGCACCGCTCCGGGCGTCTGTTTCGCTTGTGCAA
>CAJLFQ010000089.1 GCA_905205975.1 uncultured Eubacteriales bacterium | reverse complement strand
ATACTGATATTGGTTCAGGGCTTGTTCCGGCGTTTTTGTTTGGCCGGCTCTGTTTCCGCTTTGATGGGACAAACCGGTTCCGGCATTTTTCAGAGACCCGCTCGTTTGGTGCAAGAGCAGGAGTTGCCCGGTTTCGGACGCCATCCCGGAGCATCAGCATGATGAATGCTGCGGTTTTGCCGCCGTTATCCGGCTTTTGAGATGTGGCTTTTACGCCATAATCAGGGTGGTACCGCGGTTTTCGCCCCTGTCAAGAGGGGTGGAAGCCGTTTTTATTTTACTGATTTAGGAGTTGTCATCATGAAAAAAATGGGTTTGAACGAAATCCGTGAAGCCTATCTCTCCTTTTTTGAGAGCAAAGGGCATCTGCGGCTGCCAAGCTTTTCTCTGATTCCGCAGAATGAAAAATCGCTGCTTCTGATCAACGCCGGTATGGCGCCGATGAAGCCGTGGTTCTCCGGCGAGCAGATTCCGCCGCGCCGCCGTGTGACGACGTGCCAGAAATGCATCCGCACGCCGGACATTGAACGCGTCGGCAAAACGGCGCGTCACGGCACGTTCTTTGAAATGCTCGGCAATTTCTCCTTCGGTGACTATTTCAAGCGCGAAGCCTGCAACTGGGCATGGGAATTCTGCACGCAGGTCATGGAGCTTCCGCCGGAGCGTCTGTTCGTCTCCGTTTATCTGGACGACGATGAAGCATACGACATCTGGACCAAAGAGGTCGGCGTCGCTCCGTCGCACATGGTCCGTTTCGGCAAGGAAGACAACTTCTGGGAAATCGGCTCCGGTCCCTGCGGCCCCTGCTCGGAGATCTACTTCGACCGCGGCGAAGCATATGGCTGCGGCAAGCCGGACTGCAAAGTCGGCTGCGACTGCGACCGTTATGTTGAATTCTGGAACCTGGTCTTCACGCAGTTCAACAACGACGGCAACGGCAATTATACCCCGCTCCCGCAGAAAAACATCGATACCGGCATGGGGCTTGAGCGTCTCGCCTGCATCATGCAGGGCGTAAACAACCTGTTTGAAGTGGATACCGTCCGCAACGTCATGCGCCACATCATCAGCATCGCCGGAAAAGATTATCAGACCGACGAAAAGACGGACGTCTCGCTCCGCGTCATCACCGACCACGTTCGTTCCACGACCATGCTCGTCTGCGACGGCGTCCTGCCCAGCAACGAAGGCCGCGGCTATGTCCTGCGCCGTCTGCTGCGCCGCGCCGCCCGTCACGGCCGTCTGCTCGGCATCCAGAAGCCCTTCCTGTATGAAGTGGCCAAGACGGTGATTCACGAAAGCGCACCTGCCTATCCGGAACTGAAAGAAAAAGAAGATTATATCATCCGTGTCATTAAGATGGAAGAAGAACGCTTCGCCCAGACGATCGACACTGGTCTTGGCATTCTGAACGACATGGTTGAAGCGCTGCACGCCGCCGGCAAGACAGAACTTTCCGGCGCCGACGCCTTCAAACTGTATGACACGTTCGGCTTCCCGGTTGATCTGACGCTGGAACTGCTGAACGAACAGGGTCTGACCCTCGACCGTGCGGAATTTGACGCCTGCATGGAGGAACAGCGGACGCGTGCCCGTGCTGCGACGGCGGCGGCCGGTGACTTCGCATGGGCCGGTTCCGGCTTGGGCGCCGTTGAAGCGCCGACGAAGTTCGTCGGATACGACCAGAATGCCGTCGACACCACCATCACGCACCTGTTTGTGGATGGCGAAGCACGCGGTACAGTGCTTGCCGGGACGGAATGCATGATGCTGCTCAGCGAATCGCCCTTCTATGCGGAAAGCGGCGGTCAGGTCGGCGACACCGGTGTCATTCGCTCTGCAAACGGTGCGGAATTCCATGTGACAGACGTCAAAAAGACGCCGGACGGCAAATGGCTGCACAGCGGCACCGTTGTTTCCGGTGAGTTTTCGGTTTCCGACGCCGTTACGGCGCAGATCGATCTGGATCGCCGCAGTGCGCTCCGCCGTGCGCACTCCTCGACGCACCTGCTGCAGGCTGCGCTGCGCGAACGCCTCGGCACGCATGTCGCGCAGGCCGGTTCTCTTGTCGAGCCGGATATGCTCCGCTTCGACTTCACGCATTTCTCCGCCATGACGCCGGAAGATATCGCCGCCGTTGAAAAACGCGTCAATGAGTGGATTCTCGCCGGTCTGCCGATTTCGACGACTGAGATGAAGATCGACGACGCCAAAGCCGCAGGCGCCACCGCGCTGTTCGGCGAAAAATACGGCGACGTCGTCCGTGTCGTCAAAATGGGCGACTGCTCCACGGAACTCTGCGGCGGTACGCATCTGACCAACACGGCTTGTGCCGGTCTTTTCCGCATCACCAGTGAAAGCAGCGTCGCCGCTGGCGTCCGCCGCATTGAAGCGGTCACAGGTTTGGGCGTTCTGGCGCTGGCGGATTCGCTGAAGCAGACGATTGCCGACGCCTCCGCTGCGATGAAAACGACGCCGCACGACATCGTGCGCCGCGCTTCTCAGCTGACGGCTGAGCTGTCTGCTGCGCAGAAAGAGGCGGAACGTCTGGCGGTTTTCGCCGTGAAGGCCTCCGTCGACACAGCGCTTGCCGCGAGCACCGACCTTGGCGGCGTCAAATTCGCCGTTGTTTCGCTGAACGATACGACGCTGGACACCGTCCGCAAGATCGGCGATGATATCAAGACCCGTACGGAACCGCTGGCCGTTCTCTTCTCCGTTGTCTCCGGCGAGAAACTGAGCTTTGCGGCATTCTGCACCAAAGCTGCGACGGCGGCTGGTCTGCACGCAGGCAATTTGGTTCGCGCGGTTGCGCAGATGACCGGCGGCAACGGCGGCGGCCGTCCTGACAGCGCCACTGCCGGCGGCAAAGATCTCTCCATGCTGGACAAGGCGCTTGCCGCCGCAGAAGATACGGCGCGCAACATGCTGAAATAATCAGATGCAGGAGTCAGCCCGCCGGTGAAATCCCTTCGGGCTGGCTCCTGATTTGTTTCGACTCAAACACCGCATGGACTATGCGGCTGAATTTGACATTGCATTTGTCAAGGAAAGGAATCCATACACATGACCAAGGCCATCCGGCTGATGAACGGGCCGCTTGTCTATCAGAACGGCACGCTCATGCCTGACGACGGGCACGGCAGTGCCGATTTGACGCTTGCCAACGCCATTTTGCAGGCGCATAACACTTCCGGCGACGCAGACAAGCTGAAGCTTCGTTTTGACGCGCTCGCCTCGCACGACATCACCTATGTCGGCATCATTCAGACCGCACGGGCATCCGGCATGACAAAATTCCCAATGCCCTATGTCCTCACCTGCTGCCACAACAGCCTCTGCGCCGTCGGCGGCACCATCAATGCAGACGACCATGCATTTGGTCTTTCTGCCGCGAAAAAATACGGCGGCATCTTTGTTCCGCCGCACATCGCAGTCATCCACCAGTATATGCGCGAGCGCATGGCCGGCTGCGGCAAAATGCTGCTGGGCAGCGACAGCCACACGCGCTACGGGGCGCTCGGCACGCTTGGCGTCGGCGAAGGCGGCCCGGAGCTGGCCAAGCAGCTGGTCGGGCGCACATACGACATCGACCGTCCGGATGTCATCGCCATTTATCTGACCGGCGAACCTGCGCCGGGCGTCGGCCCGCAGGACGTTGCGCTGGCCATCATTGGCGCCGTGTTCAAAAACGGATTCGTCAAGAACAAAGTCATGGAATTCATCGGGCCGGGCATCGCTTCCCTGCCGATGGATTACCGTCTCGGCATCGACGTCATGACCACCGAAACGACGTGTCTGACCTCTATTTGGGAAACGGATGAAGTCGTACGTGCGTATTTGTCGCTTGTTGGCCGCGAATCCGACTATCAGAAGCTGACGGCACGCAGCGGCGCACGGTATGCCGGTGCTGTCTATGTTGATCTGTCCGCCATCCGCCCCATGATTGCGCTGCCCTTCCACCCGAGCAACGTGTACCCGATTGACGAATTCCTCGCCAACGCCGGTGATCTGCTTCGCTCCGTTGAGCAGGAAGCTGCCGCAAACGGCATGAGCAGCTATCGCCTGACGGATAAGCTGACCGACGGCAAGCTGACCGTTGATCAGGGCGTCATTGCAGGCTGCGCAGGCGGCTTGTTTGACAACCTCTGTGCCGCAGCAGACATCCTGCGCGATCACGCAACCGGCACAGGCGCATTCACGCTGAACTGTTACCCGGCCAGCCAGCCGGTCTCCTTGGAGTTGATGCGCAGCGGCGCCGCCGCCGCGTTGATTGCCGCTGGCGCCGCCTACAAAACCGCTTTCTGCGGTCCCTGCTTCGGCGCAGGCGATGTGCCGCGCAACAACGGTCTTTCCATCCGCCACACGACGCGCAACTTCCCGAACCGCGAAGGCTCCAAGCCGGGTGAGCACCAGGCGGCTGCCGTCGCATTGATGGATGCCCGCTCAATCGCGGCCACGGCTGCTGCGGGCGGCGTATTGACCCCGGCGGATCGTCTGCCGTCCGGCACCATCGTCCCTGTCGCATATCATTTTGACGGTTCCGTCTATCAGAACCGCGTGTATGACGGCATTGGCCGCGCAGAGCCGGATACCGCGCTGTGCTTTGGGCCGAACATCACCGACTGGCCGAAAATGCCGTCGCTCTCAGAACACCTGCTGCTCAAATTCGCCGCCGTCATCCATGACCCGGTCACGACAACAGATGAACTGATTCCTTCCGGTGAAACGTCGTCTTACCGCTCCAACCCGCTGCGGCTGGCTGAATTCGCCCTGTCCCGCAAGGATCCGGACTATGTCCCGCGTGCAAAGGCCTGCGCCGCAGAGGATGCAGCAGCTTTCCTGTCGGCACACGGTCTGCCGATGGATACGCTTCTGGAAAGCGCTGTTTTCGCCGTGAAACCCGGGGACGGCAGCGCCCGCGAACAGGCTGCCTCCTGTCAGCGTGTTTTGGGCGGCGGCGCCAACGTCGCGGTTGAATACGCGACCAAACGGTACCGCTCCAATCTCATCAACTGGGGGATGCTGCCGCTGCGGCTTCAGAATCCGGCCGACCAGAACCTGTTTGACGTGGGCGACTACCTCTTTTTGCGCGACATCCGGAAGACCGTTGCAAGCGGTTCTTCGGATGTCTCCGCCCTGCTCATCAAGGCTGACGGCCGCACAGAAACGCTTGCCATGACGCTTGACGGTCTGACCGATGCAGAACGCAGCATTCTGCTCGCCGGTTCTCTGATCAACTATTACGCGCAGGAAGCGTGACCATGCCGATACGCATACATTCATTTTAAAATCCGAAAGGAGTTTTTGATATGCCGACTTCATCCGCACCAGCCGACTGCATTTTCTGCAAGATTATCGCAGGCGAAATTCCATCCAAGAAAGTATATGAAGACGACCTCTGCGTCGCTTTCTACGATGTCGCGCCACAGGCCCCGGTGCATATTCTGATCATCCCGCGGGAACACATTTCCTCGGCGGCTGCAATCACGCCTGAAAACAGCGCGGTTGTCGCCCACATCTTCACGGTGATCGCCAAAATCGCTGCTGAATTGAATCTTTCCAACGGGTTCCGCGTTGTGACCAACAGCGGCGATGACGCACGTCAGAGCGTGCATCATCTGCATTTCCATCTGCTTGCAGGCCGCCAGATGAGCGACGCGATGGCGTAAAGCACAGCGACTCGAATATTGATTCACACAAACAAAGTGCTGGGCAAACAAACTTGCCCAGCACTTTGTTGAAGGAGCTTTTTATGCCGCACAAAATCAAACGGTTCCGGAAACGATGGCTGTTTGCCGGAGCCGCTGCCGTCATGCTCATCCTTGCCTTTCTGATATGGTTTGGCGGGCTTCCGCTTTGGCGCAGCAAGGCGTTTCTTGCGCAGCTGGAGCCGGTTGCACACCGTTCCTTTGAAATCACGCGGGATATGTCCGGCGACTATGTCTTTCACCAAAATGATGACACGGATTTTCGCATTTTGCAGCTCACAGACATCCACCTCGGCGGAAGCTTTGTGACACAGCGCAAAGACCGCAAAGCGATGCAGGCCGTCTACTCGCTGGCTGCCGCCGTTCAGCCGGATCTGATCGTCATCACCGGCGACCTCGCCTATCCCATCCCGATTCAAACGCTCTCCCGGAACAATCTGAACCCCATGCTGATGCTGTGCGATCTGATGAATGCAATCGACATCCCATGGTGCTTTGTTTATGGGAACCACGACACCGAATGGATTGCGACACACCCGGGCAAAGAAATCAACTACCTGTTTGCAAACAGCCAAACCTGTCTGTTTGCCCCCGACTATTCGGTGGAAAGCGGGCGGAGCAATCAGCTCATCCAACTGCGCAACGCAGACGGTTCGTTGAATCAGGCGCTGGTTCTGCTGGATTCAAACAGCTATGCCTCTCTTCTCCTGAACGACTATGATGCGATTCACGAGGATCAGGTCGCATGATATGAAAAACGGATTACCGAACTCTCTGCGCTGGAAGGTCACACCGTCCGCTCACTCCTCTTTTTCCACATACCGCTTCAGGAATTTCAGACCGCTTATGACCTGTACCGCGCCGGAAGCCCGGATGTCACCTATTTTTACGGTTCCATCGGAGAAGCCAATGAAAAGATTGCCTGTTCCGATCATCCCAGCACCCTGTTTGATACGGCCGTCCGTCTCGGCAGCACGCAGGCTATGTTCGTCGGGCACGACCATCTGAATACGCTTTCTGTCGCCTATAAAGGAATCCGCCTCACATACGGGCTGTCGATCGATTATCTGGCATATCCCGGCATTGGCCGGCAGACTGCGCAGCGCGGCGGGACATGCATTACCGTTCATCCAGACGGCTCCATTGAAATCGATCCGATCCTGCTGGAGACATCACACAGAAATAAAAGAAAAGCGCCGTGGCGATTGCCACGGCGCTTGGTGATCCACCCGCGACTCGAACGCGGGACACCCTGCTTAAAAGGCAGGTGCTCTGCCAACTGAGCTAGTGGATCATGTGTTGGCTTGCAGATTTTAGAAAAATGGCTGGGATGGCAGGACTCGAACCTGCGGATGCGGGAGTCAAAGTCCCGTGCCTTACCGACTTGGCGACATCCCATTATCGAACCGATATGCACAACCGCATATCATCCGCAAAGCGAATCCTTATTTAGGGAAGCACGCACCGACGGCAGCTTTGCCGCCGGTGCGGCTATGGGGTGGGTAATCGGTCTCGAACCGATGACCCCCAGGGCCACAACCTGGTACTCTAACCAACTGAGCTATACCCACCATATCGCGGAGAAAATGGTACGCCTGAAGGGACTCGAACCCCCGACCCACTGCTTAGAAGGCAGTTGCTCTATCCACCTGAGCTACAGGCGCATATACCTGGATATCAGCTCTTCAGTGTCCCATTGGAGCGGGCGATGGGAATCGAACCCACGTGACCAGCTTGGAAGGCTGGAGTTCTACCATTGAACCACGCCCGCGAATCAACATGCGCGGTTAGGACGCCTGTACAGAAATACGCGAACAAGAACGAACGCGCCCTGCTATGTTCGGAAGCGTTCATGCTCACGTTTCATAGCCTGAATATTCTACCACATTTTTCGCACTTTGTCAAGCCCTTTTTCCCATCCGCAGAAAAAAAACTGTTTTCCGGCTTCTCTGACGGATATTTTTTCTGGAGGGGGCCAAAAATACTTGCAATATTTACAAATTTCGTGTATCCTATAAGGGTGAATCTATCAGCGCCGTCTATAGGCGGTATGCGGCGCCGGATTTGCCATCGATTCCACCGCCGGAATGGAGCGCTCATGATGCTTGTAGGAGATACCAGAAAATTCAACATCCCCGCTGACAGCGAAAGCGAGATGAAAATTGTTCTGACTGCGGTATCAGCCGCATTGAAGGAAAAGGGTTATTACCCAATCAGCCAACTCGTCGGCTGACTGCTGTCCGAAGACCCCGGTTATACAACCCACGACAAAACTGCC
>CAJLFQ010000088.1 GCA_905205975.1 uncultured Eubacteriales bacterium | reverse complement strand
ATGTTGCGCACAGCGGCCGGTTGGTTTTGTTTGAGCGTTCAAGCATTTCGGTTTTGCGCTCGAACAACAGTTTTTCGTCAGAATAATTTGCAGACGAGGTCGGTTAATATCCCGGCGGCAACGGAGAAAACATAGAGGAAAGCGAGAATCCGGAAATTCTGTTTCTGGTTCGGGTTGATTTTGAACAGCATGGCCAAACCGAGGCCTGCGCCTGCGGACAGACCGGCAACCGTCGCGCCAATGGTCAGCGTGCCGTTCAGATACAATTCGCTGATCAGGACAGACGGCGCACAGTTCGGAATCAGACCAATCAGCGCTGTGACAATCGGCGACCAGAAGGTTCCGGCAAGCAGAATGGAGGCCAGCCGCTCTTCTCCGAGCAATGTCGTCGCCGTGTTAATCAGCAGCAGGACAATCAGCAGAAAGAGAAACGTTTCTGCCGTATGGTGCAGGGTCGATTTCAGGATGCCGCCCTGACAGCCGCAGTGTGCGCAGAGTTCATGCGTCGCCTCTTCGCGTTCGTCATCATGGTGGCAGTGCGTTGTTTCGCACTGTTTTTCATGTGCCCGCCGGAAAAACAGGCAGTCGGCAAGATACCCGCCAATGACGGCAAACAGCAGTTTCAGGCCAAGCAGCGGCAGAATTTTGCCCGCGCCGTTCGGGCTGACCAGCATGACCGGAACCGCTTCATCGGAGGTTGCCAGAAAAACCGCCAGCAGCGTACCGGTGGTAATCAGCCGTCCGGCAAACAGGTTGGAAGCCGCGACTGAAAAGCCGCACTGCGGAATCAGGCCGATGGCTGCGCCGAGCGGAACGGAATATCGTCCAGAGTGGCTGAGCCGATGCCGGAGTTTGCTGCTGGAGCGGTGTTCGATCCACTCCAAAAGCAGATAGGCGCCAAACAGAAACGGCAGCATTTTCAAGCCGTCAAGCGCCGTATCCGTCAAAATGTCAACGATGATATCTTTGATGTGCATGGATAATCTATTTCCTTCTTTCGCCTGTCCCAGATGTTTTATATGATAACATCTGGGACAGGCGTTTGGCATTTGGAATGTTTGAATTTTAGAGCGTGATATTGAGTGCCTCTGCGAGGTTCTGACCCAAAATGCGGGCCTTGGTTTCTTCCGGGATATTCAGCGACAGAATCCGGTCAAACCCCGCTCGGCAATAGTCGGCGCTGCTGTACGGGAAGTCCAGGCCGTGGATCTGTGCTTTCGGACCGGTGATATTGAGCAGGTCATACAGTTCTTCGTCGGTGATGCTCCAGAGTCCGCCCTGGCCGTGGATATCCGTCCAACCGGCAAACACATGCGGTGCATCTGCGTTTCCGCGCCGGTTCGCAATCACCGCCATCGCCTCTTTGAAGAAGCAGTGACCGCCAATATGCTCCAGCGAGAATTTCAGGTTCGGGAAATCATATGTTAGATCGTCAAACAGCAGCATGGCATAGTTGGAAAGGCGCGACCAGTGCACGCCCGTGTGGAAGGAGATGAACAGCCCGCAGCGTTCTGCCGCTTCATAGACTTCGTATGCCTGTTCGCCGTTCACTTTGACAGTCTGATACGCCGGGTGAATCTTAATGCCGCGCAGACCCAGTTCGGCAATCTGTTCCGTCTGGCCGCGCAGGTCGCCTTTTGCAAAGTTGATGGTGCCAAAGCCGATGATATCGGTTGCATCGCGAAGGGCGTTGGCGAGCCAGACGTTTTGATTGCCGTCCGGGTCGGAAAGCTGTGCCCGCGGACCGCCGCAGATCGGTGCAAAAGCGACAACTTTATCGATGCCGACTTCCTCCATCAACGCTTTGAGCCGGTCAATGGAACCATGCGGACGAACCGCATCCTCAAAAACGTGTGCGTGGTTTGCAAAAACCTTGTACCCTTTGTATGCCATATATACGCTCCTTCCGGTATGTTATGCGCTTGACGCTCAGCGGTGCAGCAGCGGGCGGATGGCTTCATCCGGGAAGCCGGCTGCCTTTAGCGGCTGGACGATGTCTTTTTCGATATCGGGGACAAAGAAGCGGTACGCTTCCGCTTTTCCATGGAGCGAGAACGCATGTGCCGCAGCCGGGATGACAGCGGTCATGCCTTTTTCCAGCGTGACCGCGCCGTCACAGGTCGAAACCGACAGGTTGCCGGACGCGCAGAACAGAATGGAGAAGCTATCGCCGTTTGTGTTCAGTGCGCAGCTGTCTGCCAGACGGATCCGCTGAGCTGCAAAGAGCGGACAGGCTTTGATCATATCGATCTTTGCGCCGCCTGCGTCAAGGGTCAACGGCGTGCTGCATTCGCCCTTCAGCGCCGTGTTGGTAACGTCGAGCGCTTTTGCAATATGCAGCTGACGCGGTTTGCCGTCCAAGCCCATGCGCCCCCAGTCATACACGCGGTAAGTCGCATCACTCGACTGTTGGATTTCCGCAATTACCAGACCCGCTCCGATGGCATGGACAAGACCCGGCGGCAGGAAAAAGGTATCGCCGACAGATGCCGGGACAAAATGCAGCGCGGATTCCAGTTCATTTTTCTCAATGAGCGCCTGATACGTTTCTTTGGAGATGGCTTCCTCAAAACCGAGGTAGAGCCCCGCGCCCGGCTCGGATTGCAGAACAATCCACATTTCCGTTTTGCCGAGGTCGCCGTCCCGCTTGGCATATTCGTCATTCGGATGAACCTGAACGCTCAGTTTTTCCCTGGCATCGATCAGTTTGAACAGCAGCGGGAAATGCCCGCTCGTCGTTTTGCGCCCCAAGAACGCGTCGGCGCCCATGGCATCAATGATCTGCGAGAAATCCATGCCGTCGTAGGCACCGCCGCAGGCCGGCGTCTTCCCGTTGAAATGGTCAGCCGCCTCCCAGCTTTCGCCCGTCACAGGAAAAGTGGAATGCTTGCCATACTGTTCATTCAGAAGCGTCCCGCCCCAAGGCATTGATTTATAGCAGGGTGTCGTTTTGATCGGAGAGAGGTTCATCAATTTTCACCTTTCGCTTTCGTTTGATTTCTTTTTTGGGGTTCCAGGCAGACGCGGAAAGCGGTCGGAAGCGTGATCTCCTGTCGGAGCATTTCTTCGGTCGCCCAGATGAAATCGTCCGGCATTTCCGCGCAGGTCAGTTCATAGCACCGCATATGCCATTCGATATGGGTAAAAATATGTTTCCGTTCAAATGGAGCCGAGATGCATGTCGGCGCAGCATGCCATTCATCCGCCAGCTGGAGCATTTCTTCCGGCGAAGCAAAGCCGCCGACGTTCGGCAGCTCCCATAACCCGGCCAGCAAGCCGCTGTCTTGTCGGCGCCGGACGGCAAGCCGGCCGGCATGTTTCAGGATCAGCACCGTTTTTTCTTCGATTTCTCTCGTTTTTTTCGGGCGTCTGACCGGAAGGAGATCTGCGCTTTGTTCGGCATATGCCCGGCAGAACGAATTGGCCGGGCATTGTTCGCATTTGGGCGCGCCATTGGGAACGCAGACGGTTGCGCCCAGCTCCATGAGGCTCTGCGTAAATGCGCCGCACCGGCCAAGCGGATAAACGCGGCTGAGCGACTCTGCAACCCCCTGCCGAACCAGTGGTTCATCAATCGGAAGGTACAGCTCGGTGATGCGCGACACCACACGGAGCACATTGCCGTCGACTGCGGCAACCGGCTGACCATAACAGATGGATGCGATGGCGCCAGCAGTATATGCGCCGATGCCGGGCAGTTTCAGCAGTTCTGCGTAAGATGTTGGAAAATGCCCCGCATAATTCGATTGGATGAGCTTGGCCGTTTGCAGCAGGTTTCTGGCGCGCGAATAATAGCCGAGACCTTCCCACAGCTTGAAGACCTGCGGTTCCACGGCATCTGCAAGCGCCGCAACCGTTGGAAACGTCTGCAAAAACCGCTCATAATAGGGCTTCACGGTTTCTGCCCGCGTCTGCTGAAGCATGATTTCCGACAGCCAGACATGATAGGGCTCCCGGTCGGCGCGCCACGGCAAGTCGCGCGCGTGACCCTCGAACCAATCCGGCAATGTTTGCGACAGCTTCGCCAGCAGGGGTTCACCTTCCGTCCGCCAGAAGGAGAGAACCGCCGTCAGGCATTGTGCCGTTTCGTTCATGTTCAGCCCTCCGATCGCGTCAGCGGCGCCAGCGTATATGGGACGGCTTGCCGGAGTGACGCCGGGGACAGCTCAATCTGACTGCCGATTTTCCCGGCGCTGACAAAAATCGTCGGCTGCGATTCCGCCGTTTCGTCCAGAACGGTTTGAAACGCCTTTTTCATGCCGACCGGCGAGCAGCCGCCATGTACATACCCGGTCAGCGGGAGCAGCTCTTTTTGCAGGAGCATCGCGATTGATTTTTCCCCGACAGCCAGTGCCGCTTTTTTCAGATCCAGCTCTTTGTCGGCCGGGATGACAAAGACATAATGTTTTCCACTGTGCCCGGTTGTGACCAGCGTTTTGAAAATCCGATCTGGGGATTGGTGCAGGCGATTTGCAATTTCGACGCCGCTGAGCGCTGTAACGCTGTCCCCTGGGTGATGGACGTCATAAGAAATGTGCAGCCGGTCCAGCGTCCGCATGACATTTGTTTTTTCTTCGGTTTGTTTCATATTCGGCTCACTTTATGCTGTAAAATCTATGGTGGGTTTGGGAAGGTGCGTCAGATTTCCAAAATGCTGCGCGTTTTCCGGATGGCATGAATGCGCGGATAAACCGGCAGCAAAATGAAATCGGAGCGGAGACGGGCGGACATATGCGAGCCGTAGCGTGCGGCAATTTCGTCAATGTTCATGGCTGTGGCCAGAATCGTCGGATGTTTGGCCGCGATCCGCCGGTTCAGCAGCTGATACAGCGCAGACGCCGTATACGCGGTGGTCGTTTCTGTGCCAAGATTATCGATCAAAAGCAGATCGCATTTGGCGCAGCGTTCGAGTTCTGCATCGGCGTCTTCGCTTCTGGAAAAGCGGTCGTCTTCAAACTGCTTGGCCAGTGTAAATGCGGTTTTATAGACGACTGAGGCGTTTTTTTCGATAGCGGCGCGTGCAATGCAGGCCATAAAAAATGTTTTTCCGGCGCCGCTTTCGCCGCTGAACAGCAGATTCGGCGACTGATCGGAAAACGCATCCGCATATTTTTTGCACTTTTCTGCGATCAGGCGCATATATTCCCGCGGTGCAACCGGATTGTTTTCCGCCTTGACCGGCGAATACTGCATTTCGTCAAACGTTTCGATTCTGCCTTCTGATTGAGAGAACAGCTCGGAAAGGCTTTCCATCTGTTCCTCCCGGTAGACGGCGCGCAGACACGCGCACATTTCAGAGCCGACATACCCGGTATCGTTACAGTGCGGACACGAAGCGTGACCGTCGATCAGATCCGACGGCAGACCGTGTTCTTTCAGCAGAGCGGCACGTTCTGCGCGGAGCGTTTTGGTATGCGCTTTGATATCGGCGACATTCTGTTCAATGGATTCTCCGCCCTTAACGACGTTTTCCACAATCATCAGACCGCAGCTGGAAAGTTCGCGCTCAATCTCTGCCAGCCGCGGAATCCGGGTATTCAGTTCGCGAACCGTGCGCGCATGCGCCAATTCGCGTTCCGTGCGCTGTGCGGCGTAGCGATCCAGTGCTTTTTTCAGTGCAATCACATCATAAGTCATGCGTTCCGGCCTCCGTTTCGGGTCATATAATCCTGAATTTCCTGAAGGGCTGTCATTTCTGCCGCGGAGAAACTGCCGGAAGCCGACTGTGCCGCAGACGGATGTTTTTTGGCGTTTCGTTTTTCTGCGGCGATGCGCGCGTCTTCATGGTTCTTTTCACGCTGTGCCTCGTAAGCCGCAATGGCGTCAATGTTGGTCAGGTGCTGTTCGCTCCAGTTTTTCAGAATGCTGCCTGCATACTTGAGCTGAAGCTCGCCGATCCGCCGGATGGTGATTTCTTTGGCAAAAGCCACCGCCTGTTCGTCAAAGCCCATTTCCGCCCATGAGCGGAGCAGGCGTTTTTCATCCGGCTTATAGGCTTGAAAGCCGATCGTGTTTTCAAAACGTTCCACGGTTTCCAATAGCCGGTACTCCCTGCTGACAAAACGTTCCGCCGCTTCCGGCGTCATAATATCGTTTTCCATCCAGCGCAGCGCCTCTCGTTTGACCGTGGCCAGCGACGGTTTTCGGCCGGTCTGACGTTCCGAGCGTTCCGCGGTGAAGTGCAGCAGCAGAATCATGCATTCCGCAGGCATGCCGAAATAGCGGTAGATGGTCATCAATTCGCACAGGTCGCTTTCACAGAGGCACGGGTTCAGCACGCTTTCCGCCTCCCGGACGATCTGTGCAAACGCCATATCTGACGTCACCAATGCGGCGACTTCTGCCGACGTATACCGGGGTTCCGTCTGCATCTGCCGTTTCCGGGAAAGGGTCTGCTCTGCGGGCTGTTCCGATTCCGCCGGTGCCGCCAGCCGGGCGGCGATCAAAGTGCGTTCCGCCGCCGCCAGGGCATCCGGCGTCAGGCGCAGCGCCTGTGCGGTCAATGTATCGTTTTCGCGGTGCGCAGCGGCATATAAGTAAAGACGCACGGCATCCGGGTTGGCGAGCGCACAAAGCCTGTCCACCGTTTGAGCGTCAAGGTAAATTCCTGCTTGCGTTGAGAATTTCAGCATCCAGTTTGATCCTGCCTTTGGCTGCGTTACATGGCAGCCGTTATTTGCTTGCAACCGAAGCCGGTTGTTTTCGGGTTCTTTTGGTTCAGGGAAGGAACCGCCGCGGCTGCGGCGGTATCGCATCCCTTCTTTCTTATAATTATATCATATTCCGCTGCAAAAGCAAAGTTTTATTTTGACCGCAGGATTTTTTCCAGCACCTGCGCAAATCGTTCCGCCTCGGCCTGCCGACTGGCCCATCCGAAACTGACGCGCACCGTTCCCTGGGCTTCAGTTCCGACGCTCCGATGTGCCAATGGCGCACAATGCAGACCGGCACGCACCGCGATATTCTGTGCGGCCAGTGCGGCAGCCAGCGTCTCGCTGTCCCAGCCGTCGGCATTGAACGAAAACAGGCCGCACGGCGTCTGCGGTTCGCCGTAAACCGTGACGCCGTCGATGGCAGCCAGGCGGGTTTTCAGCCAGACGGCCAACGCCGACTCGTTCGCCTGAATCGCTGCCCGATGTTCGGCGACATAGCGGATCCCTTCCCGCAGGCCGCAGATGCCTGCGATGTTCAGCGTCCCGCTTTCAAATCGTTCCGGCGGTGCGTCCGGCAGGTGCGGGCTGGCAGATTCGCTGCCTGTTCCGCCATAGAGCAATGGCTCCGGCATCTGCGTGCCGCACAGAAGCATCAGCCCCGTTCCTGTCGGGCCCAGCAGCCCTTTGTGACCCGGCATGCAGACGACATCCGCGTGAATCGCCCGGACATCCACCGGCAGGCTTCCAGCCGCTTGAGAAGCGTCGACGACAAATGGGATCCCGCGCTCACCGCACATCGCACCAATGCGCTCCACCGGCAGGCGATTTCCAAAGACGTTGGAAACCATCGTGCAGACGCAAAGCCCGCATCGCTCGTCAAGCAGCTTATCAAAGACTTCCGCCGCTTCCTGTTCGTCAAACAGCCGGCTTTGCGCAATCACCGTTTCTGTGCCGTCGCGCCGGCCGCGTTCAATGAGCGGGCGATAGACCGCGTTGTGTTCATACCCGGAGATCACCGCGCGTTTTGCGCGCATCGGCAGACCGAAAATCGCCGTATTCAGCGCCTGCGTTGCATTCAGGCAAAAGACGACCCGCTCCGGCGACGGCAGGCCAAACAGCTTTGCAGCAGCTTCGCGGCAGTCGAAAACGGCTTCTGCGGCGGACTCCGCCGCTTTATGGCCGCTCCGCCCATACCCGGCATGATGCCGGAGCGATTCAACAGCTGCACGTCCGACAGCAGACGGGCGTGCAAAAGATGTCGCCGCATTGTCAAAATAGATCATATCCGCTCACCTGTCTGCCCCCGCTCTTTCCTAACTCCCGAAATACGCTCGAAAATCGCTTCCGTTTTCCGTCGTATAAATCCGGAATCGCGGAATACCGGCTTCCGCCATCACGGACAGGATGACACCCGGGCTGCTTTCCCGGATCAAAACCGCCTGTGCGCAGCCGTTTTCCGACAGGCTCTTCGGGCTTCGGACCATCCGCGACCGGATGCCTCTCGTCCGCAGGGCACGCATCAGCGATTGGGCATACGTCACCGACCGCACCAGCACATAACACCCGGCCGCTCCGTTTGTTCCCATTTTCACCCCTCTTTTCAGAGCGGCGATTGCTGCGTTCGCCGCTCGATACAGTGTATGCGGGCGCTTCGGCGTTTGACAGTCCGCGGTTCACTCAATTTATTTCTTTCTTAATCTATTTTTTC
>CAJLFQ010000087.1 GCA_905205975.1 uncultured Eubacteriales bacterium | reverse complement strand
AACTGATCCGCCAAATATGCTTCCAACGAAGCGGACAGCTTGCCGGACGTGAATTCCGAAAATGAGATGACAGGAAACTTGGCCAACATGCGTTTTTCATGGGATGAGTACACCCGGTCCGGGCAAATCAGACCGGATACGAGACCGGTTAACAGGCACCCGGCAAAAAAACAGGCGGTAACACGCCCGCGGACAGATGATTTCTGCATAAAAACCTCCTGCTAAAAGCGGAAATAAAGGAACGGATTATAGGATCCGCTGATGAGATAGGCGACCGAGAGACAAGTGAGGCACGCCATGCCGGCCAGATCAGTCGTGCAGAGCGCCGGCGCACGGCCGCGCGCATTGATGCGTTCGTAACAACGCCTGAGAAGCGGCGTCGAGGCAACGGCGCAAACAGCAAGCAGAGGCGCATAGGAAAGCAGTTGATACAGTGTATCAGAATTGCAGAACGGTACGGCGCCGAACATCGCGCCCAAAAAAGCAAATCCCTGCTGAATCGACTCAAACCCGAAAAAGACCCAGCCGATCAGAACGATGAATATGGTGTAGAGATGCCCGATCAGAGCCGGAAGCCGCTTCAAATACCGCAGCAGGAAAAACTTCTCAACAATCAGCATGACGCCATAGAAAACGCCCCATAAGACGTAATTCCAACTGGAACCGTGCCAGAAGCCGGTCAGCAGCCAAACGATTGCAATGTTCCGGAGCTGAACAGCCAGCCCACGGCGATTGCCGCCGAGCGGGATGTAGACGTAGTCGCGGAACCAGGTGCTCATCGAAATGTGCCAGCGGCGCCAAAACTCCGTGATGCTTTTGGAAATATAGGGGTAGTCGAAGTTCTCCAGAAAATCAAATCCAAACATCCTGCCGAGCCCGATGGCCATGTCGGAATAGCCGGAGAAATCAAAATAAATCTGGAAGGCAAACGCAAGGATGCCAAGCCATGCGGAAACAACGGTCCAATCGGAGGCGCTGGATGCCGATATCGACGCCCACAGAAGCCCGATGTTGTTGGCGAGCAAAATCTTTTTTGCCAGTCCGCAGACAAACCGTTTGGCGCCGTCGCCGAACCGGTCAAAAGAATGCGTGCGGTGGTCAATTTGATCGGCAATGGTTTGATACCGGACAATCGGACCGGCGATCAGCTGTGGAAATAAGGTGACATATGCGCCGAATGAAAGAATGTTGTGCTGTGCTTTTGCGTCCCCGCGGTATACGTCGATGGTGTAGCTCATGGTCTGGAAGGTATAGAAGGAAATCCCGATGGGCAGCGGCAGATTCAGCAGCGGAATGCGGCAGCCAAACAGGGCGTTGACGGTGGTCAGCAGGAAATCGGCATACTTAAACAGACAGAGCAAACCGAGATTGACCGCGATGGAAACGCCGAGCGCAATTTTTGCTTTTCTCGTTCCGCGGTATGCTTCCACGGCGCGTCCGCAGCAGTAATCCAGCACCGTCGAAAACAGCATCAAACCGATATAAACCGGTTCGCCCCATGCGTAGAACAACAGACTGAAGCAGAACAAAACGGCGTTTTTGACGTGTTTGGGTACGAGAAAATAGACCAGCAGAACGGCCGGCAGGAAAAGAAAGAGAAAGGTCAGGCTCGAAAAAACCATACGGGATCAACCGCCTTTTCAGATAGGTAGGCGCCGCGGCGGCGCAGAATGAATCCGGAACCAGCTGGTTCGGCTGCATATACCGTTCTTCTAATTCGGTGCAGCAGGCGGAAAAGCCTGCTGCACCGGTTTTCGGATGCGATCGCGGGGTCAGCCGCCGATGATCAGACCGCCGGATTCGTTTCCGGAGGATTCAGGGACAATTGCACGGTTTTCGGGCAGCTTGCCGCAAATCTCGGAGAGTGCGGCATCAATTTTCGCATATTCTGCTTCGGCAAACTTGGCTTCTTCTTCAGCATCTTCTCCGTCGTAGCTGGCGCCGGCGATGATGTAAAGGACATAGTCGTCAATCTGATACAAACGCGCGTTCAGAACCTTTGCCGTGCCAAACGGGTACATGCGGATATAACCGACCAGCTGCGCGTAACCGGTGTTCAGTTTTTCAACCGCTGTGTCGGCATAACCGCGCTTGAGCTTCAAAACGATGACGGTATCCGGGTTGACACTGGAAATCGCATTCTGCTTGGCGCAAAAATCTTCGATTTGACTGCCGTCCAGCCCATAATATGTTTCGAGCGTTTCTTTTTCGATGTCAACCGTGCAGAGGTATTGATCCGCTCCGATCGCTTCCGCAATTTTCTGCTCAACTTCAGCGGCAGTCAACGAAAGCGGTGCTGTGGTTGTGCCGGGCTGTGTGGCGGAAGTACCCGGCTGTGCGGTGCTGCTTTGTTTGGGGTCGTCTGAATGCTGCGGCTTTTGACATGCGGTCAGGCCAATGGCAACGCCAGCCGCCAAAAGCAGGCACATCATTCGTTTTGCAAGGTTCTTTTCTGTGTTCATCATGTGTGACACTCCTTTTCGTGTTCTTTTCATCGATGTGATTGACGCGATCGATGAAAACGGTTCGCCTTTTTTGTGCGTCCATTGATAAAACGATGCACCCATCCAAAATGTCGGGGGTCTGCTGTTTTTTCAGCAGACCCCCGACATTTTTTTGAGCGGCAGGAGATGGAAGCCCTGCACGCGATGCTCAAATGTTCAATTGTTGTCGGCCGCGACAGATGCAGCCAGTATGCGCGCCAGCCGCAGGACGTCCTCCTGTGCGGCACCGCCGGTTTGCATGAGGCAGCAGCGGAGCGTATTGCTGGACCATGTGACTTCAGACATGCCGCCGAAATCTTTGAAAACCCCTTGCGGCAGATCGTCCGGCGTCAGCGTTTCCAAAACAGAACCGCTGAGCCCGGTTATGACCGCGTCGGGATCTGCCGAAACGCGAAAATCATAGTCGGCTTGATTCCATGTGAACGAGATGCAGGCGATATTGCCGCCCAGAATCCCGTACGATACATCGGAGGCGTCAGCCGGTGCATCCAGTACCAGATGAAGCGTCTGAAAACCGGAGGCATCCGCCACTTCTGTATAAGGGTTCCCGTCTTGAAGCCAGGGAACTGTTTCTGAAGGCGTTTTGCCGGAAGGGTGAGTGACGCCCCAGATAAATGCCAGACAGACACATGCAGCAATCGGAACTGCAAAACGGAGCATGCGTAGTACCGGCCGCTTGGGAGCGGGCCGTTTTGCCTGTGCGGGCTTGTCTAAGATATGCTGATACATGCGCTCTTTGGCGCCCGCCTGCGGGTTTGTATCGTTCAATGCCTTGCGGATCGGATTCTCATCGCTCATAGATCATTTCCTCCTAACTGTTTGCGCAAAATCATGCGCGCTTCCCGAAGATGGTTCCGGATGGTGGACGGCGGTTTCTTCAACAGCGCGGCGATTTCATCCGTCTGATAGCCCAAATAATAGTAGAGACAGATGACGTCTTTGTATTTCGCAGGGAGGCGGCGGACAATTTCCAGCGTTTCATCCAGCTCCGGCGCAGCCTGATCGGATCTTTCGGCCGCGGCTTCCAGCGGTTCGGTTTTTTTCTGCCACCAGTGCTTCAAACGGTCTTTGCAGAGATTGACGGTTGTGACGCTGAGCCAAGCCCGTTCGTGTGCCTCGTTTTGAAACGTAAAGCCGCCTGTCAGAACTTTGACAAACACATCCTCTGTGCAGTCTTCAGCATCTGCGGTATTTTTGAGATAAACCAGACAGATGCGGTAAACCATTTTGTAGTGCCGCTCATAAAAGGCGGCGAATGCTTCGTCCGCAGGCATGCAAAAGAGCCCTCCTTATGGTTAATACGATGCAAGACATCGAATTGTCGGGGGATCGTCTGCCAATAGCATATCATTTTTTATGCCGTTCGTCAAGTTCCCGCCTGCGGGATTGACAATCGGACAAAAATCAGGTATACTCATATTTTACAGAGACATTTTATGCCCGGAGCGCTGGGCTGAAAGATCGCGGAAAGGGGGCGTTTCCATGCGTGTGCCGGTTTTTGACGGACATCCGTCGGTCAATTTTCTGTTTTTTTCACTGGTGATCGGCTTTTCCATGTTTTTCACGCATCCAGCCTATCTGCTGACCTCTCTGCTGGGGGCGTTTCTCTGCGTCGGCTGCCTGCGCGGCTTTTCCGCCGCCGGGAAAATGCTGCTCCGGCTGCTGCCGCTGGCAGTGCTGACGGCGGCGATCAATGCACTTTTCAATCATGCCGGACAGACGATGCTCTTCCGCCTGCCGGACGGCAATATGCTGACGCTGGAGGCGCTCCTGAACGGTGCGTCGTCCGCCATGCTGCTGGCTGCCGTGATTCTCTGGTTTGCCGTCTGTACCGACGTCATTACGTCGGACCAGCTGCTGTATCTGTTCGGCCGGGCGGCGCCGTCGCTCGGCCTGCTGCTTTCCATGACGCTTCGTTTTGTCCCGCGGTTCCGCAGACAGCTGGCGGCGATCCGGGAAGCGCAGCAGGGTCTCGGCTGCGGGGTTGAAACCGGAAACCTGCGCAAACGCTTCCGGAACGCTTCCGCTATGCTGTCGGCGCTGGTCACATGGGCGCTGGAAAACGCCGTCGAAACCGCAGACAGCATGAAGAGCCGCGGTCACGGCCTGCCGGGCAGGACGTCGTTCTCGATTTACCGGCTGGATGCACGCGACCGTGCGATGCTTTGGTGGCTTGCAGACTGCGGATTCCAGCTGCTCTGCGGCGCATTCGCCGGCGGTATGCAGTGGCAGTGGTTTCCATCACCCCGGGGTGCGCCGGTCAGTGCCATGCAGATCTGGCTGCTGCTGGTTTTTGGGGCGCTTTGCCTGACGCCGTCCGCATGGGCGCTGGGCATGATCATCAAACGACAGGAGGCGGACAAACGTCATGAATGACCCAACCCCGATTTTTGAACTCCGCGATCTGACGTTTTCTTATCTGGATCAGACGCTTCCTGCGATTGAAGACATCACACTTTGCATTCCGCGCGGCGCATTCCTCGTGCTCTGCGGCCCGTCGGGCTGCGGAAAATCGACGCTGCTCCGCCAACTGAAATCCGTTCTGACGCCGCACGGCGTTCGAACCGGACAGGTTTTGTTCAACGGCACGCCGCTGGATGCGGCTGACAACCGTATGCAGGCGTCTGCCATCGGATTCGTCACGCAAAATCCGGAAAACCAGACCGTGACCGACAAAGTCTGGCATGAACTGGCGTTCGGATTGGAAAGCCTCGGCTGCGACACCCAGACGATCCGGCGCCGCGTCGCGGAAACCGCGTCGTTTTTCGGCATTCAAACGTGGTTTACCCGCCCGACTGCCGAGCTGTCCGGCGGACAGAAACAGCTTCTGAATCTGGCGTCTGTCATGGTCATGCAGCCGGAAGTTCTCGTTTTGGACGAGCCAACCAGTCAGCTGGACCCGATTGCCGCTTCCGATTTTCTGGCGGCGCTGGCGCGCATCAACCGCGAACTCGGCACAACGGTGATCCTCTCGGAACACCGGCTGGAAGAGGCGCTTGCATTGGCAGATACCGCTGCGGTTTTGTCCGGCGGGCGTTTGATCTGCACTGGGACGCCGGCAGAAGTCGGCCAAATGCTGAAAGCCGCCGGGCATTCGATGTTCCAGTCGATGCCGGTTCCGATGCGTGTCTGGGCGGCGGCTGAAACCGATGCGGCCTGCCCGGTCACGGTGAAAGACGGCTGCCGCTGGCTGGCCGGTTTCGCTGCGTCGCATCCGCTGAATCAACTGCCTGCAAGCGAACCGGTATGCGGCGGCGATGTGGTCCTGTCGGCGGAGGATGTCCACTTCCGGTATGACCCGGAACAGGAAGAAGTTGTGCGTGGGCTGAACCTGACGCTACGCCGCGGAGAATGTCTGGCGCTGCTGGGTGGAAACGGTACTGGGAAAACGACGTCGCTCAAATTGCTGGCCGGTCTGAAAAAACCGCAGCGAGGCGCTATCCTTTCACAAGGCGTCGTCCGGTATCTGCCGCAGAACCCGCAGACGCTCTTTTTGAAAAAGACGGTGCGCGAGGACCTGTTTGACGGTCGTGAACCGAATGCGGAAGCGATTCGGCTGGTTCGCCTCTGTCAGCTGGAATCACTCCTGGATCGGCACCCATATGATTTATCCGGCGGAGAACAGCAGCGCGCAGCGCTGGCAAAACTTTTGATGGCGCAGCCGGATATCCTGCTGCTCGACGAGCCAACCAAGGGGATGGATGCCGCATTCAAGGAACAGTTCGCGGCGATCCTGAAATCGCTGCTGGCACGCGGCGCAGCCGTCCTGATGGCAAGCCATGACGTGGAATTCTGCGCGGCGCATGCGCATCGCTGTGCGCTGTTTTTCCACGGCGAAATCGTCTCAGAGGCGACGCCCAGATCCTTTTTCTCCGGCGGCAGCTTTTATACGACGACGGCCAACCGCATGGTTCGCGGTGCGGCGGCAGAAGTTCCGTCGCTGCCGGAAGCCGTCACCGCAGCGGAATTGATCCGTGTGTGCGGCGGAATCATGGAACCGCGTGCATCGGAGCCGGATTGCAGCCTGACCGAGCCGCTGCCGCCTCCTTGCGCCGGCTCGCCGGACGATCCAAAACAAAAACTGCCGCGGTGGAGAAAATGGCTGGCCGCCGTGGATTTGACGGGTCTCTTTGGGCTGCTGTTCTGGATGTCGGCTCATACAGAGCTGGCCCGCCCCGGGGAGTTGGTCTCCAAAAGCCGCATGGTACAGTATGGTCTGCTGTTTGCACTGCTGGCGATCTTTGCGGCGGCGGTCAGCCGGCGTTCGGCGCCCCCAGCAGTTCGCCCGCAAAAAAGACGGCTCTCCAAACGAACCGTGGCAGCAGCCGTCTCGATTCTGCTGCTGATTCCGCTGACCCTCTGGGGCGGAATGACGTTGTTTGCCGGCCGCCGATACTATCTGACCGCCATATTGGTGCTGCTGGAATGCATGGCGCCGTTCTTCCTTGTTTTTGAAGGGCGAAAGCCGCAGGCGCGTGAACTGGTGGTGATTGCCGTGCTGTGTGCCATCGGCGTCGCGGGGCGGGCGGTCTTTTTCATGCTCCCGCAGTTCAAGCCGGTGATGGCCATTGCAATTCTGGCCGGAGTCGCTTTCGGGGGAGAAACCGGATTCCTGGTCGGCGCCGTCACAATGCTGGCTTCCAACGTGCTGTTTGCACAAGGGCCATGGACGCCGTGGCAGATGTTTGCCATGGGGCTGGTCGGATTTACGGCAGGCGTTCTCTTCCAGCGCGGCCGGCTGCTCGCAAGACGGGCGCAGCTCAGTATCTTCGGCGCGCTCAGCGCCTTGATTCTATATGGCGGCCTGATGAATTTTGCGTCCGCAGTCATGTGGTCCACGGATCTCACATGGGAAATCCTGCTCTCGTATTATCTTTCCGGGTTCCCGATGGATTGCATCCATGCAGCCGCCACAGCGTTTTTCCTCTGGATTGCAGCGGAACCCATGCTGGAAAAGCTGGAACGCATCCGAAAAAAATACGGTCTGATTGATTCCGCCAGCAACGCGCCTCAAAAAGAAAGCCGGCATCTGCGCTGAAACCGATACATACCATAAAAAAGGTTCCTGCATCCGGAAAGCCTTCCGGAGCGGGAACCTTTTTATCTGTTGTATCGCAAAACGAACACCTCAATCACTGGCGCCGTCATCGTCCGGCGTCAGCAGAGCAGTCCGTTCGGTGATGGTTTCCGCGGAAGCAAGCAGCCCGCGCTCTTTCAGGTCTTCGACGACAAACGCAGAAAAATCAGCCAGCCGGAACTTTTCGCCATAGATAGCCGGATTTTTGGTTGTAGTTGTAATTCGAGTGCGAACTTCTTCCGCCAGCGGCAGCTGTAAACCGGCAAGCTCCGGGCTGACGACGCTGCGTCGGTAGAGCACCTGCTCATTGTCCTCCTCGTAGAGGTCATACCGGCTGTTCGCGCCGTAGTAGGAGCCGCGTGTACCATACTCGGATTCGATTGTCAGCAGCGTGAAAAAACGATCGCCCGGTCGATAGGGCGGGTCACAGCGGCGCTGCTGCGCAATTTGTCCATCCTGACGGTACAAAATGTCTTTGCTGACTTCAGAACCGGCGGCAAAATCAAAGATGACCTTTGCGTGATAGACGATGGAAAAATAGGAAAAAGCAATATCGGTTTGTGAATCGAGTTGTTCTTGTGGAATGACGTCTCCAATTTCAACAATACAGGGAATCAGGACTTCTTTTTGGAGCGCATTGCCTGGGTCTGAATAACGATCAAAAAGCTGTGTATAGGGGAGTTGAATAACGGATGCAGTCATATACCCTTGGAATTCATCATCATACATGATGGGTTCCGGCTTTTTGGCGCAGCCGGGCAGGAAGAGAAAAACAGACAGCAGCGCCAGCAGCAGAGCAAGGGTTCGTGCGGTG
>CAJLFQ010000086.1 GCA_905205975.1 uncultured Eubacteriales bacterium | reverse complement strand
CCTTGAACGGTCGCATATTGAGCGCTCGCGCCTTTCAACGGATTACATCGCGCTGGCTTTCCGGTCGAGCGAATGGTTCTACGGCGGCAAAGAAGATATCCTGCGGGAAAAAAGCGAGTCGTTCTATGGGCGGTTGAACCGGTACGGCATCAAGCTCAGCGAGGGCGAATGACCCGTCCATAGAAACCAGAAAAACAAAAACCAAAACGGAAGAACGGCATCAACGCCGTTCTTCCGTTTTTTGACGCGGTTTGCAGAAAACACTTTACTTTTTGACGAAAAGCAGATATAATAGAGGACAACAGAACAACCGAAACAGAAACGGAGGTTTCCACATGAAAGCTTATTTGCTGGCCGGCGGAACCGGAAAGCGGCTTTGGCCGTTCTCCGAATACCGCTGCAAAGCGTGTGTCCCGGTCGGAAACGTCCCGCTGGCTGTCCGTACAGCAGAATCGCTGCGGCGCGCCGGTGCGGATGAAATTGTCATCGCGGCCTCGCATCAAACAGCAGGTCTGCGCCGGGCGTTTCTTGAAAATGCGCAGGTGCAGATCGTGGACGTCGGTGCAGCGGCAGGCAGCGCCGAAACGCTGGAACGCGCGATGGAAGCCGTTCCGCCGGAAGGCGACGCCGTCGTTTTGTTCGGAGATTGCCTGTATGACGCACAGGATCTCACCGATTTCCTGCAATCCTTTCAAAAAACGGAAAAACCGTTGGCGGCGCTGCTGAGCCCGGTACAGCAAACAAACGATTCAGCCGACTGGATCTGCGCCGAAACCGATGCAGCGGGTCAGCTGACCGGGTTTTCCGGTCATCCGGAAACGGAAACGTATCAGGTGCTGGAGGCGTTTGCATTCCGCGGAACGTCTCTGACGGTCTGTCTGGCCGCCGCCGGTGTGTTTGAAGGCGGCGGCATTGGCGGTATGCCGCCCAAAACGGAACGCCACGTCGAAACGGCGCTGACCGTCTGGGCAGACCGCTTCGGCGCGATCCCGGCGCTGACGGGGCAAAAACCGTTCCTTGATCTGGACAAACCGTGGCATATTCTGGAGGCCAACATCCTGACGGTGCGCGCAGAAACGGCGGCGCTCACGGCGAATGAACTCGCCGAAGGCGCTTCAATCGCCCCGGCAGCGGTGATCAACGGCTTTGTCCGCCTCGGGAAAAACAGCCGGATTGGCCGCAATGTGACGGTCAACGGCAACCTGATCGTCGGAGACGATACGGTCATCGACAACGGTGCCGTCATCGACGGCTGCGCCATGATCGGCAGCCATACGGAAATCCGAAACTACTGTTATCTCGAAGGGGAGAGCGTGGTCGGTTCCCGCTGCAAAATTCTGCATGCGGCAGAATGCTCCGGCGTTCTCTTTGACGGCGTTTATTTATATCATTATATGGAAATGGATGGCCTGTTCGGGGAAGACGTCGATATCGGCGCTTCCTGCGTCTGCGGGACGCTGCGATTTGACAACCGCTCCAGCCGCCATGACGTCTGCGGCCGCCGGGAAACGCCGAAAAACTGCGCCAATGCAACCTATATCGGGGATCATACGCGCACGGGCGTCAACTGTACGTTTTATCCCGGCGTCACCATCGGCTGCAACTGCGCCATCGGCCCCGGCGTCGTGGTGACGGAGAACGTTCCCTCCAATCAGATGCTTCTTCTGAAACAGGAGCTGATCGCAAAACCGTGGGGGCCGGAAAAATACGGCTGGTAGCCGAAAAGGGAAAACAATCATGAAAACTGACCTCGACTATGGAAAACAAAAGAACCGGTTCGATCTGACCGAAATGGGTGATAAAATCCGGCAGACGCCGGCAGAAGCCGTCTCACAGGCGGAAGCCGCATATCACAGCGCCGTGGACGAAGTGTGCACGGTCTGCCGTCAGCGGCAGACGGATGTGATTCTGCTCTGCGGGCCTTCCGCCAGCGGGAAAACAACGTCGGCGAAACGCATTCAGACGCAGCTGCAAAAGATGGGACAGTCGGCGGCGCACATATCATTGGATGATTTTTACCGGCCGCATTCGGAGATGCCGTTCTGGCCGGACGGCGCACGAAACTTTGAAAGCCCGGAATGCCTCGACCTGAAGCGGTTTGCCGCCTGCGTGCAAACGCTTCTTCAGACGGGAGAAGCCGACAGCCCGATTTATGACTTCAAGGAAATCCGCGGCGATCAAACCGTCCGTCTAACGTACCGTCCGGGCGATGTGCTCATCGTGGAAGGGCTGCATGCGCTGAATCCGGCGGTTGCCGACGCCTTCCTGGGGCGGAAGATCCTGCGTGTCTACGTCAGCACGCATACGGATTTCTGCGCAAACGGCGAGATTTGCCTGCCTGCCAAGGATCTGCGCCTGTGCCGCCGAATGCTCCGCGACGTGCGCCACAGAAACGCCTGCGTCTGTGAAACCCTGACACTGTGGCACTATGTCCGCATGGGCGAAGCGGCCTACATTCACCCCTTCCGCAATGACGCAGATCTGAAAATCGACACGGCACACGCATATGAACCATTTCTCTATGCGCACGAAGTCACAGCAAGCCTTCAAACCGCTCAGTTGGACGGTGAAAACAAGCGGCTGGCGGAAGCACTGATACAGGCCTGCACGGGTCTGCCCGCGCTTGCAAACGCGCAAATCCCGAAAAACTCGCTGATTCAGGAATTTATCGGCGCCTGATGCGTCATATCGGCATGCAGACAGTTGCGCTTGCGGCGATTTTGTGCTATAATCAATAGGATATCAACAGCTTTTTTGCCTCTGCCGGCCGGCAGAGAGTCTCAGAGCTTGAGGAGAAGACGCATGGACAACTGCTATCTTGCTGATTTACTATATCCGAACATTCAAACGCTTCCGGAAGACATGGAAAAGCGTTACCCGCCTCGACAGCTTCCGGAGGGCGCCAAGGTGACGCGGTTTGCCCCGTCGCCGACCGGCTTCCTCCACATCGGCAACCTCTACGGCGCATTTACTGACGAACGCCTTGCCCATACGACAGGCGGCATCTTTTACCTGCGGATCGAAGATACCGACGCAAAACGCACCGTGCCGAACGGCGTTGCTCTGATCATCGCAACGCTTGCCAAACTGGGCGTCTGCTTTGACGAAGGTGCCGTCATCGACGGCGACAACGGTGCTTACGGCCCGTACCGCCAGAGCGAACGCGCCGAGATCTACCAGACGTATGCCAAACAGCTGATCCGCGAGGGAAAAGCGTATCCCTGCTTCTGCACGGAAGAAGAGCTGGAAGCCATTCGTGCCAAACAGGAAGCCGAAAAGAAAACGCCGGGGTACTACGGCGAATATGCCGTCTGGCGCGATGCCCCAATTGAACGGATCGAAGCGGCGCTGGCTGACGGAAAGCCGTTTGTCCTGCGGTTCCGCTCGGAAGGCGACATCTCGCATAAGTTCAAATTTACCGACGAAATCAAAGGCGTCATTGACGTGACGGAAAACGACGTCGACCACGTCATTCTGAAGAGCGACGGGATCCCGACCTATCACTTTGCCCACGCAGTGGATGATCACCTGATGCGCACAACCCACGTCGTCCGCGATGAAAGCTGGCTGTCAACCCTGCCGTTCCACATCCAGCTCTTCAAGGCGCTCGGCTTCAAACTGCCGAAATACTGCCATACGGCGCAGGTTCTGAAGCTGGACGACGGCAACAAACGCAAAATCTCCAAACGCAAGGACCCGGAAGCTGCGCTGACCTTCTATCACGCCGAAGGCTATCCGGCGGCTGCCACCCGTGAATACCTGATGACGCTTCTGAATTCCAACTTCGAGGAATGGCGGATTGCAAACCCGACGGCAGACATTGAAGATTTCAAGTTTACCACGAAGAAGATGAGCGTCTCCGGCTCGCTTTTCGACCTGGACAAGCTGAATGACGTCTCCAAAAACGTCATTTCCCGCATGACCGCCGAGGAAGCATACCGGCTGTCGCTTGCATGGGCCAAGGAGTTTGACCCGGCCTTTGCCGCCATTTACGGCGAAAACGGTGATTACGGCACGGCGATTCTGGCCATCGGCCGCGGCGGCGCCAAACCGCGGAAAGACCTGACCACATGGAAAGACGTCAAGGATTATGTCTCTTTCTTCTATGACGCACTGTTCACGCCGGACAGCACACTGCCCGAAAACGTGACGCCGGAAGACGCCGTAGAAATCTGCCGCCGCTTTGCCGAAACGTATGACCCGGCGGACGATCAACCGGCTTGGTTTGCAAAAATCAAGCAGATCGCCGCGGATCTCGGCTATGCGCCGGAGACCAAACTTTATAAAAAAGACCCGTCCGCCTACAAAGGCCACGTCGGCGACGTCAGCATGGTGCTGCGGATTGCCGTTACGGGGCGTCAAAACTCGCCTGATCTCTTTGAAGTCATGCACATTCTGGGCTGCGAGCGCACCATTGCACGCCTGTCAGCCATGATTCATACAAAAAAGGACTGATACGATGGAAACGAATACTGCTTCGAACTTTATCCACGAAATCATTGACGCGGACCTGGCTTCCGGTCGCGAAGACCATGTACACACACGCTTCCCACCCGAACCGAACGGCTATCTGCACATCGGCAGCGCCAAGGCCATCTGGATCAATTACAGCACCGCGAAAAAATACGGCGGCAAATTCAACCTCCGCTACGACGATACAAACCCTGTCCGCGAGGATGACGAATATGTCCGCTCCATCTATGAAGATATCTGCTGGCTCGGCGCCAAACCGGACGGCGTTTTCTACGGCTCGGATTACTTTGACAAATGCTACGAAATCGCGGTGAACCTCATCAAACAGGGGCTTGCCTATGTCTGCGACCTGTCGGCAGACGAAATGCGCGAATACCGCGGCACGCTGACGGAGCCGGGCAAAGAGAGCCCGTATCGGAACCGGAGCGTCGAAGAAAATCTGGACCTGTTCGAACGCATGAAAAACGGCGAGTTCCCGGACGGCGCAAAGACGCTTCGTGCCAAAATTGATATGGCCAGCCCGAACATGAACCTCCGCGACCCGGCGATTTACCGCATCCTCCACAAAGAGCACCACCGCCAGGGCAATAAATGGTGCATCTACCCGCTCTATGACTTTGCGCATCCGATTCAGGATGCAACCGAAGGCATTACCCATTCGCTCTGCTCCATCGAATTTGAAAATCACCGTCCGCTCTATGACTGGGTCGTCGAGCATTCCGGCCTGGAAAACCATCCGCATCAGTACGAATTCGCCCGTCTGAACGTCACCAATACGGTGATGAGCAAGCGCTACCTCCGCGAAATGGTCGAAACCGGCCTGGTGGACGGCTGGGACGATCCGCGGATGCCGACGCTCAGCGGCCTGCGCCGCCGCGGCTTTACGCCGGAATCCATCATTGAGTTTGTCAAACGCGCCGGCGTTGCCAAAGCGTATTCGCTGGTCGATATCGGTCTGCTGGAGTTCTGCATCCGTGAGGAGCTGAACGCCTCGGCGCCGAGACGCGTCGCCGTTCTGGATCCGATCGACGTTGAAATCACAAACTATCCGGAGGGCAAAGAGGAATTCTTCGAGCTGGCCAACAACCCGAATGATGAAACGGCAGGAACCCGCAAGGTACGTTTCTCCCGTCATCTGGTCATCGACCGTGACGATTTTGCACTTGTTCCGCCGCCGAAATTCTTCCGCCTGAAAAAGGGCGGGGAAGTCCGTTTGATGGGCGCTTATATCGTCCGCTGCGACGACGTCGTCACCGATGAAAACGGCCGCATCGTCAAAGTGCTCTGTACGGCTGACCTGGAAACCGGCAACGGCAACCCGGCAGACGGCAGAAAGATCAAGGGCACGATCCACTGGCTGGATGCTGAAACAGCCGAAACGTGCGATATCCGCCTCTATGACCGCCTGTTCACGCTGGAAAATGTCGCCGAAATTCCGGAAGGCAAGACGTATTCCGACTACATCAACCCGGATTCGCTGAAACGGATGACGGGCTGCAAGGTTGAACCCTGCCTCAAAGACGCCAAACCGGGCGATAAGTTCCAGTTTGTCCGCCTTGGCTACTTCTGCGCCGATTCCAAATACGCAGGCAGCTTCAACCGCATTGTCACGCTGCGCGACAGCTTTGCAAAAGCCAAATAAGCGCAAGCAAACGAAAAAGGATCAAACATCATGCTTGACATGCTGAAGCAATACCTTGTGGATGCGCTGTATCTCCTGCCGGGGATCGTTGTGGCGCTGACCATACACGAATATGCCCATGCGCTGGTTTCCACCAAATTGGGGGATCCGCTCCCGAAAGCAACCGGGCGGCTGTCGCTCAACCCGGCGCGCCACATCGACCCGATTGGGTTCATCATGCTCTTTCTGGTTCGGTTCGGATGGGCGAAGCCGGTCATGGTCGACCCCCGATATTATAAGCACAAAAAGCTCGACATGAGCCTTGTCGCGATGGCTGGACCACTGACGAACCTGCTCATGGCGTTTCTGCTGACGGCGCTGTCCATGCTGGTGGCGGTTCGCTACAATACCCTCTGGGCAGCAGGGGCGGACGGTACCATGATGACGGTTCGCGTGGTGGTTTATAACCTGCTCAGCATTGCCATAAGCCTGAACGTCGGCTTGGCAATCTTCAATCTGATTCCCATTTCACCGCTGGATGGTTCCAAAGTGCTGGCGGCGTTCCTGCCGATGCGCGCCTACAACAAGGTGCTGCAATACGAACGGTACGGTTTTCTGGTGCTGCTCCTTCTGCTGCTGGATGTTCCGGGCACGCTGCTCGGCATCTGCGGCGTTCCGGCGCAGATCACCCAGTATCTGGACCTGAGCTTTTACCTGAATTATGCCCGGATGTTCGTCATCAATCTCTTCCAGAACATCTGGGAACCGGTTTTCAACCTCTTTCTGTAAGCGGCGGTATCCATGGATTTTGCCTCAATGACATTCAAACTCGATGTGTTTGAAGGCCCGCTGGATCTGCTGATGCATCTGATTGCAAAAAACAAAGTCGCCATCGACGATATTCCGATTGCGCTCATTCTGGATCAATATCTTTCCTACCTGGAAACGATGCGCTCGCTGGATATTGAAGTGACAAGCGATTTCATCGTCATGGCGGCGCAGCTGATCCTGATCAAATCCCGCATGGTTCTGCCGCGGCCGGAAGAAACCGGCGTGGAAGACCCGCGCCGGGAACTGGTTCAGCGATTGGAAGAATACCGGGCGGTTAAGCTGGCAGCCGTCTGGCTTCAGAAACGCGCGGCACAGCTCGGCGAACTGGTGACCAAAGACGCAGAGCCGCTGCCCGGCAAACCGGCGTATCAGCGCCGCCACACGCAGGACGATCTGCTCAACGCGCTGACACGCATGCTCACGGCCAAAGAGGTGCAGGAACAGCCGCTGCCGCCGGTCTTTTCGGAGCTGGTCGGGCGCGAAAGCGAAACCATAGAGGACGCGGCCAAACGTGTCGTCGCACTCGTCAAGGATCTGCGCCGTATCAGCGTGACGGATCTTCTGGCCAAAACCGGGAACCGGCATGCCGCCATTGCAGCTTTTCTGGCGCTGCTGGAACTGTGCCGCGACAGCGTAATCCGTATCGACGATGCGGAGTGCGCTACGCTGGTGCCGGAAGAAGAGGAAACCAAAACAGAAACGGAATAGAACACCATGGAGTTTTTTCAATTGGTCGCCGCTGCCGAAGCAATTCTTTTTGCGTCCGGCGAGCCGGTGCGGTGCGAACGCATAGCGCTGGCGCTGGAAATCGGCAGCGAAGAAACGGAAGAAGTGCTGTCGGCGCTGGCTGCAAAACTGGAAACGGAAAACAGCGGGCTGCGCCTCATCCGCCTCGGCGAAAAGGCGCAGCTCTGCACACGCGGCGAATATGCAGCCTGTATCCGCGTCGCATTGGAGACCCGAAAGCCGCCGGCGCTGTCACAGGCCGCGATGGAAGTGCTGGCGATTGCGGCGTACCGCCAGCCGGTTACGCGCGCTTATATCGAACAGGTGCGCGGCGTAGACAGCGCCTATACGGTTTCGTCGCTGGTCGAAAAAGGATTTCTGGAAGAATCCGGCCGCTTGGAGGTCCCGGGCCGTCCGGCGCTGTTCCGTACGACGGATCAGTTCCTGCGCGTGTTCGGGCTGACGTCGCTTGCAGAGCTGACGCCGCTGCCGACAGAAGGGGAAGACGGTCAGCTGAAGCTGCCGAACCCGGAGCTGGAAGCGCTCGCCAATCAGCCAGAAAACGCTGCTTCTGAAGACGCCTGAACAATCCGCAAACGGACGGAATGGGAAAGGGGGCAATCGATGTGTGGACAATCCTTCATACCATCCTGATGGTGCTGCTCTGGATTCTTGCAGGCCTTGCAGGGCTGCTGACGCTCATCCTGCTGCTCCTCTGCATCTCCGTCGGCATCCGGACCACAAACCGGCCGGGGTCCATGTCCGCTTG
>CAJLFQ010000085.1 GCA_905205975.1 uncultured Eubacteriales bacterium | reverse complement strand
TTTTCGTTTTTTCGTTTGGGCTTACAAACCGTTCTGCGGCGTCAAGCCGACGCATGGTGCATCACGATCCGTTTTCCTGCGCCTGCTCCGCGGCCGTATCCATCCGAGAGGCCATCCGCGCGCAGCACGTTTCGGCCGGCAAAAGAGCGGGTGTATTCGGCTTCAGAACGCAACGGTAACTTTGACAGGGTTCCCATCGGACGGGAACGCAAAGCAGGTCGTTTCGCTCGCGGCGTCATATGCAAAAGCGCATTCGGCCGCGGCGCCGTCTGCCGTGACCCGGACAGATTTTGGCGGGCGTTTTGTCCAGACGCGGCAGGCAGCCGTCATTTCAGACGGCCCGCGTGAGACAAATGTCAGAGAGCGCTGGCCCTGCACGATTTTTTCCGCCCGGCCGGAGAGCAGCAGCAGCTCCGACGAGGCGCGTTTGTCGATTTTGGAAACGTCATACCACAGGTTGACGGAACCCTCCTTCAGGATCGGATCCGTGACCACGGCAAGCCGTTCATCGAACACGTCGATGAACGTGCCGCGCAGGGCCGTTTCTTCCGCGCCGCACTCATCCATCACTGCCGTCACCACATATGCGCCGCGGCGCATCATCAGTTTCGGCTCCGGTTCGACCGCTATGCCGCTGCCGCAGAGCAGGCTGACAACCGTATCGCGGTAACGGTCGGACTTTGCAGGATCCGCCGCAAACGATGCAGGTGCGTCGGCGAAGCAGCAAACTTTTCCGCTGCCCACGTCGTAGATGCCCGCGCCCGGGTGCCTTCCGAGCCCGAGCGCTTCAAACAGATGCTCCTCCGGGGCTGCGTCGTTGGTTCCGTCTGCATTCCACCATTCGCGCACCCTGCGGAACGGGTCGCTGCCGTTGCCCGCATAAATCAGCAGGCCGCCGTTTCGGACCCATCCTGCGATTGCCTGATGAATGTCCGGGGCAGACGGCTTCATGAACGCATAAGAGAGCACAGCCGCCCGATAGGCGTCGAGGTATCCCGGGAACCGGCGGATGTTGTCGAGCTGAATCGGCCGCGCGGAAATCCCGGCTTTGAGAAGCGGAAGCGCCAGCCCAAAGAAGGAGGAGAAAGCGCCGCCGTCGTCGCCGCCTGCTTCGGGGCAGATGCGCTGGAACATCGCGGAATCCGCCATCAGAATGCCGACGTCGGCGGTCTTCGTGAGCCATTCGCAGTCCGCCTGATCCTTCATATCGCGCAGGGCGTGCATGACGGTCAGCAGATTCGTCTTGTAGGCCGGCGGGATGATGGTTTTGCGTTCTTCCGACGGCCGGAAATCGTTCGGGTTCTTGCCCGCCTGACGCCATGCCTCATATTCGGCGCGATCCGCCGCAAGCGCTTCGTCGTTCGGGTGATGCCTGCTGCACATGACTCTGCCCGGCCACGGCGAAACCTCGTAATCGGATATTTCGGGATGGAACAGCGACGCTGCAACGGTGCGGTAGTAGTTTTCCCGATAATCCGCCCAGGTATGGTTCGGGTCGTCTTCGATCGGGTCTGCAAGGAACCACATCTTCCGGCCGGTTCCGCGGACAAGCTCCTGCATGATGCCGTATTCAAGGAACGCCGTTTCAAACGTGCGCTCTTTTTCCACGCCGCGGTAAACGTTCTGCGTGCGGGCCGTCCCTGTCCAGATCTGTGCGATCGCGCCGTCAACGGTGGGCAGATCAATGAGCGCGGATTCCGGCGACACAATTTTCCACTGGGTGTAATTGATGAGGGAATGCGTCGGGATATAGAAGCGGAGCAGACGCCCGTACTTTACCATGGCGTATTCCTTGAGTTCGGAACACAGACGGTCGAGCGTACGGGTGTAGAGATACTGCTTCAGTTTGGAAGCGCGGTACTGCGCGTCGCAGGAGGACTGCGGATCCTGCCATGGTTCTTTATAATAGATCGCCCATTCGCGCTTGAATGCGTCGGAATAGCCGGTGGAAACCCAGAATTCCGGTTCTTCGAGGTGGATTGCCTCCACGCCGCAGTCCACCGCTTTTTTCAGGCCGTCTGCCAGATAGTGTGCAAATGCGTTTGACGGCACCATATACGGAATGTCTTCGCCGTGATTCATCTCCGTGCCGTCGCGGCGGCGCTGTCCCTCGTCGTGGTGGTCGATGCCGTCATAGCGCCCATAAAGGTAGTCCTGATATGCGCCCCATGAAACGCCGGTCATCAGATGGACGACATAGCCGCGCTTTTTCCATTTTCTGATGCGTTCCTTCAGGTTGTGAAACCCATAGACCATGACGAAATCGCTCTGTACGTCGAAAATCGGATCAAAGTCTGAGGCTTCCTGTATGCCGGTGCGCTCTTCTCTGCGATCATATGCTTTCATGCCGTATGTCCCGCTTTCTGATCAAATCGGTTCCGGTTTCCTGACGGTTCTGTCTTCCGGTTCCGGATTTGATCTGGATTTGATAGAAGACCATCTCCATTATAGCAAAGCACCGCATAAAAAACAAGCACCGCGTGAATTTTATCCGTTCGCCTTGGATTGCACGCCGTCCGCGCGCAGAACGTTTTGGACGGCAAAAGAGCGGGTGTCAGTCACCCGCTCTCTGCCAATCCCGCTGTCTCCCAAGTACGCCGGACGAAATCATTCCGGCATGTCTGAATTATGCTTCGATGATCGCCTTGTTGTTTTCGATGTGCTGTGCCAGCGCGGCGACGGCTTCGTCTTTCCGGCCGGAGGCGGCAAGCGACAGAATCTGCGAATGCAGCACCGGGTTCTCCCGGCCGATCGGATTGGTTTCATACGTCGTGCGCAGCCAGTAGATCAGGTGCATGACCGAGCGCAGCACATCCCATTCACGAATCGCCCACCGGTTGCCGGACGCCCGGACAATCCGGTCGTGAAACGCGAGATCTGCGTCGATGTACGCCGGTACGTCGATGGTTTCGCCGTGTTCCGCCAGCGTCTGCATTTGATCGATGGCCGCCTGCATCTGCGCCAGCGGCAAAGCGTTCGCATCCATGGCAGCGCGCAGGCACATCGTCTCCAGCATCCGGCGGTAGTCATAGAAATCCAGGACATCCTTGCGCGAATACGACACGACGCGCGTCGCTTTGTTGGCCTCCCGGACGACAAGCCCTTCTCCGCTCAGAATCAGAAACGCCTCGCGGACGCAGGCTTTGCTGATGCCGAGCGCATCGGAAAAATCAATTTCCTTCAGGTGCTGCCCCGGCGTCAGTTCGCCGCGGATGATTTTCTGACGGATCAGATCCGCTGCACGGACAGAGATTGATTTTTTGGTCAGGCTGTTTTCTTTAAAGATCTGCGAAATGTCGTTCGGCATATTTTCCTTCCATTCTGCTCCATTCTGTTTCGTTCGGTTTCATTTGGCCGAAGCTGCGGTTCCGGCCGGTGTCTGCTGTGCGGTTTACTGCCCGTAGGCCGCGTCGATCATGGCCTGCACCTTGGCGTTCTGGCCTTCGACGGCCTGCGCAGGCGTCTTGTTATCCAAAAGGACTTCCTGCACGATGTTCTCACGGATATACTGCCAGATGTCGCCCGTGATGTTCTGCATATTCAGCGTCATGTTCGGGAAAATGTAGATTTCAAACATTTCCCATGATTCTTCGTCGCGGAAAGCCGATTTGACCCGGTCTTTCCAGCCGTCGTTCGTCATGATTTTGCCGAGCTCGTTCATGACCAGAACGCTCGTCTCCACGTTTTTGTTCGTGGCCAGCATGACATAGGCGTCGCAGTCGGGGTACAGGCAGATATAGTCTTTCTGCTGCGGGCCCTTCGGATTCGGCAGCACGCCGAAGTCGAATTCGCAGGAGATGACCGGCTCTTCAAAGAAGTTCGGCCCAAAGAGCTGGTTGAACGCCAGCAGACCGTCTTTGAACATGACGCGCGCATCGCCCGCGGCGCCGACGCCAATCGGCGGGCGGCGTTCGGAATAGACCTTATCCACGAACACCATGCCTTCCAGATAGCGGGCATCGGTGAAATCCGCGACAATTCTGCCGTCTTCCGCGAGGTGAATCGGATTGTAGCCGTTGGTCGCGCACATTTCGGCATACTGGAAAATGCCGTTGCCCATGCCCCATACGTCGTTGACCCCGTCGCCGTCGGTGTCGCGGGTGGCTTTCGCCGTGATATCCAAAAAGACGTCATACGTCCATTCGCCCTTGCGGACGAGGTCATAGAGCTTTGCCTTGTCGTAGCCGATCGCCGTCGTCAGCGTCGGGTTGAAGGCGATGACGTCGCCGAAGTCGCAGGGGAAGTATTCGCCGTTGAACTGAACGCCCCAGAGGTGGTCGTCAAATTCGGACAGACCGGCATACACCTGATCCCAGAGATCGGCATTGAAAACGTCAAAACCGGCTTCAACGAGTTCGCTGCCGTCGAGCGGCTTGACATAGCCCTTCTTGGCCAGCGGGAAGAACGCGGAATGGCGGCAGTAGACAAAATCGCCCAGATTTTCGCCGCCGATCACGGCAGTCATCAGGTTTTCAAGGCTGTTGCCGTTGTTGACTCTGTAATTGATCGTGCAGTTCAGGCGCGTCTGAATGGCTTCGATGTCCGCCGCCCAGCGGTCGTTCATTTCGTTGGCGCCGGGTTCCAGCGGGAAATCTGCCGCATACAGCACGAATTCGTACCCTTTCAGGTCGACCGGCGCCGCTGTCTGCGGGGCGTCGGTTCCGGTCGGTGCGGACGATGTGGATTGCGGGGCTTCCGTGGTTTTGGGGTCTGTTTCACCCGTGCAGCCCGCCAGCATGGCGGTCAGCATCATTGCCGCGAGTATGAGCCAGAAAATGCGCTTGGAAAGTCGTTTCATGGTTCTGTCCTCCGTTTTCCTGTTTTCCTGTTGGATCCGGCCTGCTGGAACCCATGGCTCTATGATACCATGTTAATTGTCGTTTGTCAAGTATCGATTGTCGACAATTTTCAGTTTTGATCCATCCGCCTGTATCAAAACGCAGAAATGCCCGGAAGATGTTCGTCTCCCGGGCTTTCGGTTCTGTGCTTGCAGTGTTCAGCGCACCGGCGGCTGTGCCAGATACTGCTTGACAAACGGGAACTTGTCGTCTTCGGTCAGACCAAGCGCCTCAACCACACGCTTCGACCGCGGGACAAACAGATCCATGCTGTCCGGCGTATGGGCGTCGCCGCCGAGATAGAAGGTGCAGCCCATTTGCTTGGCGATCCGGTACGGGCGCAGATGGTGCTGGAACGATTCTTCATCTGCGGTCAGATAGGAGCCGTCGAGGTTCAGCTCTACGCCCATGCCGCGCTTTGCGATTTCGCCGAACAAATCTTCATATTCTTCGTCTGAAAAAGCGTCAAACAGGCCGACCGGATCCTGTTTGCAGGCCAGCGATGTTGAAAAGTGTGCAATTCCGCACTTTTCAAACGGCAGATTCATCGCGAGAATCTGTTTGATGCGTTTTTGATAGGCCTCTTTGTAGATTTCGGCAAGGGTTCTATCGTCGTTTTCGTCGACAGCCGGCGGAAAGATGTGCATATGGCTCGGGGAAACGATGATAAAATCGAACCGGTCATAATCCTTTTCCGTCACGGCAAGATTGCCGTCGTTGTCGAGGTCGGCTTCGATGCCGAACAGGAACCGGCATTTCGGGCTCTGCGGCAGCGGCAGAAGCGATTCCGCTTTTTCGAAGTCCAGCCCGTCGCCGCGCCACAGCATACAATCGCCGGGACCGTTTTTGTCCCAGATGTGATCCGTTACGCACACAAGGCACAGTCCGGCGGTAACGCCGTAGGCGAGGATGGCCGCCGGCGTCTGACGCGGGTCGTGACCGGCGCACGGCGAGATGAAACTGTGAATGTGGAGATCGTGGTCAATCTGATACTGCATAGGCGCCCTCTCCGTACCCGGTCACTGTTTGCGCAGGATTTCTGCGCGGACGGCGTCGGCAGCCGCCTGTTTCCGTTTTTGATACAGCACGCCCAGCACGTAGGATACGGCGATGACCGCCATGAATCCGGCGCAGAGCCAGACCAGCTGCATTTCCGTCTGCGCATAGATGCCGACCATCGCCAGCCCCGGCATCAGCGGCGCAACCGTCGCCGTGACGAACATCAGGAAGATGATCGCCATGTACCCGGCCAGCGTCCCGGCGACGGTGCCGGAAAGCCCCTGCAAAAAAGAAAACTGCTTCAGGTTGGCGACGCAGCAGAGCAGCGCAACGCCCCAGATGACGAGCGCCGTGATCCAGAAGCCTTTCCGGCGATACCGCCCGCCGGAAAAAGCCATGCCGATCCAAAAGGCGCAGAACAGCAGCGTCATCACCAGCCCGCCGACGGAAACTTTCAGCGTTTCATGCCACATCCGGTAATGCAGGATGCCGAAGATCGCGGAAAACGCCGACAGAAACAGCGCATAATCCAAGTCGCTCAGCACCCGGTTGGGGCCTTTTTTCTTCTGGCGCTTGTCGTTGACGAGCGAAAACAGGTTGAATTTCATGGAAACGCCTCCTTCAGCGCAGTTTTTGAATCAGCCAGACGATGGCGACGCAGACCGGCTGATGCACGAGGTAGACCCAGATCGTCTTCTTGCCGATCCACTCGAGCGGACGGCAGCGGAAGCGGTAAAACCAGCTTGGAAACCGCCCGGCGGCGATATAGGTGCCGAGCCATGTGCCGAACAGATAGATGAAGATGTTGGGCAGGATGGGGAAATAGTCCGATGAGATGAAATTCGGCGGCGGAAAGCCGAACATCCAGAGCCAGCGGACGCCGTATGTATGGTTCGGCAGATCCCACGTCAGAATCGCCAGCAGCACACAGAGAAACGGGGCAGCTGCCTTTGGAATCAGGCGGTCAAGCGGCTTTTGCAGCAGCGCAAACAGCACGGCCGCAGCGCCCAGAAAGTGCAGGATGCCGAACCGGACGATCAGATCCGGGTCATACAGATAGGTGACGGCGGTCACAGCCATCCCGGCGGCAAACATGAGCAGCCCGCGCTTCAGGTTGTTTCTGGAAAAGCGGCAGGAGATCCCGCTCATGAGGATGAAGAGCGAGGCGAAAAACGTCTGCAAAAAGCGAACCAGCGGCGAAAAGATCACGTTTCTGCCGATGATGCCCTGCTCATAGAAATCGAAATGCAGGTGATAGACGACCATGAGCAGGATGGACAGCCCACGCAGAGCGTCGATGATGTAAACGCGTCCGGGCGCCTGTTTCGCGGCCGGAGCCGTCGGTTCCGCGTTCATCAGACGTTGAACCGGAAGAGCACCACGTCGCCGTCGTTCATGACGTAGTCTTTCCCTTCGCTGCGGACAAGGCCCTTTTCCTTGGCGGCCGTCAGCGAGCCGCACGCAATCAGGTCTTCATAGGCGACGACCTCGGCGCGGATGAAGCCGCGTTCAAAGTCGGAGTGGATGACCCCGGCAGCCTGCGGCGCCTTGGTGCCGCGGCGAATCGTCCATGCACGGACTTCCGGCTTGCCCGCCGTCAGGTAGGAGATCAGGCCGAGCAGGTCATACGAGGCGGTGATCAGGCGATCCAGACCGGAACGTTCCAGCCCCAGCTCCGAAAGGAAAAGCATTTTGTCTTCTTCCGGCATTCCGGCGACTTCGGCTTCGATTTCGGCGCAGACAGGGATGACGCCGGCGCCGTGCTGCGCCGCATATGCCGCAACCGCCTGATAACGGGCGTTTGTATCGATCCCGTTTGAAAAATCGGATTCGCTCATATTCGCGGCGTACAGCACACGCTTGCCGGACAGAAGCGGCAGATCGGCAAACCATTCGGCTTCCTCCGGCGTACGCTCAAACGACAGCGCCGGTTTGCCTTCGTTCAGGTGTTCCATCAGGCGTTCAAAGAGTTCCGCCGCTTCAGCGTGCTTCCGATCGCCCTTGGCGAGCTTCTTTTCCCGGTCAATCCGGCGTTCGACCATTTCGATGTCGGAGAGAATCAGCTCCATGTTGATCGTTTCGATGTCGCGGATCGGGTCAATTGTCGTATCGACGTGGACGATATCGCCGTTTTCAAAGCAGCGGACGACGTGAACGATCCCGTCCACCTCGCGGATGTGGGAGAGGAAGCGGTTGCCGAGCCCCTCGCCCTTGGAGGCGCCACGGACCAGACCGGCGATGTCGACAAATTCGACGACGGCCGGCGTCACCTTGTCGGGCTGATACATGTCCGCCAGCACGTCGAGCCGGTGGTCGGGCACCGGGACAATGCCGACGTTCGGGTCGATTGTGCAGAAGGGATAGTTGGCCGCTTCCGCTTTGCCTGCGGTCATGGCGTTGAAGAGCGTGCTTTTCCCGACATTGGGGAGTCCGACGATACCTAATTTCATATATATCTGCATCTCCTTAAAAAGTCTTGATTCATCAAGGGTTTTTGCGATCTGCGTTTTCGGTTTACGCCATTTTTACAGTTTGGCTGATTGGATCATCGGCAGGCGCCTTTTGCGCTGCACAAGGATACGCTTCTTTGGTGATCATCATGTGGAGAAAACCGTTTTCCACACCCAATTCTTTGAATCCTGCTTTGCGATGGGTTTCCCATGCGGCAATTTCATTCC
>CAJLFQ010000084.1 GCA_905205975.1 uncultured Eubacteriales bacterium | reverse complement strand
GTTTTACAGAACCTTGCTGAGAAAGTCGCGCGTGCGCTGTTCCCGCGGGTTTGAAAAAATCTGATCCGGCGCGTTTTGCTCGATGATGAGGCCGTTGTCCATGAAAAGCACGCGGCTGGCGACTTCACGGGCAAAGCCCATTTCATGGGTGACGACAACCATCGTCATGCCGTCTTCGGCGAGTTGCTTCATAACGTCAAGCACTTCGCCGACCATTTCCGGGTCCAGGGCGCTGGTCGGTTCGTCAAACAGCATGATTTCTGGATTCATGGCCAAGGCGCGCGCAATGCCGACACGCTGCTGCTGACCGCCGGAAAGCTGCCGCGGATATGCGTCAGCCTTATCGCGGAGACCGACACGAGACAAAAGGGCAAGAGCAGTTTCATCGGCTTCTTCCTGTGATTTGACGCCCAGCTTGACCGGGGCAAGCGTCAAGTTTTTCTGAACGGTCAGATGCGGGAAGAGGTTGAACCCTTGGAAAACCATCCCCATTTTCATGCGGAGCTTGTTGACGTTGAATTTCTTCTGCGTAATCAGCTCGTCGTCCACATAGATTTCACCGGATGTCGGTTGCTCCAGCAGGTTCAGACAGCGGAGAAAGGTCGATTTGCCGGAGCCGGACGGCCCGATCACGACGATTTTTTCGCCTTTCTCGATGTGCTCTGTGATGCCGTTCAAAACGACCAGCTTTCCGAAATTCTTGTGGAGATCATGAACGCGTATCATGTGCGTGCATCCTCCTTTCGATTTTACCAAAAATAAAGGACAACAGCGTCGTCATCAGCAGATAGACCACAGCGACGCCGATCAAAGGCATAAAGGCGCTGAACGTCCGGCTGCGGATGATGTCGCCGGCACGCGTCAGGTCGGTGATGGTGATGTACCCGACGACAGAGGTTTCTTTCAGCAGAACGATCGCTTCGTTGGCGAGCGTCGGAAGAATGTTTTTGAATGCCTGCGGCAGAATGATATACCGCATGGTCTGCGATTGATTCAGACCGAGGGAGCGGGCAGCTTCCGTTTGACCGCGGTCAATCGACTGAATGCCGGAGCGGACGATTTCCGCCACATAAGCGCCGCTGTTCAGACCGAATGCAATAATCGCGACGACCATGCCGGAAATGCGGACACCGGAAAAGACAACATAGTTCACGATCAGCAGCTGAATCAAAAGCGGTGTCCCGCGGAAAACGGTCAGATACGTCTGCGCAAAGCCGTGCGCCAGTTTGTTGCGGGAAAGGCGGAGCAGCGCCAGCAGGATCCCGAGAATGATGCCGATGCAAACGGCGCCCAATGTGATGATAAGCGTTACTTTCAGACCGTCCAGCAGCTGAAGCCAGCGGTGATTGTAGATGAAGTTCTGATAAAATTCAGTGGACACATCCTGCCACCAGAGGCTGATGGAATGCCCAATCTGTTCAAACCATGCTGTCATGCGACCATCCTTTGTTGATGACGGAAAACTGAGAGCTGCTCAAGGCAGCTCTCAGCCCCGTGAAAATGTGAGATCAAAAATGCGGTTTAGTCGGCGCGAACGATGACGGCCTGTTCAGAGGTGTAGTAGCTTGCGGAGAAGTCGACCTGCGCCAGACGTTCTTCGGTGACGGTCATGCCTGCAATTACGAAGTCGACAGAGCCGTTCTCAAGTTCCAGAAGCAGGGAGTCAAACATGGTGTTTTTCACGACAAGCGTTTTGTTTGCTTTCTTTGCAATCAGCTTGGCAAGTTCGATGTCGAGTCCGACGACAGAGCCGTCATCCAGCGTGTATTCAAACGGCGGGAATTCAGCGTTGGTGCCGACGGTCAGTGTGCCTTCCGTACCGACCTGTTCGCCGGTGATGTAGGCGTCACGCTGATCCTGCGGGGTATCGATGAAGCCTTTGACCAGATTGTCATAAGAACCGTCCGATTTGATCTCGGCGAGGACGACGTCAATCAGGCCGAGCAGTTCGGTGTTGCCCTTCTTGACGGCGATGGCGTAATCTTCCGGGTCATACTTGATGGATTCCTGGATTTTCAGCTTCGGGTTGGCGGCGACGATGTTTTTGGCCGGTTCCATGTCGACGATCACGGCGTCGATTTTGCCGTCGGCAAGGGCGATGGCGGCATCAACAGCTTTGGCGTACTGCTTGACGGTGGCGCCTTCGATTTCGCCTGCAATGACGATATCGCCGGTGGTGCCGAGCTGAACGCCGATCGTCTTGCCGATCAGGTCGTCTGCGGTTTCGATCTTGACGGAGCCTTTCGATCCGCTGCAAGAAGCGAAGCAGCCGATCATCAGAACCAATGCGAGGACCAAACAGATTTTCTTTGCGTTTTTCATGGTGGAGAACCTCCTGATTTTTTAAGCGGTGCGGGCTTGACCGGACTGCTTGTACTTGATGCTGTATATTATACTACAGCCGCGGACGGAATGCAATACATAAACTTACATTTCTTTGCATGAATTTCAATTTGATCTTGTGTACATTGACAAAGCAAATGCCGGTAGAGGCATATCGGGGCGGCTTCAGGCATAGGTTTCAAACGGTTATTCAACCCGGAAAGGAGCATTTGTGCCATGCGTGCTGTACAGACTAACCAAAAACGGGAGCGGGTTCATACCTGCATTCGTCTGAGCCTCTGCGCAGGGATCCTATTGCTTGCCGGTGTTCTGCATTGCGCGCAATCTCCGAAGGAGCAAACGGATGCAGCGGCTGTATTTGCGGCGGTTGGGCGATCGGCCGCAGAACCGTTTGGCGAAGTGGTTGCAGTTGGCAGAAAACAAGAGGAACAGTGGAATCCGGCACAGCGCAGAGCGAATGACAAGGACGAAGAGCAAATATTTTCTTCGGAAAAAGCAGAAATAGAGGGATATACGACATACAATGCGACAGGAAAAGAATAAAAATCAAAATGAAAACATTCGACTCTCCGTTTCCAATGGCTTCGTTATCCTGTTTGCGGCGCTTTTCGGCATTTGCGGCTTGGCAGGCGGCATTGCCGTCCTGTGCTGCGCCATCCTGCATGAGCTGGCGCACCTTGGCGCTGTTTCCCTGTGCGGCGGCAGTCTGACTGCGCTGGAGCTTCGCGACGATGGATTCCGGATGGAAACATCCCTGCCGGCAACCGTTTCCTATCTGCGCGAGCTGTTTTGTCTGGCCAGCGGCGCGCTGGCCAATCTGACGGTCGGATTCCTGATGGTGCGAATGCTTTCAGAAAATGAATATATATACATTTTGGGCGGCGCCAACATCGTGACGGGACTTTTGAATCTGGTGCCGGCGGGGCGTTTTGACGGCGGCAAAATCGTGCGTCTCTGCGTGGAGTATGCCGCCGGTCCGCAGAGAGCGCGTCAGGTTGGCGATGCCATATCCGGGCTGGCTGCTTTGCTCGTTCTGTTTGGCGGCGGCCTGCTTTTTTTTCGATTTGGGCGAAAACCGTTGGTCGCCGGGACGACGCTCTACTTGTCGTTTTTGCTGGGGTATGATATAATATGTAGCGTCCCTGCAAAACGTTGGGTACGGAAGCGGAGGAAAACAGATTGGAAAACAGACCAAACGGCTCGATTGATATGAAATTGGAGCGCGTCCTGCGGCGCGTTCAGAAGCCGGCGCGTTATACCGGCGGCGAATATGGTTCAACCATCAAAGACAAGGCGGATGTCGATATCCGCTATGCATTTTGCTACCCGGATGTCTACGAAGTCGGCATGTCCAACCTCGGCGTGCGCATTTTATATGCGGCGCTCAATGCAACGGAAGGCGTCTGGTGCGAACGGGCTTATGCGCCGTGGCCGGATATGGAAGCCGAACTGCGCCGGGAGCATCTGCCGCTGTATGCGCTGGAAAGCGGCGATCCGCTCAGCTGCTTTGATTTTCTTGGATTTACCCTGCAATATGAGATGTGCTACACCAATGTTCTGACGATGCTGGATTTGGCCGGGATTCCGCTGAAGGCGCAGGATCGCGGACAGGGGGATCCAATCGTCATGTGCGGCGGGCCCTGCACCTATAACGCGGAACCGGTCGCGGACTTTTTTGATATCATGGCCATTGGCGAAGGCGAAGAAATGCTGCCGGAGCTGATGCTGCTCTACCGCAAAATGGGCGGGCGCCATGCAGACCGGCAGGCATTCCTGCGGGCAGCGGCGACGGAACTGAAAGGGTTCTATGTGCCGTCACTTTATCAGTATGCATATGACGGACCTGAAACGGTCGTGATTGAACCACAGGAAGGCGTTCCGCGGCGCGTGACCAAGCGGATTGTGCAAGATCTGGATACGGCGATCTATCCGACCACCTATCCGGTGCCCTCGACGGAAGTCATCCATGACCGTGCCGTCATTGAATTGTTCCGCGGCTGTATCCGCGGCTGCCGCTTCTGTCAGGCCGGACATACATACCGGCCGATCCGTGAAAAATCGCCGGAGGTTCTGGCGCGTCAGGCCATCGAACAGCTGCAATTTTCCGGCTGTGAAGAGCTGGCCATGACGTCCCTGTCCACAAGCGATTACAGCGGCCTGCGCCCGCTCTGCGACGAGCTGCTGGCTTACTGCGACGAACACAAGATCAATCTGTCCGTTCCGTCGCTGCGCGCGGACAATTTCTCGACGGAGCTTTCCGAACGCATCAGCGGCGTCCGGAAAAGCTCGATTACGTTTGCGCCGGAAGCGGGCTCACAGCGCCTGCGCGATGTCATCAATAAAAACATCACCGAGGAAGAGCTTCTGCGCGCCTGCGGCCAAATGTTTTCACACGGTTGGAGCAGCGTGAAGCTGTACTTCATGCTCGGTCTGCCGACGGAGACCGATGAGGATATCCGCGCAATTGCGGAACTGGCGGAACGTGTTGTGCAGACTTGGCGCATGACAGCCAAAAACAAAATGAAAGGCGTCCGCGTGACGGTTTCGACCTCGCTGTTTATTCCCAAACCGTTTACGCCCTTCCAGTGGGAGCCGATGTGCTCGATGGACGAGCTTCGCCGGAAGGTCTCTGTTCTGCGCGGCGCGATCCGTTCCAAATCAATTGTCTACCACTACCATGATCCGGAAACGAGCTTTTTGGAAGGCGTCTTTGCCCGCGGGGACCGGCGCTTGGCGCCGGTGATTCTGGAGGCGTGGCGCAATGGCTGCCGGCTGGACGCGTGGGATGAGCAGTTCAAGTTTGACGTCTGGATGAAGGCGTTTGAAACCTGCGGCATTGATCCGCATACCTATGTCCGCGAACGCAGATTGGATGAGCTGATGCCGTGGTTCACGATCGACTGCGGCGTGACGGACGCTTATCTGAAAAGAAGCTTGGCCGATGCCCATGCAGGCAAAATTACACTGGACTGCCGGGCGGCGGAGAGCCGCTGCTCCGGCTGCGGCGCATCGCGGCTTTTGAACGGAGGAAAATGCAATGTCTGAACAAATGCAGCAGGCGGATTTTAAGGTACGGCTTGTCGTTGCCAAAGAGGGCAGAAGCGCCTATATTTCACACCTCGATACGATGCGCACACTCCAGCGCGCCTTGGCGCGTGCTGATCTGACGCTGAAACATACGGGGGGATTCCATCAGCGCGTCTTTTTGTCGCTTGTCCGGCCGCTCTCGCTCGGCTATGAAAGCGACGGTGAGCTGTGCGATATCGTGCTTGCCAACCGCTGTGACCTGACCGAACTCCCGGCACGCCTCAACGCGGTGCTGCCGGAAGGCCTTTCTGTCAAATCGGCTTCGGAAAACGCGGTCAACGGCCGTGAAATCCAATGGACCCGCTATGAAATCTTTGTATGGCTGCCCGAACCGGCAGAAGAGAATTGGCCGGAGCGTCTGCTGGCGCTCTGGCTGGCGCCGGATTTTTCCGTCCAGAAACGCAACAAAAAGGGCGTTTACCAGGAGGCGCAGGTTGCAGACATGATCCGCAGTTTGACGCTTTCGGAGACATCTGAAAAAAACGTGCTCCGAATGGACGCTGTCCTCAAGGACGGCCCGGACGGCAGCCTGAACCCGGCGTATTTGTTTGCCGCCGCACAGGAAAAACTGGGGTTCGAGCCGGCATTCGTCCGGACGCGCCGGAAAGGCTTTTTCGGCGAAGACGGCCGGCAGATCTCATAAACGCATAAAAACTGCAAAAAAAGGCACCCTATCTGCATGAAGAGAGGAGTGCCAACCATGAAAGCAACGAAAACCGCCGCAAAAACCATTGCTTTTTTCGATACAAAACCATACGACCGGACGTGGTTTGAACGGCTGAATGCCAGCCGGCCATCGCCGTACGTCATCCGCTGGCATGAAAGCCGCCTGCGCCCGGAAACGGTGCGTCTTGCAGAAGGCTGCGAAGCCGTCTGCGCCTTTGTCAATGACGAAATTTCCACCGACGTTGTGCAGGCGCTTGTCCGATTGAAGGTCCGCATCATCGCCATGCGGTGCGCCGGTCTGTCAAACGTCGATCTGGATGCGGCGTGCGGCTGTCTGCCTGTGGTGCGCGTCCCGGCGTATTCCCCGGATTCCGTCGCCGAGCATGCGGCGGCGCTGATGCTGGCGGTGAACCGCCATATCCCGCGCGCCTATGCCCGCACACGGGATTTTAACTTCAATATTGCCGGGCTGGAAGGCATGGTGCTGCACGGCAAGACGGCCGGCATCATTGGAACGGGGCGCATCGGCATAAAATTTGCAGAAATCTGCCGCGGTCTTGGCATGCGGGTTCTCGGATATGATACCCATCCGGCGGAAAACACAGCCATCGAATATGTGCCGCTGGAACGATTGCTGGCGGAGAGCGACGTGATTTCCCTGCACTGCCCGCTGACCGATCAAACGCGCCATATCATTGGCAAATATGCGTTCCGCAAGATCAAAAAAGGCGCGCTGCTCATCAATACGTCGCGCGGCGCGCTGATCGACAGCGACGCGCTCGTCGAAGCGCTCAACAACGGAACGCTTCGCGGCGCCGGTCTAGATGTCTATGAAGAGGAGAGCGATCTCTTCTATGAAGACCGGTCGAATACGGTGGCGCGGGATGAAATCCTGTCCCTGCTCATAGCCAAACCCAATGTCCTGCTGACGGCGCATCAGGCCTTTCTGACGGATGAGGCGCTGGAGAACATCGCGCGAACCACACTGTCCAGTCTGGACGCCTTTTTTGCCGGAGAGCCGTTGGCATATGAAGCCTGCGCGCCGGAACATCGGAAAGCCTGCGGCGTGCAAAACAGTCAATAGCCGCACACTGCGCTGCGATTACGGAGGAACCAAAGGAATCATATGGAAATACAATCGGACAGCCAAATCAACGTTAAACCGTTTTCCGAGGCGGACAAAGCAGCCTGCGGCCGGTACGCGAAAATCAAAGAGCGGCTTTTGAACCGCGCCCGTCAGGATAAAGCCGTACAGGCGGTGATTGCATTTGGGTCATCCACCCGAATGTCTGCTCCGGCCGATTGCTTTTCGGATCTGGACCTGATGGTCGTCACAGAAGCACCGGCGCAGTGGCTTGCAGATGATGTGCCACAGGCGTTCGGATCGGTCAGCATGGCGTTTGCCGAACCGACATTTGCAGGCGGGCAAGAATGGCGCCTTCTGTATGGAGCCGATTTGGATTTGGATCTGATGGTATTCTCGCCGGAACAGTTTGCGGAAGCGGTCGAAACCGGCTTTGCGGGCGATATGCTGCGCCGGGGATATCGTGTGCTGTACGATACCTGCGGCCTGACGGAAGTGGCCGAACAGGCAGCAGGGGAAACCGTGCACCAGCCGGAGATGACAGAGCGCGCGTTTCTTCGTCTGACGAATGACTTCTATTTTCATATCATTTGGGCGGCAAAAAAGCTGCTCCAGGGCGAACTGTGGTCCGCCGCAATGAATATCAACGGCTACCAGAAAAAGAACCTGCTCCGCATGATCGAGACGTACACCCGGCTGACCCAAGGCTGTGACACATGGCATGACGGGCGTTTTGTAGATCGCTGGGCGGATGAATCGATCCGCACGGCGCTGCGGGGCTGCTTTGCCCGGTATAACGCCGGTGATATCGCCGCAGCGATTCGGGCGACGCACATGCTGTTTGCAAGATTGGCGAAAAGCGTTGCGGAAACACAGGGATTCCGATATCCGTCAGATGCGGAACAGTGCGCCGCTGCGTATCTGGACGCGCATTTTTAGAAAAAACAGAACCGCCGCTCTGCAATGGGCTGAACCATTGAGGAACGACGGTTTTTCTTCTGCGTACGAAAGAACAACGGCCAGCCGGCTTACAGCGAACCGGAAAACGAGGCGCCTCTCAACGCTTTTTCCCGGCCTGACGGAACTCCGTGGGCGTCAAGCCGGTGTGCCGCTTAAAGAGGCGGGAAAAATACAGCGCGTCGCCATACCCAACGGTTGCTGCAATCTGCTGGACATTCAGGTTGGTGCGCAGCATCAGCGTCTGTGCGTTTTTCAGGCGCAGCGTGACGATATAAGACTGCGGTGACGTGCCGGTTCGCGCTTTGAATGCGGCACAGAAACGACCGGAGCTGACATGGCTCATTTTGGCAAGCATGCCGATGGACAGATCGGAAGCATAATGCTCATGGATATACTGCAAAGCAGGATCCAGCCAGACAACACCGTTGCTTCTGG
>CAJLFQ010000083.1 GCA_905205975.1 uncultured Eubacteriales bacterium | reverse complement strand
GTTTTTATTCGTCGTCTTCTTCGGGTTCCGGTTTTGGCAGCTTGTGCACCAGAATCTCTAACACGCGTTTGGCGTCGGCCTTCAAGACCGAAATCGTCAGATTTTCATAGGTGAAGCTGGCGCCGGCGGTTGGAATTCGACCGAGCTGCTCAATGACCCAGCCGCTGACGGTCGAGGAATCCGCCTCGGTATCACCGGAAACATCAAAAAACTCAAAGAAATCCTGCAAATCTGCGCTGCAAAGCACTTTGTAATCACTGTCGTCAAGCTGGATGAATTCTTCAATGATTTTGTCGTGCTCATCCCAGATATCGCCGACGAGTTCTTCCAACACATCTTCAAGCGTGACAAGCCCAACGGTTCCGCCGAATTCGTCTGCAACAAATGCCATGTGCGATTTGCTGCGCTGCAAAAGCCGGAGCAGATCACTGGTTTTGACATTTTCAGGGATGAACAGGGGCGGCTTCGTGATGGAGGCAAGCGGCTGACCATCGCGAAGAACCTGGTTGAAAAAGTCTTTATAGTGAATGACGCCGATGATGTCGTCGAGCGTTTCACCGTAAACCGGCAGGCGCGAGAAGCCGGATTCCGTGAACGCATCGGCAATCTCGTCATTCGGGGCGGACTCCTGAACGGCGACTACATCAACACGCGGCGTGAGAATGTCAACCGCTTCGCGGTCATTGAATTCAATGGCACTGCGGATGAGTTCGCTTTCCTGCTCATCAATGCCGCCGTCATGCTCGGCCTCTTCTACGATGGTAATCAGCTCCTGCTCCGTACAGCGCTCTGGCTGCTTGACGGTGAAAAGCTTGGAAAGAAGCTTTTTTACAAGTCCAAAGAAGAAGTTGAGCGGCGCCAGAACAACGGAAATCACGCGGATCACCGGCGTAACCAGCAGGGCAAAGGAATCGGCGATGTCTTTGGCATAGTTTTTCGGCGTTATTTCACCAAAAACCAGCACAGCAACAGTCATGACGACCGTCGAAACGGTTGCACCGTTTTTTGGAATGATGTGCATAAAAAAAACGGTGGAAATGGTGGAAAGGGCGATGTTGACAATGTTGTTGCCGATCAAAATCGTCGAGATCAATTTGTCGAGATCCTTCGAGACTTTGAGGGCGGCGGAAGCGCGACGATTGCCGTTGTCGGCAAGCGTTTTGATCCGGACGCGGTTCATGGTTAAAAACGCCGTCTCTGTCGCAGAGAAAAAAGCTGACATCAACAAGAGCGCCAGCATGGCTAAAATGGTGGCAACGGTACTGCCCATAAATCAAGAAACCTCCTGAGCGCATAAAAACATGCGGATTGATGGAAAAAACGAAAAACAGTGCAGCGGCTCAGGCGGCGGGTGGTTCGCAGATAATGGCGGTTCGTCCATTTGGGCTAATTTCCTTCTTTCTCAAAAATAAGAATATCAATATTATAACATAAAAAACAGTCGATTGTCTACAACAGCAACCCTGAAAAAAACAGAAAAAAAGGGGATGGCGCCGGGAAAAGCGCAGTCTAAAGTTGCTGCATCAAGGAATTCAGCGTCTGCCAGCTTTTTACGCGCAAAAATGGACGGTTTCCGGAATGTTCCGGCAGACAATCTGCTGCAAAGTCTGTTTCCATACGCGTATCGAGCAGAATCGGGAACATGCCGGCGCGCGCGGAGCCCAGAATATCAGCCGTCGGATCATTCCCGCAGAACCAGCAGCGTGTCGGGTCGACACCGGCTTTCCGGATGGCGGCATCAAAGAGAATCGGGCTGGGCTTGCAGAAAACATAGTCGGCACTGGCCATGACAAATTCAAACGTGTGCTCCGGCAGACAGTCGGCAATACCGATGCGGAGCGCTGCACCCGACATCGCAAGGTTGGAAATCACCGCAGTCCGCACGCCAAGTGCACGCAGCCGCGCAAGACAATCGCCAGCGCCGGGCATGGCTTTGTGGACGGCGTTGCCGCGGTGAAACGCAATCTCCAATTCCAGCGGCGGCAGCGAAGTTGTCAGACCGGCACGCGCCAGAATGCAATTGAGCGCAGGAAGCAGCGGAATTTCCAGCCCGACGCCGTCCGGATGGGTTCGCCGGTCGATGATGCCGTTCGTTTCGCGCCACAGCGCAAGCAGCGTCTGCACATCAGAATCCTCCGGGTGATCCGCACAGGCGAGAAGCGTCCGCATGGCGTCGACTTCGGAAAAATGCCCCTCGTCAATCAGCGTACCGCCGTAATCAAAAAAGACCATATCCGGCCGGGAAAGCAGCATCAAAAACACTCCAATTTCTGTCAGATGTGCTATTGTACCATGCCGGGACCGGCTTGTCAAGAAAAGTAACAGTTTTTGTTGTTGTAATCTGATGAGAAAGGTGATAGAATATCGAAAGAAAGCAAGCCGCAGCCTGCGGCAATCTGAATTCCGAGGGTACAATTTTATGGAAAAACGCAGAAAAAAATTCCGGATCAAAGCCATTTTCAAATACATCGGCCTGACACTGGCTTCCTTTATTACATTGATTGTTGTCGCGCTGTTCGTGCTGCTCTATGGGCCGTTCCATCAACTGCGCGATCTCTATGTGATCACCATGCTGGAGACGAGCGCAGCCAAATTCATGGCGACTTGGTTCCTGAGCGATGCGAAAATCGCGGAAATCCTGGAGAATAACCGCTTGGAAGTCGTTGATGAACCGTCCGATCCGTCGCTTGTCAGCATTGTTGTCCCGGCGAAAACAGACAAACCAGACGAACCGCCTGTCGAAACCACACTGCCGGAACCGGCGGTATCGACGGCAACCGATTCGCCGTCGGAATCGTCTGATACGCCGGCGCAGACCACGGAACCGCCGGTGACAACGCCTGCCACAACGACGTCTGTCACAACGCTGAATCCTTTGCAGACGGATGCTCCGGCGCCGGATGAATTGTTTGCCGACCACCCGGATGCCATGCACGAAACGGACGGCTTGGATGGGCTTCAGCTTGTCAAGGTGAGCGGAAAAACATTTACGGGCTATATGCTGGTGATTTCGGATCCATCGCGCGTCTCGCTCTGCGTTTCCTATTCGATTCTGCACGGCTACCAGAAAGGCTGGGACGCAACATACGGCGAACAGCTGCGCTCGATGGTCAAGCGCAACGGCGCGGTTGCCGCAATCAACGGCGGCGCATTCTATGACCCGAACGGAAAAGGCAACGGCGGCCGGCCGGATGGTGCGCTCTGCGTCGAAGGCGACCTGATCTACTGGGGGCCGGAAATCGAAAGCGCAGAGGCTTATGAGGCGGAAAAAGAGCGGATTCGCCAAGCGGTCGAGGCGGGCGAAATCGCGCCGGATTCACCGGAGGCGCAGATCCCGGAAATGCGCGACTGGCAGAACGATAAGGTGAACATCATCGGCATCAATCAGGATCATATCCTGATTCTGGGCCGCTTCACCAAAGCGGAATTTTTAGAGCAGGGCTTCCGTGACGCGGTTTCCTTTGACAACCCGAACCCGCCATTCCTGGTTATCAACGGAAAAGCGTCCACCGTCGTCGGAACCGGCGGCAGCGGTATCCAGCCGCGGACCTGTATCGGTCAGCGGGCAGACGGCGCCTTCCTTTTCTTGGTCATTGACGGGCGCGGCGCAGGCGGCAGTCTGGGCGCCACGCAAAAAGAAGCAATGAATCTGATGATTGAATTCGGCGCCGTCAACGCAGCCAATCTGGACGGTGGCTCGTCCAGCGAACTGATTATCAACGGCGAAACGGTTTCCAACCCGTGCTCGTTCTACGGCCCGCGCTATATGCCGGACGGTTTTATGGTGCGCTGAGATGAAACAGAAAAAACGAATTGCAGCGGTCTGCATACTAATTGGGGCGTGCCTGCTCCTGGCATCGTGCCAAATGCCTGCACGGAAGCCTGAGCAGACATCCGATACCAGACCAACACAGGCGTCTGAATCGTCTGCGCTGACAGAATCATCTGCAGAACCGGCCGAAACAACGACTGAACGATCCGATCCTGTATCGGAACCGCCGCTCACAACCTCTGAACCGGAGACAACGGCAGAGCCGCCCGCGACAACCATCGATCTCTACGCGATGGAATGGACGCCGCCGGAGCAGGCAAACGCAGATGTCCCGCTGAACATCCGCACCTATGACGGATTTGATCAGCCCTGTCACCCGAAGGTGCTGTATTTTGAAGAGGGCTGGAACGGCCATCGTTACTGGATGGCCTACACCCCGTACCCGTATTGTGCAGACCTGTACGAGAATCCCTGTCTGGCTGTTTCGGATGACGGTGTGAACTGGACAAAGCCGGACGGCGTGACCAACCCCGTGACCGGTCATCCACCGACGCACGAAAACAGCGCACACTATTCAGACCCGCACATTCTGATGAACGGCGACGAAATGGAACTCTGGTTCCGCTATAACCCGTCTTATGGCGACGGCGTCAACGCCGATTCCAACGAGGGCATCATCCTGCGTATCCGCTCGACAGACGGTGTACACTGGACGGAACCGGAACAGCTCTATCAGAACCGCGCCGCAAGAGACCCTGTTCTGAGTCCGATTGTCATGCTGTCCGACGGCGTTTATACGATGTGGTATGCAAAGCGCGACGGCTGCCTGTACCGGACGCAGTCGGAAGATGCACATACCTGGACCACGCCGGAAAAGACTGATCTGACCGCGCCGAACGGCCGCATCTGGCATCAGGACATGATTCAAACGGATCTGGGGTATGAAATCGTCTTCTGCGCCCGTCCGGCAGGCGCAAAATCGAATCTGCATGATCTCTCGCTCTACTATGCCGCCAGCACCGACGGCATGCATTTTACCGCGCCGGTTCAGATTGTGGCGCCGAGAAAAGGGACAGACGCCTTCGACAACGCATCCATTTACCGCGCGTCGATTTTGAAAATCGATGGATACTACCGCATTTATTACAGCTCCATGAGCGAACGCTATGTCTGGAAAATCAGCCTCTGCGAAGGCGGCAGCATTTCCGAACTGAAGGGCATGAAAGCAAACTGAAACGATCAAAAGGGGACGATTGCATGGCATACACAGGCAGGAAAATGGTCATCATTTCGCATGACGCATTGGTCGGCGAGGATCTGGAAATCCTGAAACAAACGGAGCCGTTTCAGACGCTTCTCCGCGACGGTGCCCGGGTCGGTAAACTCCGCTCGATTTACCCGACGGTGACCTATCCGGCGCATACCACGCTGATCACAGGCGTCTATCCGGAAAAACACGGCGTCATTGCCAATGAGCAGTATGCCATCGGCAAATTGGGCGCACCTTGGAATTTCTTCCGGAAGGCCAACCGCTCAAAAACGCTTTTTTCTGCGGCGAAAGTAGCCGGCCTGACGACGGCGGCGGTCTTCTGGCCGGTCACTGGCTGCGACCCGGAGATTGACTATCTGATTGACGAGTTCTGGCCGCAGTCGCCGGAAGAGTCGATTCACGACGCCTTCCTCCGCACAGGGACGACGGAAGATGTGTATCAGACCGCGGTTGAACCGAACCTGCACCTGCTGCACCCAGAACGCATGACGCATCACCCAGAGCTGGATCGCTTTATGGCGGCGGCTGCCGCAGCCATTCTGGAAACGTACCGGCCGGATCTGCTGGTCGTGCACCCGGCAAATGTCGATGCGGCGCGCCATGAAACCGGCCTGTTTACCGAACCGGTGACAGAATCCCTGCAAGTTGTCGCAGAAATTACGCAGACGCTGATCGACGCAGCCAAGCGCGCCGAGACATTTGATCAAACGGATTTTGTGATCCTCAGCGATCACGGCCAGATGAATGTCGACCGCGTCGCCAACCCGAACGTCATGTTTGCCGAAAAGGGTTTGATTCAGACAGACGCCGAAGGCCGGTTCGTCGACTACAAGGCATTTTGCCAGTCGTGCGGTATGTGCTCCTATGTCTACCTGAAAAATCCGTCCAACTTGGGCGTCTGCGAAGAAGTCGCCGCTCTGCTGGAAACGATGCGGCGTGACAGCCGGTTCGGCATTTCTGAAATTCTGACGCGTGAAGCGGCCATGAAACGGGAACACCTTTACGGCGGGTTCTCGTTTGTCATCGAGACGGATGGACATACGACATTTGGAAACGCATGGATGCCGCCGTATGCGGTGCCGCTGACCAACAGCGACTATCGCTTCGGCCATGCGACCCATGGCTACCTGCCGGACAAAGGTCCGCAGCCGGTTTTCATCGGCTGCGGTGCGTCCTTCCGCCCGGGCGCATGGGTCGAACAGGCGACGCTTGCAGACTGTGCGCCGACCTGTGCCGCTGCGCTGGGGCTGGATCTGCCGTGGGCGCAGGGGCGCGTTCTCAAGACGCTGCTCGCATAAAATCGAAATGCGCATAGACGAATCGTGTATATTCTGACGGTTTGCTGGAAAAACTGAAGCTGTACCCAATGAAAACTGATCAGAATGGAGTTGCCGCGTATGAGCTTTTTCGACCGCCTGGCGCTGATCCTCGTGTTGATCGGCGCGCTGAACTGGGGCAGTGTCGGCATTTTCAAGTTCGATTTTGTCCAGGCCATCTGTGGGAATCTGTCGGTACTGTCGCGGGTGATCTTTGCGCTCGTCGGAATCGCGGGCCTTTGGTGCATTTCGCTCCTGTTCCGCGACCGCCACAATGAGTGACAGCAAAACCGCATGAAAAGAAGAGGGCGAGTTCCCTCTTCTTTTTTTTGCACACCTATTGCAGCGGATGCCGGGCGCATGGTATAATAAAAGCAGCCAACGCCCATCCTATCCAAAAAGGAGAATGCGCCTATGAACCATGATGCTTTTTTCCTGCAGGCACCGCATTACCATGCGGCTTACTGCCCGCAGACCATGTCTCTGGCCGTCACCTGCGGCGGAAAAACATGGACTTGGACCGATCAAGCGTCTATCCGCCTGAAAAATGGGAGAGTCCTCCGTTTTCAGGACGCAGCCTGTACAGCCAAAGAGACAGCGACGCCGGTGATGCGCGGCGTCAAAGCGACCTATTCGCACTTCCCGCAGACGAATTTCACAGTGGACACGTTCGTCGGCATTGACGAAGCGGACGGCGCCATGCGGATGGAGCTGACCGTCATCGGCGACGAAACGGGTGAAATTGAATTTGTCTATTGGCCTGCGCCGTTTGCGTTTGACATCCCGGAAGGCCGGGGGTACAGCGTTCTGCCGCTTTTCCAGGGCGTTTTGCTGCCGTCCAGATGGGCGGGCAGCGTTCCTGTCGACCATGATGAGCGCATCAATACCCGTCACGCGTATCTGCCCATGTGGGGGCAGGTCGACGAGGGCAGAGGCTACCTGGCGATTTTCCATACGCCGTTTGATGCGCGCATGCATTATGGACACGAACCAAACGGCAAAACGGAAATTGCCCCGTATTGGGAGACCAGCCTTGGCCATATCGGCACGCGGCAGCTGCGCTGCTATTTCTACGAATCCTGCGATTATGTGACGCTTGCAAAACAGTATCGCGCCTATTCAAAAGAAATCGGCCGCTTTGTCTCCCTGAAGGAGAAAATCGCCCGCAATCCGAACGTCGCCTATCTGATCGGTTCGCCAATCGTGCATTCCGGCATTGCCGTTCACATCGACCGGAAATCGCATTACTATACGGAAGGTGCTCCGGAGAAGAACGACTACTTTACGCCGTTTGACCAGCGTGCATCCGAGCTTTGCGCATTGCACGCAAAAGGCGTCGATCAGGCCTATCTGCACCTCGACGGCTGGGGCTGTCACGGATACGACAATCTGCATCCGTTCCCGTTCCCTGTGCATGAAGCCGCCGGCGGTGCAGACGGCATGAAGCGCTTGTCTGATACATGCAGAGAACTGGGCTATCGCTTCGGCATCCATGATCAATACCGCGATTTCTATTATGATTCTCCGGCTTACTCAGAAGAACAATGCGTCGAAAACATCGACGGCACGCACCCGTACTGCGATATCTGGTACGGCGGCGCGCACAGCTGGCTCTGTGCAGAGCTGGCGCCTGACTACGTCAGACGCTGCTACACGGAATTTGACCGCCTCGGCATTCAAATCGACGGCTCCTATCTCGACGTGTTTTCCGTCGCGGAGCTGGATGAATGCTTCAACCCGCACCACCGCATGACGCGGGAACAGTGTGCGCAGTCCCGCAGAGAGGCGCTGAACGTGCTGACATCCAGAGGCATCATCACCAGCTCGGAAGAAGTTGCCGATACAATTGTTCCGGCGATGGATCTCTGTCATCATGCGCCGCTGGCGGTTGACAACTGGGACGGCCCATCCAACCCCATCGGCGTGCCGATTCCGCTGTTTGCACTGGTTTACCATGACAGCATCGTTGTCCCGTGGTTTGGAATCGACCACAACGGCGGCTGCCTGATTCCAAGCGACCGCAGCGGGTTCCTCTGCGCCCTTCAGACAGGCGGCACGATCTATTTTGACATCAACGAAACGCCGGAAAACATCGAAAAAGGCAGAGACGTGTTGGAACTGCACCGGCGCACCGCCCTCTGCGAACTCACGAACCACCGCTTTACCGACGACACCTACCTCCGTCAGGAGTCCACATTTGCCGACGGAACGACGGTGTACATCGACTTCGAAACCGGCGATTACAGGATTACTTACGGCGCATAAGATAAAAGACGGCAAAACCGATGTCTAAAGTTATCGGTATCGACCTTGGCACCACCAATTCCTGCGTCGCCGTG
>CAJLFQ010000082.1 GCA_905205975.1 uncultured Eubacteriales bacterium | reverse complement strand
AACATGCACTGAGTATGACCATCGCGCGGCTCATCATCGTCATGCTCGTTTTGCTCGAACAAATCGGACAGCTTTTCACCAGCATCCGGCAGATTTTTGCGTTTTAGCGCACAGAATAGAAAGACACAATCATGGATGAAGCGATTCGTTGGACGTCTTTCGCCCTGACGGCTTTGATGTGTGCGCTCCTGCTCCGCAAGGCAGAGCCGTCACACAGCTTGACGCTGTCTCTTGCAGCGTCTGCAATCATTGGCCTCGCGGCGCTGTCCGGATTTTCTTTTTTGACAGCGTATTTTCACGCCAATGAGCAGCTGTTTTCCGCTGCTGACGGCACCATCTCCATTCTCTTCCGCATTCTCGGCATTACTCTGACCACTTGTTTCGGCGCACAGGCCTGCCGGGATTGCGGCGAAGGATCCCTTGCCATGCAGCTGGAACTGCTCGGCGGCATCCTAAGCTTGGTGAATGCGCTCCCGCTCATGTCCGGGGTATTGACGCTGCTGCAATCGTTCAACGGACAGTAAACAGATGAACAGGAAGTGATATGCCAATGATGCATCGCACAGGTCGTTGGGTGATTCTGTTACTGCTGATTGCAGGTTTGATTTCAACTCCCTGCTTGGCGTTTTCCGGGGAAGAGGAAATCAATCACCTGTATGCCAGTTTGCCGGATGACCGAACCGACGCACTGCGGGCAGCGCAAGATGAAAACGGCCTTGACCTGAACCGCGGTCTGCATCAGCTGGTTGAAAATGCGTATCAGGCTGTCGGCGGTATCCTGAAGGAAGGCCTTAAAACGTCAGCCAGTCTCCTCGCGGTCTGTCTGCTTTGCAGTCTTTCGTCTTTGCTGATCGGGGAACAGAATGTCATCGGGAACAATGCCGTTCGCTGCGCCTCGGTTGGAACGGTTCTTTTGATTGGGGTACAGCGTGTGCAGTCATCGCTCAGCCTGGTATCCGAACTGCTGGAGGAACTGCGTGTTTTTGCAAACGCCCTGCTGCCCGCTATGACAGCAGCCGGGGTAGCAGCTGGCAGCGGCAGTTCCGCCTTTGCAAAACAAAGTGCCGCAGTTTTGGGTGCCGATCTAATGATTGGATTGTTTGCAAAATGCCTTTTGCCGCTGACCTATGTGACGCTCGGAATTCGGGCTGCCGGCATACTCTCTCAGAACGGCTTTTTGAATCGATTCAGTGCATTTATCCGCAGCACAACCGGACTCGTCATCCGCACGTTGTTGGCTTTATATCTGGGTTATCTGTCCGTCTGTGGTCTGGTTGGTTCTGCTGCCGATACGCTTGCCAAAAAAGCGGCCAAAACCGCTGTATCTGCCGGCATCCCGATCGTCGGCGGCACGCTGACAGAGGCCGCGGAATCGGTCTTTGCAGGCGGTGCTGTCATACGGAGTATGCTTGGCGTTTTCGGGCTGATCGGTGTGCTGAGTTGTGCACTGCTGCCGCTGCTTTCTACCGGCTTATCCTATTTGTCGTTGCGTGCCGCGGCGGCCATGGCGCAGTGTGTGCCGGATCACCCGGGCCGGGAAGCTGTCGACGCCGTGGCTGACGCCGTCAGTATGGCATTTGCCATGTGTGCAGGTGCTGTTGCAATGCTTTTGATCAGCGTAATTCTCTGTATGAAAAGTGCTGGCGGCTGATTTAGAATACGGTCATCGTTCAAGGAGGTGAGTGCATGCATCGGCTTGGGGCATGGCTGAGCGGTATTGCTGCGGCTGGTTTGATCGGCGCAATCCTGACGGCAATCGTCCCGGAAAAAGGACGCCGCTTCATGCGTTTTGCGACTGGGCTGGTCATGATCCTGCTAGTTCTTGCGCCCATTCGAACACTCAGCGGGTTTTCGATTTCGGATCAGCTGGCGTCGATTGAGTCATCTCTGCATCAGCATATGGATGCTTTTGCAATCCGTGCTGCTGACGGGGCAAAATCCATTGCCGTTCGTGAAACGGAGGCGTTTTTGCAGAATGAGCTGGAAAAGCAGGGCATTTCAGCACGCATACGCCTGTATGCAGCACAGACGGCGGATGGTGAATGGGTTTATGAATCGGCTGCCGTGCAGTCTGACGGAATGCTGACGTCAACCGAAGCTGCTGCAGTGCAGTCGCTGCTGGAAAACCAGACCGGAATTCATCCGGAACAGATGCACATAAGCGGATGTGATTGATGCAATCAAAGGAGTGGTGCATATGACGCTGAAAAACCTATTTACCGATCGGGAGAAAGTGCTGGCATTCCTGAAGAAGAACCGCTGGATTCTGCTGATTGGCGTTCTCGGCGTGATTCTGCTCCTGATTCCTGTCGGCCGCAGGCAGCCGGAACCTGTGATTGCCGAACGAAAGGAAGAAGTTTTTTCCGTCGAAGCGTTTGAGGAAAAACTGGCTGATATCCTTTCTGATATCCAAGGCGCAGGCCGTGTACGCGTTATGCTGGCGCTCAAAAACGGCACGGAAACCGTCTATGCGACCAACGACAGTTCTACGCTGCGAACCGGCGGCAGTGAAACAACTCAAAGCATTGACAAGACGATTGTCATGCAGTCGCAGGGGAGTACGCCGGTTGAAGAAAAGCGCATCTATCCAGCCTTTTCAGGTGCAATTGTGGTCTCGGACGGTGCGGGAAAATCCAGCGTAGAATTGATGATCATTCGTGCTGTCGCCGCGGTCACAGGGCTGCCGACTGATAAAATCAGCGTGCTGCCCGGAAAATAACCGCATGGAAATACGTCATAGTTTGCTATGTACGCTCATAAGCTCTATTGAACCTATTGAAAACGAAAAAAAGGAAGGAATCATATGAAGTTCAAGAAAAGAACCGCCGTTGCCGCCGTCGTAGCACTTCTCGTATGTCTGGCTGTCTATCTGAACTGGAGTTACCAGCGCGGCCTGGATGACAGTCAGATCGTATCTGCCAACCCGGAAGAAGTTGTCAGTGATGAAGCGCGCCTGCTGGGGCAGCTCAGCGAAGTATCCAATGACCCGCAGACAGGAAGTGCTGAATCGGTTGACGGAAAGATCCGCGAATATTTCGCACAGCTCCGCGTCACGCGCCAGCAGGCAAGGGATGAAGCTATTGGCGTTCTGGAAACGACGACTTCCGATGAAAGCATCAGCTTGGAATCGAAAGAAGTCGCTGTCGCCAGCATTTCGAGAATTGCAAACAATGCTGTCGTCGAAGCGCGCATCGAATCGCTGGTCTTGGCAAAAGGATATGCCGATTGCGCCGTTTTCCTGAACGATGACAGCCTGAACATCGTCGTTGCACCGGTTGAAGGCGGCCTGAAGAGTGAAGATGCAATCCGCATCAAGGACATCGCCGTCAGCGAAACCACGGTCGGCGTGGAAAACATTCGGATCATCGAAGCCCGGGTGGGCTAGCACACAATCTGTTTGGCTGGAAAAGCTGTCCGGTTCGCGCCGGGCAGCTTTTTATCGTGGCCGCAAAAAAGACTGTGGGAAAAAGGCGGATTTTGTTTTGGAAAAAATCTCGCAATTACCGGCCAAATGTGGTATAATGATAGTAGAGTCAAATGATATATGACTGCGGATCATCATATCCGTTTTTCTGATAGGAACTCAGCGGATTTTTTCAAAAGGGCGGGCAGCGTATGGGACAGATTTTGACGTTTCTCAAAAACTCGATTGCATGGCTGCGCTGGCAGGACATTCTTGATATTCTGCTGGTCGCATTTATTTTCTATAAGCTGATGAAGCTTCTGAAAGATACCAGCGCCGGTCAGGTTCTGAAAGGCATTGGCATCATTTTGATTGTTTATCAGATTTGCGGATGGCTTCAACTGAATGTCATCTACTACGTTCTGACTGCAACGCTTCAAATCGGCGCCATTGCGCTCATTGTTCTGTTTCAGCCGGAGCTCCGGCGTATGCTGGACTCTGTCGGGCGAAGCAGGCTGCCAACGCTTTTTTCTGCGGAACGCATCCAACCAAATAATGAGACACTGCGGACCATTTCTCAGCTGGTCGAAACCTGCACCTATATGTCCAAGACCAAAACGGGTGCTTTGATTGTCATTGAACGCGAAACCAAATTGGGCGAAATCATGAAAACCGGTACGATCATCAACGCCGATATAACAAGTGAACTGCTGAAAAACATTTTCTTCAACAAAGCACCTCTGCACGATGGCGCAGTGATCATTCGCGACAACCGAATTGCCGCAGCCGGCTGCTTTTTGCCGCTTTCTTCCAACAAAAACCTCAGCAGCGAGCTTGGAACGCGCCATCGTGCCGGCGTCGGCATCAGCGAGGCGAGCGATGCGCTGGTTTTGATCGTCTCAGAAGAAACCGGTTCTGTTTCCATTGCCGCCGGCGGACTGCTGAAACGTCACTTGTCTGCCGCAACGCTGACAACCATTCTGCACAATGAACTCGTCCATGACACCGACAAAGAGGACAAGCTCAGCAAAATCAAATTCTGGAAGCGCAAGAAATCAAAGCAATGATTTGTCGGCAGAAAGGCATAGGTGAAATATGATTGCTTGGCTGAAAAAATATCAGGTCCTGAACAAGCTGCTTGTCCTTCTGGCTGCAATCCTGTTCTGGTTTATTGTGATGTCTGTGATCAACCCCGACATTGAAATTTCCTTTTCCAATGTCAAAGTGACCATCAACGGCGTTACAGAACTCTATGACCGTATGAATTACTCCATCCTTTCCGACACCGATATGACGATGGATGTTCGCCTGCGCGGCAAGCGCAACGTGGTTCTGGGGTTGAAAAAATCCGACATTGAGTTGATCTGCGACGTTTCACAAATTTCGGGAGACGGCGAAAACCGGATCTTGTGCTCGGTCAATACGCCGGACGGCGATATAACCGTTGTTAACCGTTCCGATTTGATTGCGACCATCCGCGTCGATAAAATCACGGAAAAACAGTTCGACATTCTTCCGGAAACAACCGGAACGCTTGCCGAAAACCTTCGCCCTGGTCCGATAGAATTGTCTCAGCAATCGGTCACGGTACGCGGTCCAACGGTCGAATTGTCAACGATCTCACATGCGGTTGTCATGCTCCCGCTCGATGACCTGACCACATCATCAACCATGCAGGTTCCCATTCAGCTGGTGAACAGCACAGGGGAAGTGGTCGAGTTGACGTATTCACAAATGCTGACCAAATCCATCGAGGCGTATCTGCCCGTGCAGATGATTAAGGAACTGCCGCTGCGGATTACGCTTAATGCCGGCAGCGGATTGACAGACCAAGAGGTCGATACCGTGATTACGCCTTCAAAAATCACTGTGATCGGAGAACGCTCCGCCGTTGAGGAAATCGAATATCTGTCGCTCGGTATGATTGACCTAGAGGGGATCGGCGACGGATTGACGACGGAAAAAGATTTCGTTTTGCCGTCGGGCATCAGCTGTATGAGTGACCGTGTCTCAGCGACGGTAATGGTGACCGTCAAAGACATTGTCGTCAAATCCTATGCGCTGACCGATATTCAATTCTTCGGCGTTCCGGAACATTACCGCGTGGAACTCATCGATCAATCAATCAACGTTCGTCTGCGCGGGAATGCCGCGCTGCTGGAAAAGATAACGGCAAATGATTTCTTGGCGGCTGTCTATTTTCAGAATCTGGATATCCACGCAGAAGGTTTGCAGGTTGTCCCGGTCAATGTGACATTCAAACAATCTGTCAACGCCTCTTTGGTTGACAGTGCATACAATGTCACCGTCAACGTTACACATACAGCGCATACATCCTGAAACAGCATTGACAAGGCCTGTCTGTGACGGGCCTTGTTCGTTTGAATCATAGAAAAGAGGAAACCAATTTGAGCCTGCTCGTATCCGGCATTTCGCTGCCGCTTGAAGCCAGCGAAACAGATGCCATCCAAGCAGCTGCAGAAATCTGCGGCATATCCAGAACGGATTCGACAAATGCGTATGTTTTTCGGCGTTCCATCGATGCGCGCCGCGGACGGGTTCGCTTGGTTTACACCATTGATCTGACTGCTGACGGATTGGATGAAGCATCCGTTGCTGCACGCTGCCGGAATCAAGGTGTTCGGCTTCACAGCGCCGTACAGCTTTCTGACCTGCTGAAAGCGTATGCACCGCAGCAAACGAGCCGCCCGGTTGTAGTCGGCTTTGGGCCGGCCGGCATTTTTGCGGCGCTGGTTTTGGCAAGGGCTGGTCTTCGACCGCTTGTTTTGGAACGTGGCGCATCTTTGGATGAGCGTGATCATGCTGTGCAGCAGTTCGAGACGCAGCGGATTTTGAATCCAGCTTCAAACATACAGTTCGGCGAGGGCGGCGCAGGCGCATATTCGGACGGCAAACTGACAACCCGTATCAATGACCCACTCTGTGAAGCGGTTCTGAGCGAGTTGACTGCGCATGGCGCTCCGATCGATATCCAGCGCAATGCGCATCCGCATGTCGGGACAGATCTCTTAAAGAATGTGGTACGGTCTCTTCGCAAAGAAATCTGTGATCTGGGCGGAGAGGTTTTCTTCCAGACCCGTGTGCGTGATTTTCGCATACAGAATCACCGTATCACAGCGGTCTGCACAGATACGGGTGAAATTCCGGCTGCTCATGTGATTTTGGCAACCGGGCACAGTGCGCGTGATACGTTTGAAGCACTGCTCCGCAAAGAGATTCTTCTCGTCCCCAAAAGCTTTGCAGTTGGCGTGCGGATTGAGCACAAGCAGTCCGATATCGATGCGGCGATGTTTGGCCGTTATGCCGGAGACCCGCGTTTGGGGGCTGCTGAATATGCCGTCTCTCATCGCGAAGGGGAGCGCGGCTGTTTTTCGTTCTGTATGTGTCCGGGTGGATTTGTGACGGCATCCTCCAGCGAACCGCAAACCGTTGTGACTAACGGTATGAGCCGTCACGCACGGAACGGCGTCAATGGGAATGCTGCCCTTGCCGTTTCGGTCGATGCCGCAGCTCTTGGTTCCGATCCGCTGAGCGGCGTTCGACTGGCGCAGGATCTGGAACGCCGCGCGTTCTTGGCAGGCGGATCGGACTATACGGCTCCGGCACAGCGGGTCGGTGATTTTCTGGACAATCGCCCCTCTAAAAAAGGCGGACATATTGAGCCGACCTATCCGCTTGGTGTCCGCTATGGCTCTGTTGACGCATTTCTTCCGGCCGGCGGTGCAGCGTTGCTCCGTACGTCGCTCGCGCGTTTTGCATCCCAGCATCGTTTCTTTGCCGATCGGGAAGCCGTTCTCACGGCGCCGGAAACCAGAACGTCATCGCCAGTTCGGATTCTCCGCGGCGATGACAAGCAGGCAGTCGGCGTAACCGGCTTATACCCCTGCGGCGAAGGCGCTGGTTATGCGGGCGGCATCATGAGTGCCGCAGTAGACGGCATCAAAGTCGCCTGCGCCGTCTTAGAAAAGCTCTGCACCGATTAGCACTTTCCGAAGTGCCGTCTTCCCTCCACGTCATAAAAGAAGAAGGCTCACAGCTGTTTTCGAACGGCTGTGAGCCTTCTTGAATCAAACGACGTTATGCTCTGACGCTGCTTATCAGAAATAAAGCTCGTTCTGATAGCGCGTTGGCAGCCCTTCGGCATACAAATGGCTGTCGTTGGAAAGGGTCAGAACCTGCGGAACGGTGTATCCGTCCTCGTGATTTCGAAAACGAATTACGGTCATATCAGAATGAGAAATGTCAAACATAGTCCATGTAACCGGCAACGGCAAATCCAAAAGCACGCCCAGCCAGGACAGGCCAAACCCCTGATGGCAAAAAACGGCTACCCGTTCTTCGTTCGGCTGCTCGATGCGGTACCGGTTTCCATCATGACGATAGCCGAGCTGCGCCAAAAAGGTGTCGCTTGCTTCTTTGATCCGGCGATATCCTTTTTCAGCTGGGACATGCCAGCGCTTGAAAAAGTCGGCATCAAACCAGTTGGCACCAAGCCGTGTCACCGCTTCAGATCGCAGTTCCTGCGCAGCCCCCGGCACATAGAAGCACCATGTGCGATATGGTCCGTTTTGACCATTGGCTTCCACAGAAAAATCTTCCCACGCCCGATTTTCACTCGTCCAATCGAGGATTTCCATCGACTTGCCGGTTAAAATGCAGGTTGGTTCCGCGGTCTGCTGTGCACGCTTCAATGGGGATGAATAGATACGGTCAACGCCATACCGCGCCAGACGTTTGGCCAGCGCAGCCGCCTGCAACTTGCCGCGTTCCGTCAGCGAATCGGGGTTGTAGTTTGGATCGCCATGTCGGATGATATATAAGAGCATATTGATCTCCTGTTATTTTGATAACGCTCACAGCACAGATCTGATCCATTGAGCGTATGATAGAAACGGGGGGATGGAAAACAGCATGAAATTCGGCCTTGCGCTCTGCGCAGATTCTCCCATAGCATCTGCAGTTGTGCCGTATTTCGAAAGCCTTGGCATGCAGCCGGCACACATTGGTGTTTTCGGCGCATGGGATTCCGCACTGGCAAACCGCGAATTTGCCTATCTGCGCTTCAACCCGTATTGCCGGCGCTGGGATTTTTTCGGCACCTGCCAAGAGCATGTCGGTTATGACGCCTTTTTGCATTATGCCGGCCCCGTATGTCCACAGTCAAGCCTTTCCGCCAGTTTTCTCTTTGAACGCATGGCTGCTGCCGACGTTTTGCTTTCTTATCTGCGCCGCTGCAGCTGTACTGCAACAGCAGCAATTGTGTGTCTCAAAACGGGTGAGCTGGCACCAAACGCGTCGGACAACATTTGTTTTTTGCAGGAAGATGCAAAAACGGAATCGATCCAGCAAGCGCTGTCTGCGGCGGAACCGTCATTTCTGCCAAGGCTGCTGCTCCAGCGTCCAAGATGCGCAACTGTATTGAATGGGATGAAACAGACGGCAGAGGATCCTGCGGTTTGTTTGTAAAAAGAGCGGCAGAGGAATCTGCCGCT
>CAJLFQ010000081.1 GCA_905205975.1 uncultured Eubacteriales bacterium | reverse complement strand
AGAAAGCGCCAGAACGACTTCTGAAGACCCGCTTTCCCGCGGTATAAGTCGATCGAATAGCTGAGAATTTGGAACGTATAAAAGCTGATACCCAAGGGAAGCGTCAGCTTCAGCAGGGGAATCTGCCAGCCTGTAAATCCGTTGACCGCCGTCAAAAAGAAGTCGGCATATTTAAACAGCAGCAGGGGTGCAAGGCTGAAACAGATGGAGGAAATCAGCGGAATGCGCGCGTGTTTTCGCCCGCGCCACGCATTGATCCAAAAGCCGTGGAGCCAGCCCGAACACGTCGCGCCGACCATGACAAGAAAGAAGCGCGGTTCTCCGGAAAAATAAAAGAAAAGGCTGGCCAGCAGCAGGACAAGGTTCCGGCATCGCCGCAGAGGTCCAAAATAGAGAATCAGAACAATCGGCAAAAAGAAAAACAGAAAGGAAATGGAAGAAAACAGCATCTTGCTCCCTCTTTCATCAAAGAATCACATGTATCCTGTCCGATGGACAAAGAAACAAAACAGCCGGGCAGGTCCAGGCGTTTTGCCGGCCTGCCCGGCTTCATGCGGCGGCGCGATGATTTTTATGCCGATCGAATCTTATTTCAGTGCCAGGAAAGCATCCCGCAGCGTATGCGCCAACTCGTCATCCATCACAAGGAGAATGACATCGCCGACGTTTTCCACAAGGACGTTTTCATCCATCACTTCCACGCAAATCCATTTGCGCGGATCGACGTTTGCTTTGATATCGGCTTTGAGCTGTTCAACATCTGTTCCGGGCTTGACGCGAACCAGGCAGAGCGAATAGGCAACTGAGCTCATCATCGGTTCAGAAGCAATCCCTTCTGCAACGTTATCACTTTGAACGCCGATGTAATACGACATGTTTTCCGCGGTGATGTCGGTCGTTTCCATGGAGGAGAACCATGCGCGGTCATCGTCGCTGACGTCAGCGGTCTCATAAATCCGCTTCAGGATATCTTGGAGAGAGCCTTCGAGATTCGGGTTGTTTTTTTGTTCGGTTGTGGCGTCAGGGGCAGACGGATTCGCAGTCGTTGCTGAGGTTTCTGCCGGATCTTTTCCGGAAGAACAGGCCGCAAGACTGAGTGCCAGCACGCAGCTGACAATGGCAAGCATCCATCTTTTCCATGTTTTCATTGTGCGTTTCATGTTGTAGACCTCCGTTTTATGTTTTGTGGTGTTTTTTTGCGTCATGGCAGAATCTGCGGCCAAGCACCATGCAGAAGCCATGCCGACTCCGCAAGGAGTGTTTCGTCATCCGGTGAATAAACGTTTCCATCTCGGGATGTGCTCAGGCTGAAACGGTATTTTGCCGTCCCGTCTTCCGGCGGATTCGGCAAGTCCGGCGGAAAGCAGACTACCGTGATCTGATCCCCATTTTTCAGCCGCTTTGGTTCGTTTTTGATGTTCAAAATTGCTGTGAGCCGAACTGTCAGCAGTGCAACCGGCTGCCCGCTTGTCGGGATCTGATAGTATTCCACGCGTTTGCAGACGCCGTCGGCAATCAGCTCACCCGGCTTGGAGGCATTCTGCGCCGACAGCGACTGATGGAGGGTATCCAGCAGTTCCTGTATCGATGGAGGGGCAGAGATCAGCTGTTCCGCTGCTGTGCGCGCAGCGGATGCTCGATACATGTCCGCATCGATGGCGCATAATTGCGCGCCGGGCTGACCGGTCCAATCATGCGGAATCCACCACTGCCACACGCTCAGAAAGACAGCCGTGCAGATTGCCGCGGCACAAGCCACAGAGGCCGCATACCGTACAATCCTGGGGGGTTGCTTTTTCTGCTGACGGTGAAGCGCGGCATGCATGCTCTGCTCGGTTTTTTGGACCAGTTGTTCCGGCGGACGCACCGCCTGAAAAGCGTCGGCCAGTTTTTTTTCAAATTGAAATGTCATCAGCCGTTTCCTCGCTTTCCAACTCTTGTTTTAATTTTCGCCTCGCTCGCGTCAGCTGCATCCGTACGGTTTTTTCCCGGATGCCGAGCGCCGCGCCAATCTCCGCAGCCTGCATCTGCTCCCCGTAAAAAAGCAGCAAAACAGTCTGATGCTGTTTTGGCAGGCGCCGCACGGCATCCCACAGCTCTAGGTATTCCGGGTGGTCTGCCGCGGGAAGCGTATCGTCCAGCGCGACGGTTTTCTGAACCCATGCCGATCCAAACCACTTTTTGCAGCGGTTCAGGGTTGTCCGTATCAGCCACGCTTTTCGGTGTGCTTCATCGTCAAAGTGCAAGTCCGAGCGAATGTAAGCAAGAAAAACATCCTGAAAAACGTCGTCTGCGTCATGCGGGTTCTTCATTTGGACACGGGCGATTCGATATACCATGTCGGCATACCGTTGAATGACCTCGGACGCCTCATCCGCACGGGGATCAGCGGATTGGAAAGGGTGTGCGTCCATGCCAAAACCTCCTTCATCATAAATATCCCGCAGCAGCACAAAAAGCAACCGCCGGCATCAATTTTTTTGTCGCTTGTCTGTTCCTCAAAGCAGGAGCATGCAATCGCCAAAACTGAAGAAGCGATACCGTTCTTTGACCGCTTCTCTGTATGCCGCCAAAACACGTTCACGTCCTGCCATCGCTGAAACCAGCATCAGCAGCGTGCTTTCCGGCAGGTGGAAGTTGGTGAACAGCCCATCCAAAATTTTGAAGCGGTATCCGGGGTAAATGAAAATGCCGGTTTCGCCGTGCATCTCGCGCAGAATGCCGCTGTCATCAGCCGCGGTTTCCAGAACGCGGCAAGAGGTTGTGCCGACGGCGACAATGCGTCCGCCCGCTTTTTTCGCCGCATTGATGCGCTGCGCCGTCTCCGCAGAAAGAGAAAACGTTTCCGTGTGCATTTTATGTGCTTCAATCGTTTCCTCCTGAACAGGCCGGAAAGTGCCCAAACCCACATGAAGCGTTACAAACTCCGTGTGTACGCCTTTGGCACGAAGCGTTTCCAGAATCTCTTCGGTAAAATGCAGCCCGGCCGTCGGCGCTGCCGCGGACCCTGTATTTTTCGAATAAACGGTTTGATAGCGTTCGCGGTCTGCCAGTTCTTCTTTTATATAAGGCGGCAGCGGCGTGCGCCCCAATTCTTCGAGCAGGCTTTGCCAGTCCCCGCTGTAGTGAAAGCGAACGTGCCGCAAGCCGTTTTCGCCAACAGAAACAACTTCCGCAGACATGCCCTTTCCAAATGAAACCGTCGCACCTGTCGGCAGTTTGCGCCCCGGACGCGCAAGCACCTCCCAGTCGTCTCCGCCCAGCGGTTTCAAGAGCAGCAGTTCTGCCGCGCCGCCTGCCGGGCGGACGCCCAGCAATCGGGCGGGCATCACACGGGAATCGTTAAACACCAGACAATCGCCAGCCCGCAGATAATCCGGCAGAGAGCGAAACCGGGTATGTTGAATCGGCCCGCCGTCAAGCGGCAGGTAGAGCATACGGGAACCGTCGCGCTGTTCGCATGGCGTCTGCGCAATCAATTCCGGTGGAAGTTCGTAGAAAAAATCGGTCGTTTTCATATCAGTATTCTCATTTCCATGCCATTCGGCATACTGTAATATTGGATGCATCCTGATACGCAATGCGCATACGATGGGTGGGCACGACAAACGGCCAGACATCTTTCAGGATGCGTGGCCGTTTATTCAATGTGTTTCTGTACGCAGGTTGCGGTTGGAAGTTCAGTTATCCAGCCCGGTAATGGTGACGCCGGTGTAATAGTAATGGATGATTTGATCATAAGTCCAGCCTAGACGTGCCATGCCGCGGGAACCAATCTGACTCAGTCCAAGACTGTGCCCCCAGCCTTTTCCGGAAAAGCGGAAGACGGAGGTATCACTTTCGCCCGGATTCAGTGTTTCTGTTCCACTGCCCGTCAGGACAGAGGGCGTTGACGACGAAAGTGTGGTCGTTTCGCCATTCCCGTTCAAAACACTCAAGCCCGCCAGGGAAGAGACCATCGTATCGCCATCGTTCAGGAAGATCTTTCCGTCGTTTACCAATCGGAAGTTCTGACTTAGAAGAACCGACGTGCCAATCACCATACGCATGTTTTCCTTGCTCAGTGTTACCGTTTTGGTTCCGTCAGATATATTGAGGCTGTATACGCTGCCCGCCGGTGTCAGTTTTGCGATAGACACACTTGTGACAGGCCCGATGGCATGTCCATTCGCGTTCAGTTTCGCCGTCAGCTGTGCACTGGTAATGCTGGTCTCCCACAGGCCGTTGTTTTCAAACGACAAAGATTCATATGTATCCGTCACGCTGCGCAGATAGGGGACACGTGCAACCCAGACGTTCTCAGAGTCTTCTGTCCAACCACCGTTGGAAGAGTGATAGACGGCGTCAATCGGCTTGCCATTGTAGGTGATGATTTGACCTTCAACCGCATCGACGCAGTTGATGATCTTCTGCGTTAGAAGCGTCGTCCCTCGGTAAACCTGACAGTGCTGACCCGTGCAGACGTCAAATCCGTAGCTTGCGTGGCGGTTCCGGTTTGTGATGGCAAAGGTTTGTGCGCAGAGCGCATGCGCCTTAAGCGATTCTTCCGGCCAGTTGGTATTCAGTTCGTATGGGGTAACGCCTTTCACATAGTCGCCCAGACGGGCCACGCTGATGACGGCCATAGAGGTTCGGCTGGTATTGCCAAAGTCAAACCCGCCATAATATTTATAGCCCTTGTGCCAGGTCTCCGGTTTATCACCGCCAATGGCCTGAATGCCCAGCTGACGGGTTGCGCCGTCATGTTCGTACAGAATGTGCTTCGTGCCGGTGCGCAGGACGGTATAAGCATTTGTTCCCATGCCAACAACGCTCAGCTGAATGCCCGGATAAACAGCGGACACACGTTCAAAAATCACAGGGAGATCGTTTTCTGCGGCTTCCCTCGAGGTATAGCGGCCAACACGGACGCGATACCCGCTGGACGTGTATGCCGGATAGGAAAAATAGTTTGTAGCGCCGTAAACTGCACTGACCGCTTCATCCAGCGCAGACTGATCCTCAAACGAAAGGTCCAGTTCAATGTGATACGCTCCGACGACATTTGAGCCCTCTGTACCGTCGGCCACATACGAAGAAGAGGCCAGGCTGTAATTTTGACTGCGGATCACCGTCAGCTCGGTTTCACCTGCGATGGTATACAAGGGCACAAACAGACGGTCGCTGCCGTAATAGCCCGCTTCGAACCCGGTCCCTGTGCCGGATGCAACCTGGAAATTGGCAGCAGCCAGAGATCCTGACCCGTAAGCCAAACCGGTTCGCACAATGGTGTCTGAATAATCCGCCGCTGCCGTCGGATCGGCCAAAACAGATGGCGCCAAGGTGCATATACAGGTCAAGGCCAGCAGTAATGCCGTCAGACGGCAGATTTTGTTGTGTTGTTTCAGCATAAAGCCTCCGTTTATGGTGCTGTATCCCGTCAATTTTCTTTCGCAGAGCAGGGCAGAACGGTTGACAGCAGAAAAGCAGTTTGTTATAATATAAAGTAATCTTGCGATCACCGGCAGATTCCGCCGAATTCTTCAGGATGCTTCTACTATTATACATGATATCCTGCGCTATTGCAAGGTCGGCGCCGCTGTTTTCAGACATTTTACATTTCAGACGGCATCCTTGCTTGGATCGCAGCCCAAATCATAATCACCTGCCTCGGTTCATGCCTTGGCATTGAAGGGATGTTTTTGCAATGAACAAATACAAAGTCGGTATCATCGGCGCCACCGGTATGGTTGGCCAGCGTTTTGCGACGCTTTTGGCGGACCACCCGTGGTTTGAGGTTACAACGCTCGCCGCCAGCGCCCGTTCTGCTGGCAAAACCTACCGCGAAGCAGCCGGAAGCCGCTGGCTCCTGGCATCGCCAATGCCTGAAAAGCTTGCCGAACTCGTTGTGCATGACGCCGTTGCCGACATGAAAGCAATCGCGTCGTCTGTGGATTTCGTCTTCTGCGCAGTCGACATGAAAAAGGATGAAATCAAAGCGCTGGAAGAAGCATATGCCAAACTCGGATGCCCGGTTATGTCCAACAACTCCGCGCATCGTTTCACGCCGGATGTTCCGATGATCGTCCCGGAAATCAATGCACACCACGCGGAAATCATTCACGCACAGCGGAAACGCCTCGGCACAGAAACCGGTTTTGTTTCCGTCAAATCCAACTGCTCCTTGCAGAGCTATGTCCCGGCCATTCATCCGCTGCTGGATTTGGGCGTCGAACGTGCGCTGGCCTGTACGTATCAGGCCATTTCCGGCGCCGGAAAGAATTTCACCACATGGCCCGAAATGGTTGACAACGTCATTCCGTTCATCGGCGGCGAAGAAGAAAAGAGTGAAAAAGAACCGGGCAAGATTTGGGGGCATATCGAAAACGGCGTGATCGTCCCTTCAAATGACGTGCCGATCACGACACAGTGCATCCGCGTCCCGGTGAGCGATGGCCACATGGCTGCTGTTTTTGTCAAGCTGAAGAACAACCCGGGGCTCGACGAAATCAAACGCCGCTGGACGACATACGAAGGCGAAGCACAGCGTCTCAACCTGCCGAGCGCACCGAAACAATTCCTGCATTACTTCGAAGAAGAAAATCGTCCGCAGACCCGGCTTGACCGTATGCTGGAAAACGGCATGGCGGTTTCCATCGGCCGTCTGCGCGAAGACTCGCAGTATACCATCAAGTTCGTCTGCCTGTCGCACAACACGCTGCGCGGCGCCGCCGGCGGCGGTGTCCTGATGGCAGAGTTGCTCTGCGCCAAAGGCTACGTTGTCAAAAGAGTCTGAGTTGGTTTCAATTCCATAACGACAGGTACGCTGCCTGCCGTATTCTGAAAAAGTATGTTTATCCACAGCCGGATAAACGGGTGGAGGAATATGAAAAAGCCAGTTTTTACAGGAGCCAGCGTCGCCATTGTGACGCCGTTTCACGATGATTATTCCGTTGATTACGCCAAACTTGAAGAACTGATCGAAATGCAGATCGCAGGTGGGACCAACTGCATTACCATTTGCGGCACAACCGGTGAAGCCGCCGCGCTGACCGATGCAGAACACAAAGAATGCATCCGTTTTTGCGTCAAAGTCGTCAATGGCCGCATCCCTGTGATTGCCGGAACCGGTTCCAACGACACGGCCTACTCGCTGCAGCTCTCTCTGTTTGCAGAGGATGTCGGCGCAGATGCACTGCTGCAAGTTACGCCTTACTACAACAAAACGACGCAGGCCGGTTTGATTCGTCATTTCACATACCTGGCAGACCGCGTCCATGTCCCGATGATTCTCTACAACGTTCCGTCCCGAACGGGGATGTCGTTCCACGCGGATACCTATTACGAACTCTCCAAACACCCCATGATCAACGGTGTCAAAGAAGCTTCCGGTGATTTTTCACTGATCGCGCACACCCGTCATTTGTGCGGCGACGATCTGAATATCTGGAGCGGCAACGACGATCAGGTTGTTCCCATTCTGGCACTCGGCGGTAAGGGCGTTGTCTCCGTTGTCTCCAATGTCGCTCCGCGTTTGATGTCTGATCTGTGCAGCAAATTCTTCGCAGGCGATCTGGAAAGCGCCGCCAAATTGCAGATTGAAAACTACGACCTGATGCACAACCTCTTTTTGGAAGTCAATCCGATCCCCGTGAAAACGGCCATGGGGATGATGGGGCTCTGTTCGCCGCTGATGCGCTTGCCGCTCTGTGAAATGGGCGCCGCCAACAAGGAAACGCTCGCACAGACGCTTCGCAGCATGGGGCTTTTGAACTGATTGCGCAAACCGCTCCATGCCGTCCGCTTTGCGCGGGGCATGGAGCGGTTTTTCAAAAACAACCAACTAACGATAATGTGAGGACCTCTCTTATGATTCGAATCATTTTGTCCGGCTGCAACGGCCGGATGGGGCATGCTGTCGCCGCCATTGCTGAACAGTATGACGCAGTGATTGCTGCCGGTGTTGACCGTGTCATTCAGCCTTCTGCATCATTTCCGATTTATCAGAACATCGCCGAATACACAGGGGACGCAGATGTCATCATCGATTTTTCGCACGTTTCGGCGCTGCCATCGATTTTGAACTATGCAGTTGAAAAACAGATTCCGGCTATTCTGGCAACCACAGGCTATCAGCCGTCGGATCTTGCCGCCGTTGACGAAGCAGCTCATCATGTGCCGCTGTTCCGTTCGGCAAATATGTCCGTCGGCATCAATCTGCTCGCAATGCTGACCAAGAAGGCTGCTTCGATTCTCGGTGAGAATTACGATATTGAGATTGTCGAGAAGCACCACAATCAGAAACTGGATGCGCCGAGCGGTACCGCTCTGATTTTGGCAGACGCCGCTTCTTCGGCATTTTCAGAAGGCCGCCAGTATGTTTACGACCGGCACGCCGTCCGCAAGCCCCGTTCCAAAGATGAAATCGGGATTCATTCCATCCGAGGCGGCACCATCTGCGGCGATCATGATGTTATCTTTGCCGGTTACAACGAAGTCATCACGCTGTCTCACAGCGTTTCCAGCAGGGAAGTATTCGCCTCCGGCGCACTGCGTGCGGCGCAGTACATGGCGAGTGTTCACGAGAACCGCCTGTATACCATGGCTGACGTTCTCGGCACACTTTGATCTGCGCAACAAACCTGTTTCTTTCGGCTCCGGTCTCGTATGCCGGGGCCGAAAGAAAAATTTGGCTTTTTTCAGAAAAAGGGCTTGACAAGTCAGAGAGAATCTGATATAATATACTTTGTTGAGCGCAGTGCTCGACAGGAGATGTTCCAACGGGGGTATAGCTCAGCTGGGAGAGCGCTTGAATGGCATTCAAGAGGTCAGGGGTTCGATTCCCCTTATCTCCACCAAAAAAGCCTAACGCATTGCGTTAGGCTTTTTTTCATCAGAAAAACAAACGGAGGTTGATCTTCCATGCGTGACGGGTTCATTCGTGCTGCGGCCGTTTCGCCGGAACTGCGTGTTGCCGACTGTGCATTCAATACGCAAAAAATCATCGAAGTCATAGATGCCGCCGCTTCATCCGGCGTCTCTCTGCTGACGCTGCCGGAACTCTGCATCACCGGCTATACCTGCGGCGATCTGTTTTCTCAGCATGTGCTTTTGAGCTGCGCGTTGGATTCACTTGCAGCGATTGCCCAGGCAACCTGCGGAAAAAACATGTTTGTATTCGTCGGGCTGCCGCTGGAAAAGGATCAGAAGCTGTTCAACTGCGCAGCCGCTTTGTTTGACGGGAAGCTGCTCGGTGTCGTGCCGAAATCGCATCT
>CAJLFQ010000080.1 GCA_905205975.1 uncultured Eubacteriales bacterium | reverse complement strand
CTCCACTCAAAAAGCACGGCAAAAAAGCGGCGGACGGAAAAAATCCGTCCGCCGCTTTTGAAAAACAAACCTTATTTCAGGCCGTTTTCGTAAGACTCAATCATCTTCTTGACCATCTGGCCGCCGACAGAGCCTGCCTGACGGGAGCTCAGATCGCCGTTGTAACCCTGTTTCAGGTTGACGCCGACTTCGTTGGCCGCTTCCATCTTGAACTTTTCCATGGCATCCTTTGCCGCAGGAACAACAATACGATTACTCTTGCTGGACATATGATTTTCTCCTTGTTTTCTGAAGTGATGTTGTTTTGGGCTGCAATGATATCATAACCGGAAAACAGAAAACGTATGTAATGCACTTTTTTCCAGCTTTGGATTGGATCCGATTAAAAAAACGCGGTACAGGTAAGCCAAAAACAGAGAATGGGATTGACAGGCCAATCAAAAACTGATATGCTTATCTCGGCGTCATTTGCAAATCGGCAGACGCGCCGCAAAACGATACAGCCAAAGGAGAGAACAGCATGGATCCATACCTGATTCATCAAATCTGCCCGAGCGAAGGAAATCCAAGAAACAGTGAAGGCGCATTCCTGCGTGCGCCAAACGGTGAGATTTTGTTTGCATACAGCCGATACACCGGCAGCAGCGCATCGGATGATGCAGCGTGCGATATCGCGCTGATCCGCTCGACGGATAACGGCAGGACGTTCAGCGAACCGGAGATCATTGCACGCGCCGCAGAGTTCGGCACGGCGAATATCATGAGCGTTTCGGCACTGCCGCTTCTGGACGGGACGCTGTGCTTCTGGTTTCTGATCAAAGAGCCGGACGGTACCTCAACCATCGGGCGGACATACTCGACCGACGGAAAGACCTTCCGGGCAGAGCGCTGCGAATGTCTGCTGCCCAAATGCTATTATGTCATCAACAATGACCGGATGATTCGTTTGGCCGATGGCCGGATTGCAGTGCCGCTTGCAGCGCACCAGATGGTCTTTGACAGGGAAGGGCACTGCAAGGCGTTTGATAACGCGGCCACCATGTTTGTCGCTGTTTCAGACGATCAAGGCCGTTCTTTCTGTGATACGGGCGCGCGCGTTTCTCTGCCGCCCAGAATCCTGGGCGAACCAATCTGGACGCAGGAACCGGGGATTTTCGAGCGCACAGACGGTGCCGTGATCATGTGGATGCGGACCAATGCCGGTTCGCAGTATGTCTGCGTTTCATATGACAGAATGCGCAGTTTTACGATGCCGGAGCCATCCGAATTGACGTCGCCGTGTTCACCTTTGAGTATGCTTTGCCATCAAGGCAAAATCTATGCCGCTTACAACCCGATCCCGGAATATAACGGCCGCTGTACGGAATGGGGCGCCTCCAGAACGCCGCTGGTGATTCGAATTTCCGAAGATGCAGGCAGAACATGGGGGCCGCTGAATCAAATCGGTGAGGATCCTGCGCGCGGCTACTGCTATGCGTCGATGTTTGCCGCAGATGATGAAACCATGCTCTTAAGCGTTTGCCGCGGAGCGATCAACAGCGGCTGCCTGACGGAAACGGGCATTTATCGCATTCCGTTTGCCGCACTGCGCGCCTGAAACAAATCAAAATAACACATAAAAAGAAGAGAACCCCGCCTGCGTAGGATACCGCAGGCGGGGTTCTTTGATTCAGAACATTCAGAGAATGCTGAAGAATTAGTTCTTCGGGAACTCAGAGATGTTGTCCAGCAGACCCTGGATCTTCGGAGCGACAGCTTCGGCGATGGCTGCCGGGGAAGCCTTTTCATCGTAGATCGGGTAAACCGCTTCGGAACGGTACAGATCGTTCACATCGCCGGAAACCCACTGATAGTTCGGGGTGACGTTCGGGATGACGTAGTTGGCGAGGATGTCTGCTTTGTTCGTGTCGGTCGGATCCTGCAGGTAAGCTTCGGCGACGCAGTCTTTCCAGTTGACGTCGTTCTGGCGGCGGGCAAATGCCGTGTAAACCTTCACGGAGAATTCACGGTCTTTGTTCGTCATCAGGACCCAGTCGGTGTCGTGGTTGCCGATGATGTTGCGGTACGGTTCGCCAGCCTTGACCGGGAGCGGGAGAACGCCCCAAGTGGCTTCCATGCGGCGCATACCGAATTCATCGGAGTAAGCCTTGTTGGCGATGATGCGGAGTTCGGTGTAGAGGAAAGCGACTTCGCCAGCGGCAAATGCGGTGTGGCCTTCGCCGTAGCCGATGTTGGCGTTGCCGTCAGCGCCCTTCATGATGGCGCCGCTGTTGGCCTGCTTGGACATGAAGGTCAGACCTTCGATGGCAGCCGGCGTGTTCAGTTCGCAGGTCAGCTTGCCGTCTTTCATCGTGACGATGTTGCCGCCGCCGGCGACGACTTCTTCGCCGTAAGCTGCGTAACCGGTTGCGATGCCCCACGTGTTCGCGGTGCCGTCAGCGTCGGTGTCCTTCGTGCAGGCTTTGGCGCATTCCAGGAAGTAATCCCAGGTCCATTCGCCCTTGCGGACTTTGTCTTCGATGTTCTTGATGCCGTTGGCGTCGAGGATGTCTTCGTTATAGAGCATGATCCAGCCGGCTTCCGGCGGATAGTACTTGGAAGCGTAACGGACAGCGTAGGTCGCGCCGTTGACGTCCCATGCATGGGTCCAATCCTGCCAGAAGAGCTTTTCGTTGTTGACGTTCACGCCGTAGCTCTTTGCTTCGTCGCTGGCCCAGTTAAAGATCGCGCCTTTGGCGGCGTAGGGGAGCCAGTTTGACGGACGGGAGTCATAGACGTCGGCCGGGTTTTCACCGCTGGCCGTCCATGTGGCAAGCGTTGCGCCGTCGACCCATTTGTCGGCGATTTCAAAGCTGACGTTCAGGTCGGATTCAAACTGCTTGATCAGGTTGTCGAGGTCGGTGTCGATCTGCGTCGGGTTCTCTTCATTCGGAGAGCGGCGGTTGCGCTGGTGCGTCATCAGCGTAAAGGTTCTGCCGCCATAGTCAAGGGATTGCTCATAGGCGAGCCATTGCTCGTCTGTCCAGGAGTCGGTTTTCGAGAGATCCAGCTTGTTGTCGTCTGGGTTGTCTTTTTGCTGATCGTCTTTTTTGCATGCGGCAAAGCACACGGCAAGCATCAGCACGGCCAGGAGAAGGGAGAGAATTCGGGCGCTGCGTTTCATGGACAATACCTCCAAATAAAATATGGTGCAGCAGAGGAATGAACTGCACTTCGACTATTAGTATACCACTGTTTGTCGAAGATGTCAACAATTAAATAATTAAACTTAAACACCTTGGAGACAAGCAAAGATGGAAAATTACGACATAATCTGGCAATATTCGACAAAACATCAGTGACGGCAAATAGAAACAGGAGGGTGAAAAAAACAAAAAACCGCCCATAACGAGCGGTTTTGATGGTGAAAGAAACTGTTTTAAGAGCGGATTTTCCGAAAAAAGCTGGGCTTTACTTATTTCCGGCAGCGGTCTGACGCCGCTCGCGCACATAAGCGACGGCGCCGAGTGCAGCAACGCACCCGCGACCGACCGAAACAGAGACCTGATAAGGGGCGCCGAGACAATCGCCTGCGGCGAAAAGACCGGGGAGATTTGTCATGCCGCTGGCGTCGACGCGGATTGCGCCGTCCTTTTGCAGTATGCCGAGATGCGCGGCGAAGTCAAGCGCTCCGGCTTTGCCGTTTGCAAGAAACAGTCCGTCGAGCGGACGCTCAGAACCGTCGGCAAAGGCGATGCCGGTCAGCTTGTCGCTGCCGAGAACCGATGTGATTTTTTTGGTGCAGACGGCAAACCCAGCGTTGACAATTGCGTTTGAATCCGGCGTCTCGCCGTTGGTCAAAATTGTTACAGAGGCGGCAAGCGGCTGCAAGACCGCAGCTTCGGCGCGCGCAAATGCGCCGCTGCCCAGCACGGCGACCTGTTTTCCACGGTAAAAGAAGCCGTCGCAAACGGCGCAATGCGAGACGCCGTTTCCCTCAAAAGCGCCGATTCCCGGGATCGGCGGCAGAGAAACGGGACGGCCGGTTGCAATCAAAACGGCTGTTCCGGTTTCTAAGGCGCCGTCCGCCAGTGTGACAGAAAATCCATTGTCCGTCATGTTGACGGCGACAACCTCACCGCTTTTGAACCGGCACCCCAGACGGTGAAGATTCGCCGTGGTCGCATCCAATAATGCCTGACCGCTGACTGGTTCGGCAAAGCCGAAGTAATTTTCGATCAGATGCGCCCGGCCCAAAGCGCCGGAATCCAGATATATGACGCTGACCGACAGCCCGGCCCGAACGCCATACAACGCGGCGGAAAGACCGGCCGCACCGGCGCCGATGATCACAAGATCGCTTTTGTACATGTTCATCCCTCAAAAAGCCGCGGCAGAACGAAGTGCACGGATGCAGCCGACCCGCGGCGGATTCTCTACTTATTATATCGGAACGACGGCGAAAAAACAAGTCCTTTGCTTGTCTTATCGCTTGAAATGGTGTATAATGATACAAACGGGGCAGGCAGTGAACCTGCCGCCTGCATCATCAAAAACGATCACAGATGGGAGTGAAGCCGTATCTTACAGGACTTTATCAGTCCATATGCGGACAAACATCAGTTTTTCGATTACACAGAGCTGCGCGGGCAATGCAATACCCAACGCCGGGCGGTTTTTCTGAACGGAACATTGACGGCCAATGTTTCCAATTCCTCCGTCGGCCTGTCGGCGCGCGTCGTGAAAAACGGCGCGTATGGATTTGCCTCGTCTGCGGGTTACGCCCCGGAAACCATTGCAGCTGTTGTCGAGGCGGCATCCGAAAATGCACGCTTTTTAGACGCGCGGGAACACTTGAACCGTGCGCGTTTTGCGCCGGTCAGTCCATTTACCCGCCGGGATGATCTGGATTGCGAAGATCATACGCCGCAGAAATACTTCATTGCTTTCCTACAGGAGCTTGACGCTTATATTGAAGCGCACTGCCCGAATCTGACGAGCCGGATGGTCGGCGTCAACTGCCTCCAGACGGAAAAACTGCTCTGCACGTCAGACGGCGTCTTGTCACATGTCATCACGCCGAAAAGCGCCGTGATGCTCAATATGACGGCCAAAGGCGCAGACGGCGCCCCGGTGGAGCTGTATCAGCCTGTCAGCTGCTTTGGCGCGTTTGAAACGAATTTCCGGAATCCGTCCGATCTGTTTGAGCAGATTTCCGATTTATACGAACGCGTCATGGAGAAACGGGATGGCGTTTACGCGGAGGCGGGCTGTAAATCGGTCATTCTCCACCCGGACCTTGCCGGCATTCTTGCCCATGAAGCCGTCGGTCATACGGTGGAAGCCGATTTCGTCCGTTCCGGTTCGGTTGCAGGCCCCTGCTTTGGCAAACGTGTGGCCAGCGATTTGGTCACGCTGATCGATTTTGCCAACACCGCATTCGGCAAACGCTGCCCGGTTCCGGTGTATGTGGACGACGAGGGCACACCTGCGAAGGATGCCGTCCTGATTCAGAACGGCATCCTGACCGGCTATATGCACAACAAAGAGTCTGCAGCCTATTTCGGCCATGAACCGCTTGGAAATGCCCGTGCGTTCGCTTTCTCGGACGAACCGCTGATCCGGATGCGCAATACCTGCATCCTGCCGGGCAAAGACAAACTGGAAGACATGATCGCGTCGATTGACGACGGCTATTATTTTACCAAAACGGGCAACGGTCAGGCGGATGCCACCGGCGAATTCATGTTCGGCGTCAACATGGGCTATGAAATCAAACACGGCAAGCTGGGGCGCGCTCTGCGGGATACAACGATTTCCGGTGTCGCATTTGACATGCTGCAAACGGTGGACATGCTCAGTGAAGACTTGTCCTGGTCGATGGGGATGTGCGGCAAAAAACAGCTGATGTCGGTCGGTATGGGCGGCCCGGCCGTCAAAGCGCGCGTCAATGTCGGCGGCAGATGACGCAGAGAGGAGCGAAAACGAATATGGACTGCGGAAAAATCTCTGAAGATATCCTGAATGCCCTGCGTCAGGGCGGTGCAGACATGGGTGAATGCGTTGTCTCGGCCGGTGAAACGACGGAGATCTACTATGAATCCGGCAAAATCAGCATGGTTCGGACGGTTCTGAACCAGAAAGCGGCTGTGAAATCGATCAAAGAACAGAAAAAAGGCACGTTTGCAACCAATGCGCTGACTGAAAACACCGCGTCGGAAGCCGCCGCCGCTGCGCTGGCTGCTTCTGAGCAGGCGCCGGCGGATCCGGCGGAAGGCGTTGCAGAATACACGGAAAACCGAATCTTTGCCCGCGGCAGCCGCACGCCGGATCGCGACCGGCTCTATACGCTGCTCCGTGATTTCTTGGATACCGTTGCGCGTGATTATCCGAAAATCAGCTTTGACTCTGTTTCCATCGGTCATTCCTATGGCGAGATGACCTATCGGAATACCAACGGCGTCGAAATGCGGGAATCTGACGGATATAACACATTCTCGACCATGTTTATGGCGAGAGAAGGCGAGAAAACGTCTTCCTTCAATTATTTTGGCTTTGTTTTCAACGATCTGGATACGCCGCTTTTGGAACGTGGCATGGCCAGAACGCTGCTGGCAGAAACCGAACAGCAGATTGCGCCGCAGCCGATCGAAGGCAAATTCGAGGGCGATCTGATCATCACACCGGCCTGCCTGATGGATTTTCTGGAGACGGCGGCTGGAAATTTTCTCTCGGACGGTGCCATGATTGAGGGGACCAGCATCTGGAAGGATTCGCTGAACCGGCAGGTTGCTTCGGAACTGCTGACCTGGCGCTCCATGCCGGAGTCCCCGGAACTGGTTGCGGCTGACCGCGTCAGCGGCGACGGCTATGCAGCAAAGGATATGACCATTCTGGAAAAAGGCATCCTGAAAAACTTTTGCCTTTCCCGCTACGGCGCGGCGAAAACGGGCCGCGAACGCAGCGCAAATACCCAAAGCTGTTATGTGGTTGACCCGGGCGAAACAACGCTGGCAGAAATGATTGCATCGATTTCGAACGGTCTGCTTTTGAACCGGATTTCCGGCGGTGCGCCTGCGTCCAACGGCGACGTTTCGGCAGTTGCCAAAAACAGCTTTTTGATTCGGGACGGAAAGATTGCCGGAGCAGTAACGGAAACCATGCTGTCCGGCAACATCGCAGCCATGCTCAAACAAATCACAGCCATCTCAAAGGAACGGATTTCAGACGGCGCGTCCATCCTCCCGTGGATCAAGACCACCGGCGTCACAATTTCCGGCAAGTAAAAAATCAAATCAAAAAGGCGGAACTCAAAAATGAATCAAACGAATGCATCGGTGCATCCGATTACGGCCATTCTGGCGCAGCGCGCATCTGGCATGAAAGCGGGCGTCTATTCTGCGTGCACGGCGAATCACCATGTTTTGTACGCGGTCTGCAAACGCGCAGCTGAGACAGGCGGCGTTGCGCTGATCGAAGCCACGGCAAACCAGGTCAACCGCTACGGCGGCTACACGGGCATGACCCCGTCGGACTATGTCAGCTTTGTCCATGCCATTGCAGACGAAGCGGGGCTTGATCGAAAAAAACTCGTCCTGGGCGGCGATCATCTCGGGCCGCTGACGTGGCAGTCTCTGGATGAAGCGGAAGCCATGCAGAAATCAGAAGAGCTGATCCGGGATTATGTCCGGGCCGGTTTTACCAAGATCCACATTGATACCTCTATGCGCGTTGCGACAGACAGCAAAACAGAGCGCCTTTCGGACGAGACGATTGCGCGCCGGGGCGCAGCGCTTGCCCGCGCCGCCGAGGAAGAGTTTGCAGCGCTGAAAGCGCTTTGCCCGGATGCAATGCACCCGATTTACTGCATCGGCAGCGAAGTGCCGATTCCGGGCGGCGCACAGGAAGCGGAAGACAGCGTTGCGGTGACGTCGCCGGAGGCGTTTGAGCATACCGTGGAAACGTTCAAACGGGCATTTGAAACGGCGGGCGCGGATGGCGCGTGGCCGTATGTCACAGGCGTCGTTGTGCAGCCGGGCGTTGAATTCGGCGACGAAGATGTCATTGAATACAATCCGGAAAAGGCGGCGGCACTGATTGAAGCGCTCAAGCGCCACCCGGGGATTGTCTTTGAAGGACATTCGACCGATTATCAGACGAAATGGAAACTGCGCGAGATGGTCAGAGACGGCATTGCCATCCTGAAGGTCGGTCCGGCGCTGACGTTTGCGCTGCGGGAAGGTCTGTTTGCATTGGCTATGATGGAAGAAGCGCTGCTGCCGCAGCATCCGGAGCTGACGCCGTCCAGCTACATCGCAACAATGGATGCCGTCATGCTGGAAAACGACGGCAGCTGGCGGAAATACTATCACGGTTCGCCGGAACGTCAGGCGTTCAAACGCAAATACAGCTATTCCGACCGCTGCCGCTATTACCTGCCGGATCAGCGGATCGGCGCCGCGGAAAAACGCCTGCTCGAAAACCTGGACACGATGGGAATCCCGCTTTCACTGCTCAGCCAGTATATGCCGATTCAGTATACGCTGGTTCGCGAAGGACGCATCTCATGCCGTGCTGAGGCGCTGCTGACAAGCCGGATCGAAAACTGCATCGACGAATACCTGTTTGCGACGGCAGAATAGGCGTGCGCAATTGCCCTACTATATAATAAAGAAGCGAAACCCAAAACAAGCCGCCTCCGGTGCAAAAAACCGGAGGCGGCTTTTGATTCTGATATGGTATGGGGCGTATATGGGATAATCGATTAGAGAGCCTCAAAACGCGGTACGCGGTGATCGTATGCGGTGACGTAGCGGAAACCGGCTTCCCGCAGCATTTCGTATCCGCGGGCAATGCCGACGCCGATATACCGGGCATAATGCGCGTCGGAACCGACGGTGATGATTTCACCGCCGCAGGAGCGGTACAGCTTCAGAACATCGAGCGTCGGGAAGGTGTTGCAGCCGCCGTCACGGAGACCGGAGACATTCAGTTCAATGCCGCGGCCGTTCTGAACCAAATACTTGAAGATTTCAGCGAACTCAGCCTGATACGCGTCGAGTGAGACGTCAAAACCGTCGCGATAGCGCATATAGCGGAGCGGGTAGCCGATGTGTGCAATGACGTCATACTGGTCGAGACGAGCCGTCTCATAAAGCTCCTCTACATAACGTCGGAGCAGATCCCTGCATACTTCAGTGGAAGGGTAATGTGCTACATAGCAGAAATCGTTCTCACCGCGCAGGTTGTGCAGGGAGTTGATGACAAAGTCAAATTGTGTATGCGCTAAAATATCATGGTAGACATCCGGTGATTCGTGTCCCTGTGCCAGCTCGACGCCGTAAAGGAGTTTGATTTGATCTCCGTATGCGGCCTGTGCCTTGGGGAATTCTTCGTCGAGCTTCTCTTTATAAAAGTAGAGGACGTCGTCAGGCAGGTCGAAACGTTCAATGAAACCATGACATTCAGCGTGGTCTGTGATGCAAAGCTCGGTCAAACCGGCTTTGATCGCAGCGGAAGCCAACTCGGATACGGTGACGTGACCGTCAGGAGAAGCATCGGAATGTGTATGGTAGTCAGCAAGAAACAAGGGAATCTCTCCAATAGCAATCAGAATGGACGCTAAAAACAGCCAACGCATATTGTACACCGGAACAGGGGAAAAATCAAGAGAGCACCGCCAGAAAGAGAGCAGAAAAAAGGAAAGAAATTTCCGGAAAGGGGTTGACAAAAGTCGGAATTTGTAGTATCATATATGAGCACTCGTTGAGAGTGCATCGTGTTCTGCGATTGGGTCGCAGAAACAGACAGCAAACGTCAGAAAATTTTCCAAAACCCTCTTGACAAGATCGATTGGATATGGTATAATAAATGACGTTGCACTGAACGGCGAGACGATGTGAGTTGATCCTTCGGCAAAGCGGAACCCAAGCGGTTCGGAAAC
>CAJLFQ010000079.1 GCA_905205975.1 uncultured Eubacteriales bacterium | reverse complement strand
GTGGCTTCTGATTCCCGTCAACTGCCCGCATATGATCACCGCATACAGCGACCGGTATATCAAATACTCCTGTGCGTTTCAGCTCAACAGGGAAGCAGAAACAGGCGAACGACGCTGCCTGGCGTCCATCCTTGACAGCCCGGAGCCGCGGCAGGGCGTCATTTCTGCGGATGTGCTAGAATGGATCGGTCAGATCTACCGCAGGCTTTCCGATCCGCACCCGCTGGCAAAGCTCGCGATGAAAATGCTGACCGCCAACATCATCCTGAGCGCTGCCGCACAGATCGGCGGCGTGCCGGATGAAAACGGCGCAGATCAGCAGAGTGATCCGCGCCTAGTGATTGCGGCGGCGTTTATCAAAGACAACCTGTATCGGGGCATGACCGGGAAAGACGCTGCCAAAAAGGTGCATCTGAGCCTGCGCCAGCTGGACCGGATTTTTCAGCAATCCCTGTCCGTCCCGGTCGGCGAGTTCATCAGCGAACAGAAAATTGAAGAAGCAAGAAGCTGCTGGTATCCACCGCGTTGCCGGTCTATGAAATCAGCGACCGCCTGCAATTTTCCGATCCGGCCTATTTCAGCCGCTTTTTCAAAAAAAAGAGTCGGAAAACCGCCTTTGCGATTCCGTATGGATTCCAAAAAGGGCGAATAAATGCCGCGTCAAAACCATATGCGCACAAACATAGTTTCAAAAACAACTTCAGCCCAGCCGCATGTTGCGGCTGGGCTTTCGTGATTGTTCGCGCGGCACGGCCGTTTGCGAGGGGGAAAAGTGCACCCTTGTAACCGTTCGATCAATCGGAATCGGCTGAATCGCTTTTTTCCCAGGCATACACTTCCGAGGAAAGCGTGAAACCGATTCGGAAATAAAACGCCTGGTCAGATAGGACGATGGCTCGCTTGGCGCCAAGTGCATTTGCGCGCGTACAAGCTTCATAGATTGCGGCCTTCGCCAAGCCCTGTTTTCTGTGCGCCGGGACGGTTGCGACGGGTTCCACATAGGCGGTGTCACCGGTCGTGTACCACAAGCCGCAGTGTGCGCAATACTCGTTGTTGGCATTCGCAAAGGTCTTGAATTCCGCATTCGCATGGGGGATGCGTTTTAGAAATGCATCATCCCATTTTTCGGGAATGTCATCATGATCAAACCCCCTGTGAATCACCAATTGGTATTGCCATGGGTCTGCAACAAGCCTTGCGGGCTCATGGTATACGCATCAGGCATGCTGTATGCCAGCGGATTTGACAAATCCAGAGACAGAACGCACGCACATCTGTGCTTCTGTTCGAATCCTTTTTCTTGCAGAAGCCGGCAAAGAGCGGTATCTTTGGCATTGACTTTCAGAACCGCCCCGCGGCCTTCGGAGGCGAGGACAGTATCCGTCATGAACTCAAGCAGCGGCTTGTCCGAACTTGTGTGAATCAGATATACGCGGTCATCGTAGCTGGTGTCATATGTCATCAAACCCGCGATCGCACCGTTTTCATCCTTGAACATCGCAATACTGGTCAGCTGATCCGCATCGAGATTGCTGTGTGCGTGCATCCATTCGAAACGTCCCCCAATGAAAATGCTCGTTGTAGTCCTGCTTTCCCGCTTCCAGAAGAAACTGGTAAATGCTTTGATACTGCTCGTTGAATCGCTCGCAGTTTTGATACCGCTCGATGCTGTATCCCATTTTGGATCACATCGTTATCTTTGTGTTTTCAGTTGATGGGTCTATCCATATTTTATCACATGAAGCCGGTTTGTACAAGATCAGGCGGAGCAGACGGATAAACCGCTATGCCTGTTCTCTGTTTTACGAACACCCGCCCCATCTCTAAGGGCTGTTTTTTGCAAGCGCTCCCCGTTGTCCGTCTTTCCTTTCATATTGCTGCAAGCAATATGATCCTGCACGCGCTTTGTGATGGCAAATATAGATTCAGAATGGTCGTTCACAGCTGACCGGCAGGGCAAAGCGGCGTTTTCTTTGCCGGATTTTTCGCCTGCAATGTAAAACGCGCGGCAAACCGTGGGAAAGCCAGCTGGAAATCAAACGTTTTGTCAAGCAGCCTTGAGAAAAGACCGATCACGGTTCCGTTCAACAGCGCCATAACAAGCGTGCCCCATCCGATCCCGCGGATTTCGCCGAAAAAGGCGAATGTCATGATCACGCTGGCTGTCAGACAGGCGAGATCGACAATCGTTTTCAGGACAGGCAGCCGGACGCCGTATCTGCTGGAAACGGCTTTGACAAAAAAATCGTATACCTGCGGGTACAGGTATGTTTTGAAGAACAAAGCGACGGAAAACGATGTCAACGCCATGCCGAAGACGAACATCGCGATCCTGAGCCACAAAGCCATGCTTCCGGGCGGCGTGGTCGATGGATTGAAAAACGGAATCTTCCGCCATAAATCGAGGATCCACCCGTAAATCAGGCATGTTTCGAACGAAAACAGGTAAACCGGCCGGAACTTTCTCAAAACAAAGCAGAGAACGATGAACAAGCCGGCCTGAATGACATATTCGGCTTGACCGAAGCTCAAAACGGACAGCTTCATACTGAGCAGATAGGCCGGCGCGACAATCATGGAGATTCCGAAATCTGCGGCGGAGAGAATTGCAACTGCAAGCGCCAGCAAAACGATCGCAGCCAAATAGGCGCCCTCGCTGGATACCTTCACTTTTTTGTTCGTCATTTGATCCACAATCTCCCTTGTCGGATTTTCTGAGGATGCCGGCGCATGAACCGGCCGTCTGCACCCAAAAAACGCCATACGCCCGGCATGCCGAGCGTATGGCGAAAAATGAGCTTGAAGCTCAGAAAAATCCATACTGATTTTGGAATCTGAGTATACCATAAAAAAGCGCAGATTGCAATGGGCTACATCCGATCATATCGAGCGCAAAACAGGCAGAGCGGGTTTTTGCAAACCGCCCCGCATCCGTGACGCTTTGCAAAACCATGATGGTCAGCGCTCCTGCACCTCTTTGCCGCTGAGATGCTCGATCTGAATCTCAAACATCTGAGCGGCTTTTCCGGCGCGGCTGATTTCATCATCGGCGAGCTGTTCCGATGGATAGTATTTCATTGCCAGCCGTTTCAGAATGGCAAGTGCACGGGTTTCGTCTTCAACGTTCTGATCAATGCAATGATACCATCCAAAAAGTCAAACGCCCGGCGGAGCGTTTGGCGGGAAGGCGTTTCATTGATCGGTATCTGCGCGCGACTTCAAATCCCAGTCTTCTGTCTTTGCTGTAATATTCAAAGCCGCGCTCGCTGATCTCACGCAGTACGCGGCAAGGATTGCCTCTGCGGATTCGAACCCACTCAGTCGGCAAGAAAAACGCGAAGTAATCAGAATTTCCGGAAAACAACGAAAAAACGGGAGAAATCTCTCGAAATCTCCCGTTTCTCGTGCTGTTCGGTTTGAACTGCGCATTATGGCAGGGGCAGAAGGGATCGAACCCTCGGCCTACGGTTTTGGAGACCGCCGCTCTACCAGCTGAGCTATACCCCTGTATCAAAGAGGCGCCTGCCGCCCGGACAGACCGAAGCGAACAGAACACTATATATTATACACAGGCAGATACCGGTTGTCAAGAGGGTTCGGCCGTTTTTTTTCGGCAAAAAATCCGGCAGAAATCTTGTAAATTCAGCCGCTTTGTGATATAATGAATTTTGAATGCGAACGCGGCCGCCGGCCCTTCACCGGCAGCGGCGCTTCCCATAGAAATGTCAGAATAAATCGGGCCGAGAGGTTCGAAGGAGGTTATCTATCAATGGATACAGTCGGGAAAAGAAACGACTTTCTCGAAAAGCGCCAGGCTGTAACGGCCGCCGGTGCGAAAGCACGCCGGCGGATCGAACTGCTTCTGGACGACGGCAGTTTCATGGAAATCGGTGCATTTGTCAAACAGCGTCCGACGGAATTCGGCGCGGTTGACGCCGCGGCGGAAGGCGTTGTGACGGGCTGGGGCACCATCGACGGTACACCGGTCTGCGTCTTCTCGCAGGACGTTGACGCACTGGGCGGCGCTGTTTCAGAAATGCACGCCAAAAAGATCACCACGCTGTACGAATACGCCCTGAAAACCGGCATCCCGGTCGTTGGATTCTTTGACTCCAAGGGCGCGCGCATTGCCGAAGGCGTCGACGCGCTGAACGGCTATGCACAGATCATCGCATCTGCGGCGAAGGCCTCGTCCCTTGTCCCGCAGGTCGCCGTGATTTCCGGCATCTGCGGCGGTGCAGCCGCTTTGGTCGCCGAAAGCTTTGACTTTGTCGTCGCCGTCAAGGGCGGCGAGCTCTACATGCACTCTCCGGCGGTTGTCGCCGCCGTCACCGAGACCAAAGGCGTTTCCGCAACCGCGGAAGACGCTGTGAAGAACGGCAATGCTTCCTTCTTTGCGGAAGACGATGCCGCAGCAGCCGCAACGGTCCGGGCGCTCATCGGCATGCTGCCTGCAAACAGCGCGGGCGACCGCAACTATGCCGCCACGAGCGATGACATCAACCGTCAGGCCGACCTGAACGCCATGGGCGACGGCGCTCCGCGCGCTGTTCTGGCGCAGATCGCCGACAACGGCTCTTACCTTGAAGCCGGCGCACAGTATGCCGCAGAAGTCACGACGGCGTTTGCCCGTTTCGACGGCGAAACCGTCGGCGTCATCGGTGCAGAAGGCGCCGTCACCATGGAAGGCATCGGCAAAGCCGCCGCATTCCTTTCCTTCTGCGATACGTTCGGCATCTCCGTTCTGACGATCGTCAACGCCTCCGGCTTTGAAATGACGACATGCTTCGAGCAGTTCGGCGGCATGTCGAAGGCCGCTTCGCTGGCCGCTGCCTATGCCACAGCAGATACCGCCATGATCACGCTGATCACCGGCAAAGCCACGGGTTCGGCTTACGTCACCTTTGGCGCGCGCGGTCTGGGCTGCGATATGGCGTTTGCCTGGCCGCAGGCGGAAATTTCCGCCATTGCCGCACCGGCCGCAGTCGATCTGCTCCGGCTCGACGATATCCGGAAAGCCGCCGACCCGATTCAGAAGCGCGCCGAGTTGGAAGCGGAATTTGCCGACAAGACCGCGGCGCCGTATGAAGCGGCAAAGCGCGGTTATGTGGACGAAATCATCGATCCGGTGGAAACGAGACAGGCGGTTGTCTATGCGCTTGGCCTCCTCTCCACAAAAGATTGAAGTCCGATAAACCGGCGTCATGCGCCGTATGGCGGCGTATGACCCAGAAAGGCATGGTTTCAGTATGTTGAGATTGATTTCAGCTGCCGCAGCCAACGCGGAAACTGAATTGACGCTCGGCGAAAAGCTGAGCGAAGGCGTGATGACCATGATCATCGGCATGGGCACAACCTTTGTCGTTCTGATCGTCCTCTGGATGCTCGTCGCGCTGATGGGCCGCATCGTCTCTTCGATGAGCGGCAAAAAAGCCGCAGCCATTCCCGCCCCGGCCGAAACAAAGCCGGAACCCGTGCAGGAAGCCGCTGCCGAACCGGAAGAAACTGTTACACCGGAACTGATCGCCGTTCTGTCGGCGGCTATTGCGGCGTATGAGGGCCCGGATGCCCCGCGTATGACGATTCGCTCTGTCCGCCGCACCACGCAGTGGAACGGCGGCCGCCGCTGAACCGCACCGCATTTCTTTGAAGATCATCGAACAAACGCTTCCAAACAGAAGCTGAATCAGGGTTTATGTAACCCGATGAAATCGAACTGAACGAAAGGAATTTTCATTATGAAAACGTACAGAATTACCGTGAACGGCGTCTCCTACGACGTCACCGTTGAAGAATCCGGCGCTTCCGCACCGGCCGCAGCCCCTGTCGCAGCCCCTGCTCCTGTCGCCGCACCGGCACCTGCCGCTGCTCCTGCTCCGGCCCCGAAGGCAGCGCCTGCACCGGCCGCAGCCGCCGGCGGCAACGCCATTTCCTCTCCGATGCCGGGCACGATCCTGAAAATCAACGTCTCTGTCGGCTCCCAGGTCAAAAAAGGCGACGTTCTCCTGATTCTCGAAGCGATGAAGATGGAAAACGAAATCATGGCACCGAGCGACGGCAAGGTTCTGGCTGTTTCCGTGAAGGCCGGCGACGCTGTCGAAGCCGGTACGGCGCTCGTTTCCATCGGCTGAACGCCTTGCCCGGCTGCCCGCTGATTCCGCAGGCCGACGCTCCTCCGGTGACGGAGCGCTCTGCCTGCTGAACCGCATCTGCGGCGCCGGGATCCTGTGATATATTCGGTCACCGGAGAAAAAGGTGAAGTGCAACATGGACACGATTCTGGAATTCCTCAAAACAACAGGCGTGTATCTGATGCAGGACTGGCGTACGCTGGTCATGTACGCGATCATCGCTGTGCTGTTTTATCTGGCGATCGTCAAGAAATTTGAGCCGCTGCTCCTTCTGCCGATCGCATTCGGTATGCTGCTGGCAAACCTGCCGGGCGCAGAAATCATGCATACCGATTGGTTTATGGAAGTCGAGGGCAAATATCCGAACTTCGGCAAGATTCTGCGCGAAGGCGGTATGCTCGACATCCTCTACTTAGGCGTCAAACTGGGCGTCTATCCGCCGCTGATCTTCATGGGCGTCGGCGCCATGACGGACTTTGGTCCGCTGATCGCCAACCCGAAGAGCCTGCTGCTGGGCGCAGCGGCGCAGTTCGGCGTTTTCACGGCCTTCTTCGGCGCGCTGCTGTTTGGCTTTACTGCTGCGGAAGCGGCCGCCATCGGCATCATCGGCGGCGCAGACGGCCCGACGGCCATCTACGTCACGAAGACGCTTGCGCCGCACCTGCTCGGCGCAATCGCCGTTGCCGCTTACTCCTACATGGCGCTGATCCCGATCATTCAGCCGCCGATCATGAAGGCGCTGACGACCAAGAAAGAGCGCGGCATCGTCATGGGTCAGCTCCGTTCCGTTTCCAAGACGGAAAAGATCATTTTCCCGATCTTCGTCACGCTGGTCGTCAGCCTGATCGTTCCGAGCGCTGCATCGCTCGTCGGCGCATTGATGCTCGGCAACCTGATGCGGGAATCCGGCGTTGTTGAACGCCTTTCCAAGACCGTTCAGAACGAAATGATGAACATCATCACCATCATGCTTGGTCTGACCGTCGGCGCAACGGCTGACGCGGCGAACTTCCTCAGCTTCAGCACGATTAAAATCATCGTCCTCGGTCTGTTCGCGTTCTGCTGCGGCACAGCGGGCGGCCTGCTGTTCGGCAAGCTGATGTGCTGGCTCACCAAGGGCAAGATCAACCCGCTGATCGGTTCCGCGGGCGTTTCCGCCGTTCCGATGGCTGCGCGTGTTTCGCAGGTCGTCGGCCAGAAAGAAAACCCGGGCAACTTCCTGCTCATGCACGCCATGGGTCCGAACGTCGCCGGCGTTATCGGCTCTGCCGTCGCCGCGGGCGTGTTCCTTTCGATGTTCGCCGGCTGACAGGCGATTGACAGTTTATAAAGGAGAAAACAAGTATGGGTTTTGGAATTACTGAGACTGTACTGCGCGACGCGCACCAGTCGTTGATTGCAACACGAATGACGACGGAAGAAATGCTTCCGGCGATTGAACTGCTTGACGATGTCGGATATCACTCCCTCGAATGCTGGGGCGGCGCAACCTTTGACGCCTGCCTGCGCTTCCTGAATGAAGATCCGTGGGATCGTCTCCGCAAGATCCGCGACAAGGCCAAGAAGACCAAGCTGCAAATGCTCTTCCGCGGCCAGAACATCCTCGGCTACCGCCACTATGCAGACGACGTTGTCAAATATTTCGTCCAGAAATCGATCGCCAACGGCATCGATATCCTCCGCATCTTTGACGCGCTGAACGACCCGCGCAACCTGAAAACGGCCATTGAAGCCACGATTCAGGAAAAGGGTCACGTTCAGGCCTGCATCTGCTACACGGTCAGCCCGGTTCACTCGATTGAATCCTTTGCCAAGCTGGCCAAACAGCTCGAAGAGATGGGCGCGAACTCCATCTGCATCAAGGACATGGCTGGTCTCCTCCTGCCGTATACGGCGTCTGAACTGATTCAGGCGCTGAAAGAAACGGTCAAAATCCCGATTCAGCTCCACAGCCACTACACGGCGGGCACGGCTTCCATGACGTATCTGAAAGCCATCGAAGCGGGCGTCGACGTGGTCGACTGCGCGATTTCCCCGATGGCGCTCGGCACGTCCCAGCCGGCAACCGAACCGATCGTCAAGACCTTCCAGGGTACGCCGTATGACTGCGGCCTCGACATGGCGAAGCTCAACAAAGTCAAGGATTACTTCCTGCCGCTGCGCCAGAAATACCTGAAATCCGGCCTGATGGACGTCAAGAGCCTCGGCGTCGACGTCAACACGCTGCTGTATCAGGTTCCGGGCGGTATGCTCTCCAACCTCATCTCCCAGCTCAAACAGGCCGGCAAAGATGACAAGTTCTACGAAGTGCTTGCCGAAGTGCCGCGTGTCCGTGAAGACGCCGGTTATCCGCCGCTCGTCACGCCGACCTCCCAGATCGTCGGCACGCAGGCCGTTATGAACGTCATCATGGGTGAACGCTACAAGCAGGTCACCAAAGAATTCCGCGGCCTGGTTCGCGGCGAATACGGCAAGACCCCGGCGCCGATCTCTCCGGAATTCCGCAAGAAGATCATCGGCGACGAAAAGGCCATCACGCACCGCCCGGCCGACAGCATCAAGAACGAACTCGACCGCTTCCGCGGCGAAATCAAAGACCTCATGGTTCAGGACGAAGACGTTCTGTCCTACGCGCTGTTCGACAAAGTCGCGCTGAAGTTCTTTGAAGCCCGCAAAGCAAAGCTCTACGAGATGGACGCCAGCCGTTCCGACATCGAAGCCAAGGTGACCACCGTCTGATCCGGATCCTGCCGGATGCTAGCCAATGACTTTTCCGAAAGGGAGGACTCAATTATGTACATCGGAATCGACCTCGGCGGTACGAATATCGCAGCGGGTCTTGTCAATGAAAACTGCGAAATCATCGCGAAAAAGAGCATCCCGACGCATGCAGAACGTCCGGTTGCTGAAATTGTCGCCGATATGGCGTCTCTGGCCCGCGAACTCGCGGCAGAAGCCGGGCTCAAGGACAGCGATATCCGGTGGGTCGGCATCGGTGCACCGGGTACGGTTGACGCCAAAAACGGCGTCATCGTCTACGCCAACAACATCGGTTTCCTGAATACGCCGGTTGCCGAACTGTTCCGGACGCATTTTGATGTCCCTGTCTATCTGGGCAACGACGCGAACTGCGCGGCGCTCGGCGAGGCGTATGCCGGTGCGGCCAAAGGCTGCGACTCGGCCGTCATGATCACGCTGGGCACGGGTCTCGGCGGCGGCATCATCATCAACCACCGGATCTATGCCGGATTCAACGGCGCCGGCGGTGAGCTTGGCCATATGGTCATCGTCAAGGACGGCGTGCCGTGTACCTGCGGCCGGAAAGGCTGCTGGGAAGCATATTCCTCCGCAACGGCGCTGATCCGCATGACGGTCGAAGCCATGCAGCGCGACACCGAGAAAAAGAGCCTGCTCTGGGAAATGACCGGCGGCATCGACAAGGTGAGCGGCAAATCGGCTCACGCCGCGGCAGCCCGGGGCGACGCAGTCGCCAAAGGCGTCACGACCCTGTATGAGGAATACCTGGCCAGCGGCATCGCAAACATCATCAACATCTTCCAGCCGGAAGTGCTCTGCATCGGCGGCGGCGTCAGCCACGAAGGCGACAACCTTCTGAACCCGCTGAAGGAACTGGTTGCCAAAGAGGTCTACACCCGTTCCGGCGAACAGACACAGCTGAAGATTGCCACGCTCGGCAACAACGCCGGCATCGTCGGCGCCGCCATGCTCGGCAAATAAACACAAACCATAAAATGCCCCCTTTGCGTATCAAACGGTATGCAAAGGGGGCATTTCAAAGCGAAATATCAAACGGGCTGAAAAT
>CAJLFQ010000078.1 GCA_905205975.1 uncultured Eubacteriales bacterium | reverse complement strand
ACAATTGCAGCAACCTTTGCCGGAAACAGGCCATCTGTGTGGACGGACGGTGCGCCTCATCGAAGGATCAAACGTGCTGCGGATCGTTTGAACCGCGGGATTACGCCTTGTCCAACCAAGTTCAATTTGATGAACCGGAGGAATCGACCAAGATTACCTGCAAAGCGAAAGACTGCACGTTCAATGCAGCAGGTTCCTGCGATGCCAGACACATCTCGGTCTGCACATGCGGCTGTCAGGATCCTTGCACCTGTGATGAAACCGAATGTGCAAGCTTCCAAAAAAAACAGTAACCGCCGTTTTTGGCCGGGCATTTTCAGTTTTGAAAATGCCCGGCACTTTTTTTGAAGAGTACGGATAGAACGGCGGCATATGCAATGAAAAAAACAAAAGTTTCCGTTCAAAAGAGGCAGAAAATGGTTGACAGACCACGTCGCTTTCATGTATAATATGCACAAGGAAAGGCGATGACGAAACGATGGAATACCAACAGCTTTTTGTACGTGCCGGCGATCAGACGCTGGAGGCAAAACAAGCGGAAAAACTCTTCTGTGAAGAACTGCAAACCCGGTCCGTCCGGGTGGATGAACAGGCGTCAGGCGGTGTTGTTTTTGTCAAGCACGCATTTGACACACCGGATGAATATGAAATCCAGATCGACGGCGCAGTGATGACGGTGCTTGCCGCCGGTCTCCGCGGGATGATTTACGGCTTCTCAACGATCCTGCGCAAATCTGAATGTATCAACGGCACACTGCGGCTTATCTGTGACATTGCCAGGCATTATCGTCCCGCAAAACGTTTCCGCGGGCACCAACTGGGTTACCGGCCGAAAAACAATACATATGATGCATGGTCGCCTGCGCAGTTCGAACGCTATTACCGCGATATGATGTATTTCAACGCAAACATCGTCGAGCTGATGCCGGGCGAAACCGATGACCGCGAACGCAACGAATTGATGCAGTACGGCGAAAATGAAATGATGTATCGCTGTGCGGAGCTGGCGGATCGCGTCGATCTGGATGTTTCCGTCTGGTACCCGAACTGCGACGGCGGAACCCCGGAAAGCGCAGCGGAACGCCGGGTCGAAGTGCTGACGCCTATGAAGCGCCTGAACTATCTCTTCCCGCCGGGCGGGGACCCGGGCGATTATCCCGCAGAAGAATTCTTGGAGCGGGCGGTTCTGACGGAACGCGCCGTGAAAAAAATCCATCCCGCCGTGCAGATGTGGCCGTCTGCACAGCAGCCGCACGGCATGCCGGATTGGGGCGAACGCTTTGCTGCGGTGCTGAAAAACGAGCCGACTGAAATTGCAGGTGTCATTACCGGGCCGAATCGTGCATTTGATATAGAAGAGCTGCGCCGGCGTCTGCCGATGCGCTATCCGATCCGCTTCTATCCGGATATCACGCACAATGTCCGCTGTGAACATCCGGTTCACTTTATGGAAGACGATTGGCATTACGCATGGGCGTCCACCATGGGCCGTGAATCCATCAACCCGCGCCCAGTGGAGTATGCCGAGCTGCATCGTCAGCTGGAGCGCTATATCGATGGCGGCGTTTCCTATTCAGAAGGCTGCAACGACGATATCAACAAAATGGTCTGGGGCTGGCTGGATTACGCGCCGGAAACCCCTGTCCGGGAAATCCTGGAAGATTATGCCCGTGTTTTCTTCCCAGGGGCAGACGCCTCCATGGCTGCCGACGGGATTCTGGCGCTGGAGAAAAACTGGGTGGGTGACCCGGCGGAAAACCCGATGATTGAAGGCACGCTGGCGCTGTGGGAATCCTTGGCAGCAGCGAACCCGCATTTGAAGCGGAATTGGCGTTGGGCATCCTGCCTCTTCCGTGCAAAAGGCGATGCACTGGTTCGCCGGCGCCGGCTGTTTGAACAGCAGCTCTGCCGAACGGCAAGACGCCAGATGGCGGCAGGGAATGTTGCAGCCGCCATCCAAACACTGGAGACCGCCCCGGATGACGCGTATCACACCCTGCGTGCGGAGCTGTTTGACTTGGCTGTCATCCTGTTTGAAACGAACGGGATGCAGCTGGATCTGGCACATTTTCACGCCGCAGGCGCAGAGCGCGGCGCCACGCTGGAAACCATTGACCTGCCGGTGACCGACCGTGCATATTACCTCAAACGCCTGCGCATGATTCGGCAGCTGCCGGATGAGCGCCAGGCGGAAGCGGCAAAAGCGCTGATTGCACATGAAACCGTCCGTCCGGATGAATATGTCTTTTCGGTCTCCGAAGATACAATGCGGCGGTTCGGCGGCAAACCGAAAGACGCCTATCTGAATTTCCGCGGCGATAAGCAGGATCAAAATGACGGCAGCCTGCCAATGTCGCTGCTTGGGCTTTACGACCACTATTTCTTCCGCGCAGAGCTGGGCGGTTTCCTGCTGGGGCAGGACTATGAGCTGAAACTGATCCTGTCTGACCGGCGCCGCAATCCTATGCCGGAAACCGAACTGCTGATCACGGGCAACGGCAAGGAAATCTACCGTGGGCCGGCAGATGGCGGCCGGCCGGATCCGGCATATGATGAAGCATGGCTTGCCGGCCGTTATGTGTCGCGAACCTTCCGGATTCCGGCGGATGTCTTTGAAAACGGCTGCCTGAATCTCTTTATGGAAGAAAAAAAGGTCGGCGTGGAATTTGCCGAACTCCGCATTCTGCGGGCCGAAAGCAATCAACAGTAAAAAGCGCAATGCACCGTCTGGTGCCAGAAAATAAGGAGGGCTTGTTGTGAATCACTGGAAATCCCATCAAAAACGCGCTGCGCTCATACTTCTGCTGTGTGCAGCGGCTCAGGCTGTTCTACTGTCCGGATGTGCGCTCTTCCCGGAAGAGGAAGAACCAATCCCGGTTCCTTTGATCGAGATCAAACAAGCAGATTACCTGACAAGAACCCCACAACGGATGACTATTGAAAACCGCGTGGAAGGAAGCGCCGAAATCACCGCACGCCGCAGTGCGCATGTATCGTTCAAAAACAGCTCCGGCCGTCTGGCGGAGATGTGCTTTGACAACGGCGAATACGTCGAGGAAGGCGATCTTCTCTGCACGCTGGAAGCGAGCGACATTGGCGAACAGCTGAAAGAATCCGAAATGCGTGCTGAGATTTCTGAAATGGAATACCGTCAGGCAGCGGAACGCTATAAGGCTGGTGAGCTCGACGAAATCGGCTGGAAACGCGCAAAGCTGAACATCTATATCGTGCGCCGGGATCTGAAAAAACTGCGCGACCGGTTTGAAAAGACACAGCTCTATGCGCCGATGTCCGGGCAGATCACATACCGCGCAGCGATCCCGGTGGGCGAAATGGTCAATCCGCAGGATACGCTCTTTACCATTTCGTCACTGGATCGGCCTGTGGTGCGCTATGCCGGCACGAACTTTGACAAGCTGCCGCTGCATGCCGAGTGTGACCTGACGCTGGTTTTGGGGACGTCCGAGGAAACGTTCAAAGGGACGGTCATTCAGACGCCGGAATACCTGCCGGAGACCGCAGTTGATATCGACCGGTTTTCTGTCCTGCTCGAATTGGATCGCGATTTGCCGGAAGGCGTCAGCCTTGGCATGAAAATGAACCTCTCGTATCTCATCGAACGCAGCGAGAATACGTTGGTCATTGCGAAGAGCGCGCTGAAAACAGCCGGCAGCCGTACCTATGTCTATGTGCTGGAAGACGGGTACCGGCAGGAGCGCGACGTTGTGACCGGGGTTTCCAGTGCTTACGACATTGAAATCGTCAAAGGATTGGAAGAAGACGACCAAATCATCTACTGAAGCCTTGGGCAATCTGAAGGGAATGGTTGGTTGATGCTATGTTAAAAACTGTACTCCGCAGACTGAACGGCAACCGCTGGAAAGCGATATCCCTGCTGATCGGTCTGATTCTTGCGATTTCCATTGCATACTGCATTCCGGTCTATTCGGATGCCGTGCTTCAGCGGATTCTGATCAAAACGTTGGAAGATGCACAGCAGACGACGGGGAAATACCCTGCGGTTCTAAGCTTCGATTACCGGATTGCAGGCGTGAAAAAAGATGCGGTGTTCATCGAATCGACGATCGACAGTGCTTTTGATGCGCTGTGCGACGAGATGCCAATGTCTGTGCAGACGCACGGAAAGATGCTGAAATACGAAATGTTCCGCCGGAAAATCGAAGAAGAAAACCGTTCGGAAAATGTCGTGCTGACGTATCTCGAGGATTTTGAAAATCACGTCCATGTAGTCAGCGGCCGTATGTTCAACCCGGAACGTTCAGACGGCGTTGTGGAAGTGGTGGCGTCCAATCGTCAGATGGTGAAAACGCTGCTGACATTGAACAAGATCTACGAATACAGCAGCATGTATCCGGATGAAACGGATCTGCTGCGTCTGGAGATTGTCGGCATTGTCGAGCCAAACGACCCGTCGGATCTGTACTGGCTGACGCCGTTCGATCAGATCACGGGCGGAATGTTTACCGCGCGCGAGGCGTTCGACGCCAAAATTGCCGAAAATATGACATATGCCCGCCATGTGACGCAGTTTACGCGGCTTGAGGTGTTTGATTTCTACGACATCAGAACCGATACGGCCAAAACCGTCACAGCGCTGTTCAACCGGGCAAACGAACAGCTGAACGCGACTTTTCCGAAAAATCTGCTGACGTTCGGCATGGTGCCTGCCGTTGAAACTTATTTGGCTGATTCGGCAACAGTTGAAGTCAGCATGTACATCCTGACAATTCCGATTTTCATTCTGCTGGCGTTTTATATCATCATGGTTTCCAGGCTGAAGCTGCAAAGCGAACAGAGTGAAATCTCCGTCATGCAGAGCCGCGGCGCAGGGCGGGGCTATATCCTCGGTCTGTACCTGATCGAGAGCCTGATTCTGATGACGGCCGCCATTGGCATCGGCCCGCTGCTGGGCGGCTTCCTGTGCAAAATCGTCGGGGCATCCAATGGCTTCCTTGAGTTTGTCAACCGCAAGGCGCTGGATTTCCGTATGGTTCCGGGCGCATGGTATGCGGTTGGTGCGACTGCGCTGCTGTTCCTTCTCATCACAATGATTCCGGCGTTCTTCGGCGCAGGTGTCAACATCGTTGAGAGCAAACGCGGAAAACGAAAGAAAAAGGTCCCGTTTTACCACAAGTATTTTCTGGATGTTCTCTTTCTGGCCGTCAGCCTGTATGGCTATTCCACCATGGAAGCGCAGCGAAAGGTGTTTTCCGCCATGCTGGCTGAAGGGACGGTTGGATCGCGTTCAACCGATGTACTGACATACCTGTCGAGCACGCTGTTCGCCTTGGGCGCCGGGATGCTTTTCCTGCGCGTTTACCCACTGCTGGTCAACCTGTTGTTCCGGCTCGGCCGCCGCATTTGGCCGGCATGGGCGTATTCGGCCATGAACCGCGTTGCCAGAAACCGGGACTGCTCCTACATCATGCTGTTCCTGATCGTCACGATGTCGGTCGGCATTTTCAACACCGATGCAGCTCGGTCGATCAATAACCACATCGAAAACAACGTCCGGACGACGACCGGAGCCGATGTGAATTACATGCCGGTTTGGAGAAAATATGACAATACCGGACGGCTGGTCTATGCAGAGGCGGAAAACAACGGCAACCTCGTCAAGATCTATGACGAAGGCGTCTTGGTGCAGAGCATCAAAGTCACTTATGCGGAGCTGCTGTCCAAATCGATTTGCGAGCTGGACGGTGTTGAGGCCGCTGCACGCGTTTACCGCGAAACGGATATCCCTGTGCGCGGCAATGGCGCAAACATGGAAAATGTGGACGTTATGTACATCGATCCGTATGAGTTCGGAACGGTTGCATTTTCGACCTATGACATGAATCCATATCACCTGAATGCCTATCTGAATGCGATGTCGCGGAACGAAGAGGCGCTGGTTGTCTCCAACAATCTGATGTCGCAGCTGGGCCTGAAGCCCGGCGATTTGCTGACGGTTACGAATGCAGCCGGCAGCATCACCGGGACGGTGATTGCAGGCGTAGACGCGTGGCCCGGGTTTGAAAAATACCATGAAACAGAACGCGGCCGCGTTTATGAAACGGCGTTTGTGGTCGGCAACCTCTCGAAACTGTTCTTTGAACATGAAATCCGCCCGTACAGTTTCTGGGTCAAACGCGCACCCGGCATGACCGATGCCGCGCTCTACCAAACGTTCACCGACAGCGAGTTCGGCCTGAAATCCATGGAAAGCGCAACACAGGCGGTGATCCAGGAGAAAAACAGCCCCACGCTTCAGGGAACCAACGGCCTTTTGTCGGTTTCCTTCCTGACGGCGATTGTCATCTGTGCGCTGGGATTTATGATTTACTGGATCATTTCCATCAAATCGAGAACCCTTCAGTTCGGGATTTCCCGCGCTTTGGGTCTCTCCAAAGCCGGTATTATGAAAATGCTGATCTGTGAGCAGCTGCTTGTTTCCGGCGTCGCTGCGGCGATGGGGATCCTGATCGGCAAAATCGGCAGCGTGCTGTTTGTGCCGATGCTGGCGGTCAATTACACGACAGTGGAGGATATCATTCCGTTTAAGGTCGTTGCAACGCGCGGCGATCTGATCCGGATCGGCTGCATTGTCGGCGGTATGCTGATCGTCTGCATTGCGGTGCTGTCCATTCTGGTCATCCGCCAGAAAATTGACCGTGCTGTCAAGCTCGGAGAAGAATAGGGGGAGGCGCAGTTTTTATGGAAGATACCATTTTGATGCGCGGCGAACACATTACCCGCCTGTTCCGAACGGGCGCCGGAACGGTCCGCGCACTAAACGATGTGACCATTCAAGTCAAAAAAAGCGCCCTGACTGTTCTTCGCGGACGGTCAGGCTCCGGCAAAACGACGCTGCTGAACATTTTGAGCGGGCTGGATACGCCGACAGAGGGGCAGGTTTTCTTCGAGGGGAAAAACATTTCCGCCTTATCGGCCAATCGGCGTGACCGCCTGCGTGCCAAGAAAATGGGATTCGTTTTTCAGGCTGTGGCGCTGATGCCGGATATGAACGCGATTGAAAATGTCGAATACGGCCTGCGCATTGCCGGCCGTTTCGACCGGCAGAGCAGGCGAAACGCAGAAGAGTGCCTCAATCTGGTCGGGCTCGGCAAACGGATGAAGCACCTTGCGCAGGAATTGTCCGGCGGTGAACAGCAGCGCGTGGCCATTGCGCGAAGCATTGCCCATTCTCCGGAGCTGATTTTCGCGGATGAGCCGACCGCCGAACTGGATACGGCGATGGGCATTCAAATCGTGGATATCTTCAAACGCCTGATTCAGGAAAAAGGCATGACGATTGTGATGACCACACACGATCCGAATATGCTGGAACTGGCAGACTGCGTTTATACGTTGTCAGACGGGGTGATTGTTGATGGCAATGATTGAATGTGAAAACCTGGTCAAAATCTATAAGACCGATGAAATTGAAGTGATGGCTCTGCAAGGGCTGGATCTCACCGTTGAAGACGGGGAACTGATGGCGATCATGGGGAAAAGCGGCAGCGGCAAATCGACACTGCTGAATATGCTGGGCGGGCTCGATACGCCTTCAGCAGGCCGTTTGACCGTTCATGGCCACAATATGCTCCGCATGAAGAAAAAGGAAATGGCAGACTACAAACGCAATGAGGTCGGTTTCGTCTGGCAGAACAACGCCCGCAATATGCTTCCTTTTTTGAGCGCATACGACAATGTGGTTCAGCCGATGGTCTATGCGGGCCGCAGGAACGGGCGTGAACGACGGAACCGTGCGGAAATGCTGCTGGAACTGGTCGGCCTGAAAGACCGGATGAAAAACAAAGTTGACCAGCTCTCCGGCGGCGAACAGCAGCGCGTTGCCATTGCCATCGCCATGGCAAACGAACCGGCACTCCTGCTGGCAGATGAACCGACCGGCGCCGTGGATACCAAAACGGCTGATCAGATCCTGGATATTTTCCGGACGCTGAATCAAACGCTGAAACAAACGATTGTCGTCGTCACGCATGACTATCGGATGTCAGAAAAGGTGGATCGCGTGGTCAACATCCGGGACGGCAAAACCAGCAGTGAAATCATCCGGAATATCAGCTACGCGGACGAACTGAAACACCTTCATCAGCACAATGCGGAAGCCGTTCGAACCGAATGGATCATGCTGGATCGCGCCGGACGGCTTCAGCTTCCGCAGTCGTATCTGGATGATCTGGCAATCAAAACCCCGGGCAGAATCATCGCGGAACGGGATGGGGAGCGGCTGGTCCTTCGCAAAGAATAAAAAAGAAAAAGGCGGCTGAAAGCATGCTTTCAGCCGCCTTTTTATGCGGTTCCTGCCCAATCTTCAGCGTGCGGAACAGATCAGCTGCCGCCTCTGGATGAAAAGTCAGATGGAGAGTCAAATGGAAAAGTCAGATGTTCAAAACAGTTTCGCTTTGGCCTTCCGCATTTCCTTCGATACCGGCACGGAGTGCAGCCAGATCACGCTTCATCGCCAGCGTGAAGGAGAGGATATCGCTGTGGTGGACGACAAAGTTGGCGCCGGTCTCACGGCACCAGTTGATTTCCTGAGACAGCTCACCGGCATAGTGGACATGAATGCCAGCGCCCAGGCCGGCGGCGCGCCCTTTTGCAAGGATTTCGCGCACGGCTGCATCATATTTTGGATGCGTATACTGTTCGGGAATACCGAGACTGCATGACAAATCGTGCGGGCCGATGAGAATGCCGTCCAGACCGTCCACCTTAAGGATATCGTCCAGATTGTTCATTGCCGGGACACTTTCGATGTTGACGATCAGCGTTTTGGAACGGTTGGCTTTTTCGAGATATGCTTTCAGTTCCGGCTCGGGCTGTTCTGTGCCATTCAGCATATTTTCGAGGCGCTGGCCCTTCAGCGGTTTGTATTTGACGGCGCCGACTAACGCGCGAACCTGTTCCGGGGTTTCGATATAGGGGGCAATGATCCCTTCGGCGCCGCCGTCCAGAACGGTAGAAGCCGTATATGGATCCGGAGAAGGAATGCGGACAATCGGCGCAATGTTCATTGCGCGGAACGTCTGGCACATCCAGGAAAGCGTTGTTCTGTCGACGCAGATGTGCTCTGTATCGATAAAAATATAATCCATGCCGAGCGACTGGATGGTTTCGGCGAATTTCGGCGAGCGGGAAACGAGCATCATGCCGTAAACAAAACGGCCGTCATGCAAAGCCTGTTTGAATTCAAATCCGTTCATTGGAAAACCTCCTCAGCGATTGACAATGTTGATGGGGGCGCCGTTCAGATAAGCCTGAACATTCCGCACCGTGGTGGCCATCAGGCGGCGGCGGGCATCCAGTGTTGCCCATGCGATATGCGGCGTAATATAGGTATTTTTCGCGGTCAAAAGCGGATTGCAGTCCGCAGGCGGTTCACTCGAGAGCACATCCAGTGCGGCACCTGCAATGCGGCCGCCGTTCAGTGCGTCTGCAAGCGCCTGTTCGTCGATCAGACCGCCGCGCGCGGTGTTGATCAAGAATGCGGTCGGCTTCATTTTGGCCAGCGCTGCAGCGTTGATCATGCCGGTGTTGGCGGCTTTCTGCGGGCAGTGCAGCGTAATAACATCGGACTGCGCATACAGTTCGTCCAGCGATGCAAAAGCGAAGTGATTCAGAGCGGGTGCCGGCTTGACAGATGGATTGTAGGCGAGAATGTGCATCCCAAAGGCAGCGCCGATTTCGGCGACTTTTTGGCCGATGGCGCCAAAACCGATGATGCCGAGCGTTTTTCCGGACAGCTCGGTCAACGGCTGCAGCCAGTAGGAGTAATCCGGCGTGCGGCACCAGCCGCCGCTGTGCACCCATTCACTGTGCTTGGCAACGCCGTGGCAAAGCTCGAGGATCAGGGCAAACGTGAGCTGGGCAACAGAAGTTGTACTGTAAGCAGGAACATTTGCAACGGGAATACCGAGTTCCGCCGCAGCGGCAACATCAACGATGTTATACCCGGTTGCGAGAACGGAGATGAATTTGAGGGCGGGGAGCGCCTGCAGCGTTTCGCGGCTGAGATGCGTTTTGTTGGTCAGAAGAATCTCCGCATCCATCGCACGGGAAAGAACCAGCTCCGGCGGCGTGCGGTCATAAACCGTGAGCTCCCCAAGCGATGCAAGCGCATCCCAAGGGTTGTCGCCGGGATTCATGGTATATCCGTCCAAAACGGTGATTTTCAACAAATCT
>CAJLFQ010000077.1 GCA_905205975.1 uncultured Eubacteriales bacterium | reverse complement strand
ATGTTGGATTCTTCCGTGGCAATCAGCCGGTCGGCCAGCTGCCGGGCTGCTGCGCTGCTGGTGTGATCCTGCCGGGTCTGACGCGTCATTTGAATGATGCCCATCGTGCTGCCCTGAATCATCATCCCGGCAATCACAGAAGGCGAGGCACTGCGCATACATTTCAGGTTTGCAGCCAGATGTGCGGATATTTTTGCGGCGGCGTGAATCTGCTTGGGCGACTCGCCAATGCGGTTCAGCAGGTGATCCGCCGACTCAAAAACAGCGCTGTATTCATCCAGCTGCCGCTGAAGTGCTTTCTGCATTGCCCGGTTTTTACAGCGCTTCTGAACGGTTTTGATGCCGTCGATGCCCATCTCGGTATTCTTGCAGATTGCATTCAGCAAACGGATTTCTTCGTTCAATTCGGTCACCTCAGTTGTAGTATGTCCAAACGAACCAAAAGCATACAAACGCATGCCAAGGGCTTGCAGGAGCCTTTATGCGCCGAATACCGCTTTGACGGCTTCCAGATAGCCGTAGCCGAAGACATCGTCCGGCTCGAGGTAACTCATCTCCGTCCATTCGTTCCAGCTGTTGATCGTAATGAGCGGCGCAGGCAGGTCATGTGTATCCACGTATGCTTTCGCCATCTGCAAGCCTTTTTTGAAGTTTTCCGGGCAGGAGCCGGTCATCACCGGTCGAACCAGTTTCGTATACCGCGGATTGTTGTCCCAGCCGATGGAAATATGCGGGAAATATGGAACCTGATATTCACGGTCGATCCGCGCCCATTCACGCGCGACATCCGGCAAAAGCGCGGGATAGCCGCGATTGCAGTCGACAAAGTGGACGAACTGATAGTGCGACATGCTGTCAAATCCGAGCAGCGGCACGATGTCGCGTGTAGAACCCGTGCGGCTGCTGTCCACACCGCTGATATCCACCGCATGTTCGCTCCAGATGGTCAGCTGAAGATGCAGATCGGGAAATCCGGCAGCTTTTGTTTTTGCGCGAAAACGCGCAAGGGCCGCCTGCGTTTTTTCCAACCCGCCGAGCCCCTTGATGAGGTTGCAGACGTCATAAATCATAAAGACCGGACACCTGTTGATTCGATAGTAGTTCGGCTGTACAAAATACTGCCGGATCACACGGTCGCAGATGCGGTCAAACTCGCTCTGCGGCTGCGAGCCTTCCCAAACGACGGTGCCGTTGAACGAATTGCGCTTGTCCCAGAGGTCGCAGGCGTCATGGTTGGCCCACATCAGATAAAAGCGCATTTCCGTGTGATTGGCGGCGCCGAGGAATCCGTTGTCCAGACATTGTTCCAGAAACGGGCGGCGGTCATACCAGTACCAGTCGTAGATGAAAACATTGACGCCGTGTTTCAGTGCCTGATCGATCTGAAACTGCATGACGGCTGGGTCTGCTTCATTTTGATAGCCCCAGAGCGGTTTCCGCGGCAGAATCTGCCCATCCAAGCGGGGTTCTGCCGTCTGCACGGTTTGCCATTCGCCGATGCCTTTTTCCCAGAAAATCCGGGAACGCGGTTCATCGCCGGTATAGGCGGGCCACACATAGGCCGCGATATCGTATTTGTTCATGGTGATTCCTCCGGTTTCGCCCGGGATGACAATCAAATGCCATCTCAAGGTATCCTGAAAAACAGTCTGATTTCAGCGGATGTTGGTGTGCTGGCGGTAAAAGGCTGTCCGAAACTGCGTCGGCGTCAGCGATTCGTGATACGAGAAAAATTTCAGAAAACAGGCGTAGTCCTCAAAGCCGCACCGTCTGGCGATTTCTTTCAGCGGCAGATCGGTAGAGAGCAGGAGCTGCTTGATGGTCTGCATGCGTGATTCGTCGATGCACGCTTTCAGTCCGCGTGGATCGGCGCGCTTGAAGACACGGGCGAGGTAATCGGGGTTATAGCCGAAATGCGCCGCGGCTGCGGCGACGGTCAGCGGCCGGTCGCTGTTGACCCGGATCCACTCGGCGATCTGCTGCGCCGTCGGTGAACCCTTCTGCGCAGGTGCTGCGCGGCGGCATAACTCCACCAGAATCAGGCGCAGCGCATAGTCGGATGCTTCCGGCGGATAATCGCCGGTGGCGATGTGCAGCAGCTGACGCCACATCAGATCCAGCTGCGCCGATTGAACGGCAGACAGCCGGTCAAACGGCAGACGGAACCCATCCGGCCCGCGAAAATGCACCCAATAAAACGAAACACCCGCAGGGCTCTCCGCATCGCCGGCATGGCACAGCCCGTGCGGCAGGGAGAGCGCATCGCCGCTGTTGAGTTCTTCGTGCCGCCCGCCGACGGTCATTCGGATGGGCCCCTGCAAAACATAAATGACCTCATCGCTGTCCAGACAGCGGCTGGGGTGGATCCATGTTTCCCGCGCGGTGAAGCGCCCTGCGCTGATATAGCAAACAGATTCGAACATGAGGTCGGATTTTTTCCTCTTTTCTACCGGAACCGGTGTTGTGTGCAATCCTGCAATTCGGTATAATCATATCACATCCTTTGAAAAATCGCAAGAAGAAAATCAGAAAAGAGGGAAAAGAACCCATGACCTCGATTTCACCCATGCACACGATGCACGCCATTCCGTTCGACCAGGTGGTCATTACAGACGGATTTTGGAAACACTGGCAGGATCTCAACCGAAACGTCACAATTCACGCGGTTTTCGACCGCTTTCAGGAGACCGGGCGATTCGACGCGCTGCGCTGCGCTTGGAAAGAAGGCGAGAAAAACCGCCCGCACATCTTCTGGGATTCCGATGTGGCCAAATGGATTGAGGCCGTCGCCTATCTGCTGGAGCAGGGGCCGGAGCCGGAACTGGAAGCCGCCGTTGACCGTATGATTGCGGATGTCGCCGCCAACCAGTGGCCGGACGGCTATATCAACAGCTATTATACGACCTGCGAACCGGAAAACCGCTTTACGCGCCGGGGCGACCATGAACTATACTGCGCCGGGCACTGGATGGAAGCGGCCGTTGCCTATTTCCATGCGACCGGAAAAGGTCGCCTGCTGGACTGTGTCTGCCGGTTTGCAGACCTGATCGAGCGCGTTTTTGTGATCGAAAAGACGGCCGGTTTCACAACGCCCGGCCATGAAGAAATTGAACTGGCGCTGGTCAAGCTCTGGCAGGCGACAAATGAAGAACGCTATCTGAATCTATCGCGTTTCTTTGTCGATCAGCGCGGCAGAGACCCCAAAGAGCTGGACCTCTATCTGCAATCGCATCAGCCGGTTCGGGAACAGCGGACTGCGGTCGGTCATGCGGTGCGCGCTTCCTACCTGTACAGCGCGATGGCAGACCTCGCCCGCATCGACGGCGACGCAGCGCTCCGGACGGCCTGCGAGGCGCTGTTTGAAAATATCACACAGCGCCGTATGTATCTCACCGGCGGAACCGGTTCAACCGCGAACGGTGAAGCGTTTACCGTCGATTATGATTTGCCGAACCGCACGGCGTATGCGGAAACGTGCGCGGCCATTGCACTGGCACTCTTTGCCGGGCGGATGCAGCTGCTGGAAAACCGGGCGGAATATGCCGACACGGTGGAGCGCATTTTGTACAACGGTATGCTGGCAGGCATTTCTCTGGACGGCGATTCGTTCTTTTATGAAAACCCGCTGGCCATCGACCCGGTGCTGAACCAGAGCAAAACGGAACGGCACCCGATTACACAGCGGGTCAAAGTTTTTAACTGCTCCTGCTGTCCGCCAAACCTGACGCGTTTTCTGGCGTCTCTTGGCGGTATCCTCTATACGGCTGACGAGGAAACCATCTACTGCCATCAATTCATGCAGTCTGAAGCGCATTTTTCCTTCCGCGGGCAGACAGTCAGCCTGACGCAGACCACGGCATATCCGCTGGACGGCAGCGTTCGCATCCGGTATCACGGTCCGAAAGCACGGCTTGCGGTTCGGGTTCCCGCATGGTGCCGCGCGGCATATGCGAAGCCGCTCGAAAACGGCTACGACGTGTTTACAGTGTCGGACGGCGACGAAATCGCGCTGATGTTCGATATGCAGCCGCGGCTTGTCTATCCGAACCCAATGGTGCGCGCAGACGCAGGCAGAGCCGCCGTGATGCGCGGCCCGGTTGTCTACTGCATGGAAGGGGTTGACAACGGCGCAGGCCTGTGGAATGTCCGGCTGGCAGACGATCCGGCGTTTGCAGAGATGCCCGACGACCGCTTCGGCTGCATTGTAACGGCAAAGGCGTTCCGCCCCAAATGCACCGAACCGCTTTACAGCGGCAAACAGCCGGAAGAAGAGGCCTTTACGGCACGCCTGATTCCGTATCACGCCTTTGCAAACCGCGGCGAAACAGAGATGGCTGTCTGGATTCGGCACAACTGAATGGTTTGCATTTTTCCGTTCCGATGTTTGCCCGGTTCCGGCGGAAAGGGCAGCTCAAAGCTTGACAGCGGAGCGGGTTTGTAGTAGAATGAGAGCATACCAATCAAAGCATATCAATCAGAGATTGCGAGGATTTGAATATGAGCGAATTGCTTCAGAAACTGCGCCATGTCGACCTGAGCGATTATACCTCCCTCCCGTTCTGGAGCTGGAACAACGATCTGGACCCCGAAGAGCTTGTCCGGCAGATTCGAGCCATGTATGACAACGGCATTCACGGCTTCATCATGCACGCCCGGACAGGGTTGAAAGTCGAATACCTGAGTGAACGCTGGTTCCAGTGCATTGAAGCCTGCCTTGACGAGGCCAAACGCCTTCATATGCAGGCGTATGTCTACGATGAAAACGGGTGGCCGAGCGGCTTTGCCGGCGGGATTCTCCTGAAGGATCCGGCGAACCTTGCAAATTACCTGCTCTATGAGGTGAAATCGGCATTCGACCCTGAGGCGTTCTGCGTCTATACCGTCCATGACGGCGTTGCCAAACGGATCGATGCGCCGGTCGAAGGCGAAACCGAATACCACTGCGTCTACCGCAGACTGAGCCCGGCCAACACGGATATTCTGAATCCGGACGTGGTCTCCAAATTCATTGACATCACCTACGCCGAATACGAACGCCGCTTCGGCGATCGCTTCGGTCATGAGCTGATGGGATTCTTTACCGATGAACCGCAGTATTTCCGCGCAGAAACGCCGTATACGCCGGTGGCAGAACCCATCTGGACAGAACGCTACGGCGGCGATATCCGCGATGGGCTTGTCTATCTGTTCATCCTCAGCGAGGCCGGATACGCTTTCCGCTACCGCTATTACAGCCTCCTGAACGAACTGTACACACAGAATTACTATAAGCGTATTTTCGACTGGTGTACGGAACGCAACGTCGTTTTCACCGGGCACAGCATCGAAGAAGGCAGTCTGGAAGGGCAGATGCTCGGCGGCGCCGGCGTTACACCGTCCTATGAATATGAAACCATGCCGGGCATCGACCATCTCGGACGGACGCCGTATGCATGGCTGTCCGGCAAACAGGTCGGCAGTGCAGCACAGCAGCTCGGCAAAAAATTCATCCTCACGGAGACGTTTGGCTGCAGCGGCTGGGATGCAACGCCGCGGGAACTGCGGCTGATCGCAGAGGGGCAGTTTGTCCGCGGCGTCAACCGCATCTGCCAGCATTTGTCGAGTTACAGCCTGCGGGGACAGGGCAAACTGGACTATCCGCCGTCATTCACCCCGCACAACACCTGGTGGACGGAATACCGCGTTTTCAACGAATATTTTGACCGCTTGAGCTATCTGATTGCCAACAGCCGCGAGGCGACGAACGCTCTGGTCATCAACCCAGTGACAAGCGTCTACCTGAATTTCCTGCTTCATAACCACCAACCGGCCCGAGAGCTGGACGCTCAGCTGCATGAACTGTCCAACGCGCTGACGGATCGCGCCATCAGCTGGCAGATTGCCGATGAACGCATTCTGGCGCGCCATGCACATGTGGAAGACGGTCAGCTGTCGGTTGGCTTGTGTAAGTACCGCTGCGTGATCCTGCCCGCATGCCTGACGCTTTCCGCGTCGACCAAAGCGCTGCTGCAGGCATATATGGCCGCCGGCGGACACGTCTACGCATACGGTATGCTGCCCGCGTATACAGAAGGCGAGCCGGACGATTACAGCTTCATCACGGAGAAACTGGAAGACCATTACGGCGATATCTGCGCCGCAGAACCGGTTCGACTGGCGCTCCGCGGCCGCGTTCCGTTTACATACCGCGAAGGTGACGGCTATCGGCTGCTCTACATGGTCAATGAGACGAAGCAGGATGCCGAGGTCGCGCTGCCGGACGACTCGTTTGCAAAGGTGGATCTGACGGCGCTGACGGCTGTCCGCGCCGAACAGCATTTCACCCTGCCGGCAGGCGAATCCGCCATTTTCCTGAAAGACGAATCGGTCACGGCGGCACCGCACCGCTATGAACGCTTTGGCGAAAACATCGCGGATCGCTTCACCTTTGTCCGCGGGGACGACAATGCCATCCAGCTCGACCTTGTCAGCATCAGCAAAAACAGTGTCGATTTTGATGAACCGCACAACGTCTATGAGGTCTTTGAACGCCTCGTCAAAGACGAAGATTATCAAGGCGACCTCTGGGTGAAATATGCCTTTACCGTCAAAACAAGCGGCCTGCGCCTGCGTTTGCTGGCAGAGTGCAGCGATCAGCTTTGGATGACGCTGAACGGACAGCGCCTGACCATGCAGAAGAGCGCGTTTGACGTCTTCTTCCAGGAATGCGATATCAGCGGATTTGTCCATGAAGGCGTCAACGAACTGGTGTATCAGGTCCGCTGGCACGAATCGCCGAATGTCCGCTATGCGCTCTATGACCCGGATGCGACGGAAAGCCTGCGCAACTGTCTGGCGCTGGACACGGAAGTCGAACCGGTCTATCTGTTCGGCAACTTCAAAATCGACGCAGACCATGCACTCATCGCCGATGACCATCAGATTGATCTGCGCGATATTCCGGGCAGCGGCTATCGGTTCTTCTGCGGACGCATGACATTCGCCGCCGACATCACGCCGGAACAGGCGGAAGCCTGTTTGAAATTGGATGGCCGCTATATGGTCTGCCATGTCCGTGTGAACGGGGAAGAGGCCGGAGCGAGCATCCTGGAGAACACGGTTCCGATCACGCTGAAACCGGGTGAAGAAAACCATATTGAGCTGACGCTCGTGTCCAGCCTCCGGAATCTGTTTGGGCCGCATCACCTGGGCTTTGAACCTGACGGCGTCGGACCGGACTGCTTCCATATGCGCGGCAGCTGGGAAAACGGTCAAAGTGCGCGCTATCACGCGGATTATACGACCATGCCGTTTGGCCTGACCGGCGTGACGCTCTGCTATGCAAAGTAAAACGACGCTTCAATGAAACAGATAAACGCCTCATGCGCGCAAAGCGCATGAGGCGTTTTTTAGAAAAAAGAGGTCAGTCTTTTCGGCCGTGCAGCAGCTTTTCCAGCTGCGCGAGGATATCGCCGCAGCCGCTTAAATTGATAGAGCCGACGTTCGCGCAGATGCGCTCCATGGTTTCCAGCTCTTTGAGCCGGTAGAGCGTCTGATTTTCGTCCATCAGTTTTGCGGTGTTCAGGAGCGAGCGGGTGGAAGCGACTTCCTCACGGCGTGCAATCACATTGGCCTGCGCCTGTTTTTCCGCCGTCAGAACGGTATTCATGATGTCGCGGATTTCGCCGGGCAGGATGATATCCTTGACGCCGCCATCCTCGATTTCCACAAAACAGGCCGCCGCTTTTTCGCGCAGACGCTGCAGGACATAGGCGGAGAGCTGATCCTTGGCGGCCAGCAAATCGTCCAGCCGCTGGCTGCCGATGTAATCCCGCATAGCCAGCTGGGCGGCGACGTGCAGCTGTTCGGCATAGTCGTCGATTTCGGAAAACGCACGTTCAAAGTCGGTGATGCGGTAATTGCAGACGTAGCTGATGCGAAGGCTGACTTTGTCCTGCGTCAGGATTTCCTGACCGGTGATGTTCATCTGCGTCAGACGGGTATCCGCCAGACGCACGCTGATCGGCGTGCCGTTGTGCCAGAATGCATACGTGCCGGGTTCCAGAATGCGTTGGAATCGGCGGTCTTGATACAGGAGGCCCTTCTGGTATTCGCTGACGTCGACGCGGATCAGCAGGTCGTCCGGCAGCGCCGCCACAAGCTCCGGCGACAGATCGTCCGGGAGTTCCGGCGTTTGCGTGTCAATCAGGCGGAAGGAATGCGTTTGCAGCGTGTTCCAGAAGGCGTGGCGCCCGGCACGCAGTACGCCGGCAAACCGGCCGTCCACCATGTGCAGCGCGAGCTGATCGTCGGCGACCGCAACGGAAACGGTCTGCGCGGCGATGTCGGGGTCGGCGAGGAGCGTTTCCAGAGGGCAAAATTCAGATGCCAGCGCCTGGTCAAGCGGCAGCAGCTCGATCTGGCTGTCGCCGAAGAGGTGGTATTTTCCGGCGGAGAGCAGTTTGACAAACCGGCCGTTTTTCAAAAGCAGTGCTTTCTGATTCTCGTGGACAATGACTTTTTTCATGGGCGGCAAACCTCCTGAAGGGTGAACTGACAAAGTGGTTCAAAGTGGGTTCTCCTGCCCGTGCCCGCACGGCTTTCCGGCGGCTGACATCTTCAGCAGTGCCCCGAACCGGCGGAAAGCTAGGCTTTTGGCCAATCCGGGACGAAAGCGGTATCCGGTGTCAGGCAGGGCCGAAAGGCCGCTGTGAGGATCACGCGGGCGCGGACAGGAGAAAAACAATGATGCCGTTTCCGGCGAAGCTGTTCCGATTGCGGAGCAGCCGGAACAATAGGAGGGGATTCGAACCCCGAACCGCACGAAGCGATGCCAGACAGGCCTTTTCCCGCGGGCATACGAAATCCGGCACAGCCGGCCGCACCCCGGTGAATGACAAACACGCGAAGCAGGAAAAAAGCCTGTTTCCTGCATATATCATAGCGGAAAAAAGCGCGGATGTCAAGCGGAAACCGTCCGAAAAAGAGAAATAAAGCGGATTTATGCGTCTTTTCAAAACCGGACAGGCAAACAGCAACGGCAAAACACATAAGATAGATGCAGGTGCGCGCTGCGCACGGGGACTGATGAAAGGGGGGCGCTTTCAAACGAAAAGCGCAGACAAACATGTTTCATCTAATGCTGACCACGCTGTCACGGCTGTTGTTTTTATCCCTGCGGCTGGACAGCGGCAGTTCATTTCCAAGGCCGCTGCGCGCAGAAGAAGAACGCGCCTGTCTGGAGCAGGCCGCCGCCGGTGATCTGGCGGCAAGAAACCAGCTGATTGAGCACAACCTTCGTCTGGTTGCGCACATCATCAAAAAGTATTATGCGGCGGCAGGCGATCAGGACGACCTGATTTCAATCGGCGTGATCGGGCTGATCAAGGCGATCCGCACATTTGACCCGAGCAAAAACACGCGTCTGGCGACGTATGCAGCCCGATGCGTCGAAAACGAAATCTTCATGCATTTCCGCACCCTGCGGCGCGTCAGCTGTGAGGTGTCGCTCTCGGAGCCGATCGATACTGACTGCGAGGGCAACACGCTGGAGCTGATGGATATCCTGAGCAGCGAGGAAGATATGTTTGAAAATCTCCTCAAAAGCGATAAAATTGCGCTTCTGCGGGCGTATCTCCAGTCGGAGCTGGATGCGCGGGAACGCGAAATCATGATTCTGCGCTATGGCCTGAATGAGCGCAGACCGTTGACGCAGCGCGAAACCGCAGAACGGCTTGGCATATCACGCTCCTATGTATCCCGCATTGAAAAAGCGGCGATTGAAAAGCTGCGTCAGGCATTTGAAACGCATACATAACGACAGCACCCGGCTTGTCAAAAGCCGGGTGCTGTTGGCTCACATATAGCGGGCAAAAAAAGCCGCAGTGGTTTGTCCGCTGCGGCTGTAAGCGCTGTGCATTTGTCAGTCAGCTGTTCAGAAGCGATTCATCCATCAGCGTCACACTGATTTCATAGAGCGAACCGGGCAGACGGTCATAAAGATTGGTGTCGCGGTAGACCGTCAGCACCAGAACATCCCCGACTTCGTGCGCATTTTTCGCATTGATAAAGGCAGCAAGATCCGGAATGGACAGACCATCGATTCGCGTGATGACATCGCCCACGGTCAAACCGTTCCACGCGGCGCTGCTTTTGGGATCCACCGCCGTCACATACAGACCGACCGGCAGGCTGTTGGCGGCGGCTTCAGAAGCCTCTAAAAAGCGGCCGTTGATGCCGAGCACT
>CAJLFQ010000076.1 GCA_905205975.1 uncultured Eubacteriales bacterium | reverse complement strand
TATGACGTTGATGCTGTTTACAACGGCGAAGACGCGCTTGCCCTTGCTCAGGAAAATGAGTATGACCTCATTGTTCTGGACTTGATGCTTCCGAAAATGGATGGCCTTGAGGTCTGCCGCAGAATCCGCGAATTCTCCAAAGTCCCGGTTGTCATGCTGACCGCAAAGGGCGAAGATACCGATAAGCTGCTTGGCTTTGAATACGGTGCAGACGACTATATCTCCAAGCCCTTCAATGTTCTGGAGCTGAAGGCCCGTATCCGTGCCATTCTCCGCCGCTCTGCTTCGCGCAATACCAAGAGCGAAAATGAGACTCGTGTGGACGGTGGCGCCATTGTCCTGGAGCTGAGTGAACGTCTGGCTTATGTCGGAGAACGTCCGGTCGATCTGACGCCGAAGGAATTTGACCTGCTTGAGCTCCTGATGCGTTCGCCGAACTGTGTCTTCAGCCGTGAATCCCTTCTGAATACAGTCTGGGGCTATGACTATCCCGGCGATATCCGCACGGTTGACGTTCATATCCGCCGCCTGCGTGAAAAGCTGGAAGACAATCCGGCCGAACCGGAACACATCCTGACGAAGTGGGGCATCGGTTACTATTACAAAGTGTAACCCGGTCCGCTGCGCAAACAGGTAAAACACATGCATAAGCTCTTTTCGTCCGCGGCCGGCAAGATGACTGCGATCTTGACGGCCGCGGCCATTCTCATTATTGCACTTTTAAACACGGTTCCCCCGTTCTTTTTTCGCAGAGCCGCTTCAACCACAGTGGAAAGTGATTTGAAATCCCTCCAACAGGAAATCGAACACCTCTTTCCGGAAGCCTTTGACACGTTTTGTCATGCGGAACCGCATCCCGCCTTCCGGTTTATGGGGGTTGACGCCTCCGGGCTGGTTCGCTATGACAGCGATTCTGAACAGAACAAAACCGGCAGCCTGCTTTTGACCGAAAGTTTTTCGGCGGCTTTGGGCGGCAGATCAATCTTTTTCGTCAGCCGGGCTCAGCACGCATTTTTCTTCTCGCTGACGTTCCCCATGCAATCGACTGACAGCAGTCCATACGCCGTCGGCGTGTTGATTCATGCAGACCATGCTCTCTCCGAAAAATACGCGGCAATGCAGCAGACACTTGCCTATTTTTCGGTCTGTCTGGCTTTGCTCTTTGCCGCGGCAATTGTCTTTATTTACCGCCGCATTTCCTCCAGCACGCGCGCTCTTTTGAGCGCCATGGGCGAAATTCAAAAAGGGAATTTCTCCTATCGGATCACGTCCGGCGGCGATTCAGAGTTCGTACACCTTGGCGACGGGATGAACGCCATCTGTGAAACTTTTGCTGCGACGGATGAACGCCGCAGACGTTTCGTTTCGGATGCGTCTCATGAACTGAAAACGCCGTTGGCCGGCATCAAGCTGCTGTCTGATTCGATCATTCAGACGCCGAACATGAGCCGCGAAGAGATCGTCGAATTTTTGACGGACATCAGCAATGAAATCGACCGTTTAACGCGCATCAGCAGCCGTCTGCTCTCCCTCGCCAAATTTGACGATATCTCCCGTTCAGAATTGAAAGAGGAGCTGGATCTCTCTTCGGTTGCCGCAACGGTTTGCAGAATGCTGACACCGCTTGCACGCGCCTCCAACTGCACGATTCGCTACGAACTGTCCGACAAGGTCATGGTATACGCCAACTACGACTCGGTGTACCAAATCTTTTTCAATTTGGTGGAAAACTCCATTAAATACAGCGGAAAAGACAAGGAAGTCCGCGTTTTCCTGTATGTCCGTGACAATCAGGCGCATTTCATTGTCGATGATGACGGCGAGGGCATCCCGCAGGACGATCTCAAACGCATTTTTGATCGTTTCTACCGGGTGGACAAAGCCCGCGCCCGTGCAACCGGCGGAACCGGTCTGGGGCTCTCCATCGTCGCCTCCGCTGTAAAAGCATGTGGCGGCACCGTTGAAGCCATGAACCGAGATTCCGGCGGCGCGCGCTTCATCGTCAAGTTCCCGCTTCTGGACCCCAATGAACATCACGACTTTTTGGATGATGTTCCTCTGAATGGAGGAGATCCGGCATGACGGGGAATCAGCGCCGCCGCAGCGCCTTTTCAACCGTGATCCTGATTGCATCTGTGGTTTTGATTCTGGCGGTTGTGGCGCTTTATCTCATCCTCTCGTCCAGGCTGAAAGCAAGCCAACAGGAATACCGGCTTTATTATGTCTCCAAATCATCCGGGACGCTGATCCGTTCAGAAAAACGCGTCGTGCTCGGAACAGACGATGCGGCACCCACCCCGCGCCAGCTCATCAACGCGCTGTTGGATGGGCCAAATTCCGCTGAATTGCGTTCCCCGTTTCCAGCGTCTCTGCATGTCCGGAGCGTCACAGAGAGTGACGGTCTGCTCTATATCGATTTCAGCGGCTCCTATGCCGAAATGGAGCCGTTTGAGCGTCGGCTGGCCGACTGCTGTTTGTTCCAGACGGTTTCTGCACTGGATGGCATTTACAGCGTCTCACTGTATGCAAACGGTATTCCGCTGCCGGATGGTCAGGCTTTGACGAAATCCAGTTTCATCACACAAACGGATTTCTTTCAATCTGCCGCAGCAGACGTTGTCTTCTATTATCCTGCTTCGGACCTGGAATCGCTGCACGCCGAAGCACGCACCTGCACAATTTATCAGGATACTTCGGCGGCGGAAACAGTCGTTCAGATTCTCTTTGACGATTTTTTCCGCTGCAATCCTGCCGGCGTATATTTTCCATCGTTTCTGCTTCACAGCGTTCATACGGAAGCGGACGTCGCTTATGTCGATCTATCGCCCCGTTTTTTGACCAGCGATTTCTTGCCGAGTACGCCGCATCCGTCTGCTTCGGACGACGATGACGATGCGCCTGTTGTGCCGATGCCGGATGACGAACCTACGAAATCTGAGTTGACCGGTGAACTGTATTTGCAGGCCATCGTCCTATCTCTGACGGAACTCGACGGGATCAATGAGGTTCAATTTACGTTTGACGGGCAGATCATCGAACAATACAGCGATCTCAAACTATCCGTCCCGCTGAAGCGTAACCGCACAATTCCGATCCATTAACCGCAAAGGAGTTATTTATGTCTGACTATCGTTTTGAAACGAAAGCACTGCATGAAGGCTGGACACCTGATCCCCAGACGCATTCAACTGCAGTGCCTCTTTATCTGACAAACGCATATGCCTTCGATTCTACCGAATATGCACGGCGTCTTTTCGCCTTGGAAGAAGCAGGCAACATTTACACCCGTCTTTCCAACCCGACCAGTGATGTTTTTGAAAAACGCATTGCTGCATTGGAAGGCGGCGTCGGCGCTTTGGCCACGTCAACCGGTCATGCGGCAATTTATGCGATCATGCTGACGCTGGCCGCATGCGGAGACGAACTGATCAGTTCTTCCTGCATCTACGGCGGTGCAATTAACCTGCTCTCCAACACCATGGCACGTTCCGGCATCAAGACCACTTTTGTCCACCCGACGGACCTGGCCGGGTTTGAAGCCGCAATCACTGAGAAAACAAAGGTGATTTTTGCAGAGGCGGTAGGCAATCCTTCCTGCGATGTCACTGATATCGATGCACTGGCGGAAATCGCGCACCGCCACGGCATTCCGCTCGTCATTGATAACACTTTCCCCACCCCCTATCTGCTCCGCCCGATCGAACACGGCGCAGACATTGTCATTCACAGCTCCACCAAGTATATCGGCGGCCACGGTACAGTCATGGGCGGCATTGTTGTCGACTCCGGCAAGTTCCCGTGGAAAGGCAATCCGCGCTTTCCGGAAATGAATGCACCGGATCCCTCTTATCACGGGATCGTGTTCTCTGATGTCTTCGGAGATGCAGCGTTCATCACCAAACTGCGTGTGTGCACCATGCGTGACCTTGGTTTTGCGCCTTCTCCGTTCAACTCGTTTATGATGATTCAAGGATTGGAAACGCTGGCGCTTCGTATGGAACGCCTCACGGCTTCTGCCCGGCGTGTCGCCGAATTTTTGGAGAACAGCCCGTACGTTGACAACGTCCGTTCACCATACGTTGCTTCGAACCAATATTATGCGCTTGCACAGCGCATGCTGCCGAACGGCTACGGCGGCATGCTCAGCTTTGATCTGAAGGGCGGTCGTGCTGCGGGCGCACGGTTTATTGATGCGCTCAAGCTGATTGCAAACGTCGCAAACCTCGGCGATGTCCGTACCATCGTCAGCCACCCGGCCTCGACAACGCATTCTCAGCTGGATGACAGCCAGCTCGCTTCCGCCGGTATTTCAGCCGGCACCATCCGTGTCTCCCTTGGTTTGGAAGCCATCGACGATATTCTGGCTGATATCGCGCAGGCACTGGAAGCTTCCCAGCAAAACGGCTGAACATACCCGCCGCCAAAGTGAAACGATATCTGTACGGCCCCCTTGCAGGTACCTGCAAGGGGGCCGTATCTTACCGGATATGATGATCAATCAAGCTGAGAAAAGAGTTGACCTCTAATCCAGAAAGTGCGCTGCGTTCTGTCGATATCCATGCATTGTTGAGGGAAAGCAGCCAATACTTTATGGAAAGCGTCTCTTGTCTTTGATCACGCAGATGCGTATAATATAGACAAATCCGCTCCGGGCATCCGGAGTTTGCGAAAGGAACCGTGTTACATGATGTCCCGCACAAAAAAACTTGTTATCTGTGGTTTGTTGATCGCGATTGTTGCAGTTGCAACGATTCTCATCAAAATACCAACGGTGATCGGATATGCCAACGCCGGGGATGGATTCATCCTGATTGCATCCATGCTTGTCGGACCGCTTGCCGGCCTTGTCGGCGGAATCGGCAGTGCGCTTGCCGACTTGATCCTCGGTTATACCGTCTATGCGCCGGCGACATTCGTGATCAAAGGGTTGATCGGACTTGCCGGCGGATACCTGATCCGCGGGCGCCGCCTTTCTCTCCGCAACCTGTTGGTCTTCATCGTCTGTGAGCTTTGGATGGTGGCAGGTTATTTTCTCTTTGAAACCATTCTGTATGGCGTCCATTCGGCGCTGGGCTCTGTTCTTCCAAACTTGGGGCAGGCCGCTGTCGGCGTTCTCATCGCCGCGATTGCTGCACCTGCATTGAAGCACCTCAAGCTGTAATCAGCGCATCCGCTTCCACACGCTGAGCAGGCGTTTTGCCGCCAATGACCCAACCGTACACAGGAGCAGATCGTTCGGCAGCGTCAGGAGGAAACACGAATAAATCAGCTTGCTCAAGGTGATCTGCTCGTGCAGAACAACTGTCTTGATGAGCCCAAAATACAAAACCCCCAGCAGATAAATCAGCCCCAAGCCAACCAGCTGCGCACACAAAATGCGCCAAAAGGTTGGTGCGGGGCTTTTTTGTACGATAACCCCGGCGGCAAATGCACCTGCTGCAAAACCGATGATATAGCCAAAGGTCGGATATAAGACATATCCAATCCCGCCACCGCCTGTAAAAACAGGCAAGCCGCATAAGCCAAGCAGGATATAAACCAACACTGAAAGGCTCCCATCCACGGCACCCAGCAGAACCCCTGCCAGCAGGGCGAACTGCGCCTGAAGCGTCATTGGAACCAGAGGCATTGGAATTTTGATATATGCACCGGCAATCAGAAGCGCTGAAAAAAGTGCACAGAAAACCCATCGGCGTGCAGAGAAATGCTTTCTGCCCGGCATCATTTCCAGCTCCCTTCGCACGGAATCTGGTTCGGGCGAACACTGATCTCGCCGGATGACAGCAGGCCAATTGTTCCATCCGGGTAGCGAACTTCCAGCCGGCATTCGTCGTCAATATCGCCTGCCATGGCTTGTCTGGCGTTTCCGCCACGCAGGACCGTCACAGCGCATCCTTTCAGGATGGAACGACTCCGATATGCATTGAGGAATGTTTTCTCTCTGAGATGTTGATAAAAGCCGTAGAAACGTTCCAGAAAAACTGCCATCAGCCGGACGCGGAAATCCGGCCCTGCTTCCGCGCGCGTGCACACTGCACCGGCAATTTCGCGTATGGATTCCGGGAATCCATTGGTCGGTTCAATCGCGTTGATTCCAATGCCTAGCACTGCATATTCAAGGCTGCCGTCTTCCATCGCGCATGCACCTTCGGTCAAGATGCCGCAGACTTTCTTGCCCTCGCAAAAGACATCGTTGACCCACTTGATCCCTGCTGCTTTGCCTGCAACGGACTCAATCGCTTCTGCAACCGCCGCCGCCGCAGATGTTGTAATGAACAGTGCTTCTTCTGCCGGAATCGCAGGCCGCAGAATCAAACTCATGTAGATGCCGGTTCCAGCTGGAGAAAAGAATGCGCGGTGCATCCGGCCCTTGCCTGCCGTCTGCTGTTCCGCAAACACAATGGTTCCTTCCGGCGCCCCCTGTGCAGCCAGTTGTTTTGCCGCGTCATTGGTGGAAGCGAGTGTTCGCGCTGTGACCAGCTGATAAAAGCCGCTGCTTTGATGCAGAAATGGGCGCAGCCGCTCCATATTGATATGATCCGGCTTTCCAACCAAACGGTAACCGCGATTCGTCTGCGCACTGATTTGATATCCTTCTTCCTGCAAGGCGCGTATCGCCTTCCATACAGCTGCGCGTGTGACATGGATCTGATCCGCCAACGCCTGTCCGGACAGATCTGCCCCTGTCTCTGATTCCAGCGCCGCAAGCACCTGTTGTTTCACGGTCATGTTTGTTTTCATCCTTCCTGCGTTTTCATCCTTCTAATCGGCCTAATCGCTAATCGGCCTAATCGGCCTTCTGATATGCTAAATCAGCGAATGTAGTCAACCGTTCCTTCGCTGCTTCTTTATTATACCATATTTTCCTCAATTGTCAACTACTATCACTTTATTTCGGTTTACATTCAAATCAAAAAAGAGAGCATCCAGTCGGATGCTCTCTTTCAAAGGAATTCAGCCTGTATTTTTAATGGAAGCGAATTACGCCCACCACATATCGGTCGGTTTGCCTTGACGGATCAGAACGCGTTTCAGCAGTTCGATTGCTTTTTCAAGCCCTTCTTCCGGGGCCATCAGGCTGTCTTCGTGTTCGATGGAGACTGAGCGGTCATACCCAGCGAGAACGAGTTCGCTCATGATCTCACGCCACTTTTCTTCGTTCATGCCGTAGCCGACAGAGCGGAAGATCCAGGAACGATTGACTTCGTCGCCATAGTGTTTGGTGTCCAGGACGCCATTGCGTGCCGTGTTGTATTCATTGATTTTTGTGTCTTTCGCATGGAAGTGATAAATCGCGCCGCGGAGCTCGCGGATGGCTGCGACCGGATCCATCCCCTGCCAAATCAAATGGCTCGGGTCAACGTTGGCACCGATTTCATCGCCGACTGCGGCGCGCAGCTTCAGGAGCGTCGCCGGGTTATAGACACAGAAGCCCGGGTGCATCTCAAAGGCAATGCGGTGGATGCCATGTTCACAGCAATATGCCGTCATATCCTTCCAGAACGGAATCAGGACTTCGTTCCACTGATAGTCCAGAATCTCAAGGAAGTCTTCCGGCCAGGGGCAGGTCACCCAGTTTGGATGCTTGGATTCCGGGCAGTCCCCCGGGCAGCCAGAGAAGGTGACAAGCGTGTCTACGCCGATTTTTTCAGCCAGCAGAACGGCATTTTTGAAGTCTGCAATGTAGGCATCTGCAACTGCGCGGTTCGGGTGAACCATGTTGCCATGGCAGGAAAGTGCCGAAATTTCCAGACCGTTGTCACGGATGTCGGACAGGAACTGATTCAGCGCCTGTTCATCTGCCAGCAGTTTTTCCGGATCGCAGTGCGCTTTTCCAGGGAAGCCGCCGCATCCGATTTCAACCGTCTCGACGCCGAGATTCTTCAGGTATGCGCAGGTTTCATTGAGGGGCTTGTTGCCGAAAAGAACAGTCAAAACGCCAAGTTTCATAAAGTTACCTCCAGATGTTGTTATTTATCAGATACCGTTTCTGAGAACGGCGATCAGCTGAGAATGGCAATTGCAAACGTCAGAAAATATGCAATCGGACTGATGATTTTGAACAGACGGAACGGTCGAATCTTCGCATAGCCCAACTCTGCCAGCAGGTCAGCGCCATGGACATAGATCCCGAACAATGAGAAATATACCACAACGCCTACGAACGCGATTTTTGCATAGGCTGTCAGCGCGAGAAGAATATTGGCGGCCATCAGCAGCAAATGCGTCGCGCCCATAAAAATGGTCAATCGAACCAGTTTGCGCTGACGATGCACCTCAGATTCGGAATTGGTATACCCTTTCACGGCCATATAAATCCCTCTTTCGCTTGCATTAATCCACGCCGCTTACCAGCAGAATGGTTAACAAACAGTATAGTGCAAAAACAAACGTGAGCATGGAACAGAGAACAGTGCCGATGATCCATTTTTTACTGCGCCGGATCAGCAGTGATGTAATGAGGATGCCAATCGCAAACACGACCGCAAACAAACATCCAACCCAAAATTCCATAGAACTTCCTCCCGTCAAAATGTTCAATCGTTCTGATTGTCGTTGGTCAGAATCTGCGCCAGCTCGCTGTCTGCGCCGAGGATAATGGTTTTGGTTTCGCCGGTCATGGTCGCCTTCAGTGCATCCAGCGCCCGCACAAAGCGGTAGAACTCCTGTTTATCAAGCGTATTATAGGCTTCGCCGAGAATCCTCATATATTCAGATTCACCGGCCGCAATGATTTCTTCTGCTTCGCGCTCCGCGTTGGAAAGCGTTTCGTTGACGATACGGTCCACTTCGTTGCGCGTAATGGCGGCTATTTTATTGCCGTTTGCAATCAGCTCCTCCGCCATCATATTGCGCTCGGAGATCATGCGCGTGTAAACCGCCTGTTCGTTATCCGCCGGATAATCCAGCCGTTTTACTTTCACGTCAACGACGTCAATCCCATACAGAACCGCTTTTTCAGTGACCTGCGAAGTGATCTGCGCATAAATTTCGTTGCGTTTGGCGGCATCTTCCATGTTGATGATCGCGTCCTGCTCAATGGTGCCCATGGTATTCTTCAGCGCGTTGTAGGTGATGTTGTCCAGCCGGACTTCAGCCTCTACAATAGAACCGATCGATTTGTAAAAAACAAGCGGATCGGTGATTTTCCAAAGCACATAGCTGTCCACGCGCATGGACTTGCTGTCTGAAGTGATTACATCTGAAGGCGGAATGTCATAGAGCAGGACGGTCTGCGGGAATTTGATGATGGTGTCAAAGAACGGCAGTTTGAAGTGAAGGCCGGCTGACGGGGTCACGTCAATAATCTTTGAAAACCGAACCACGCAGGCATACTCATTTTCACGGACGGTGTAGCAGGAAGCGGACACGACGATCACCAGAAGCAGGAGAAGAACTGGGATCAGGATCCGCAGAATCTGTTTCATTTTCAATTTCATGATTGATCCCTCCTATTCCTGACCCGGTGCCGTATTCGGCTTATTGGCTGTGCTCCCTGTTTGGAGATTCAGAAAGTTTTCCAGCGGCAGGAGTTTCTGCGTGGTGCCGGCGGCGTCAATATACAGCTTCACGTTCGGCAGTGCGGCCTCGATGGCCTCGAAATACATTCGCGATTTTGTAATTTCGCGGTTGACCGCATATTGCTCGTACATCGCGTCAAACATGGCAACTTGTTTTTTCGCCTGATTGATTCGATCCAGCTTTTTAAATTCTGCATTCTGGCGGAGCTTGTCAGCCTGCGCTTCAGCATTCGGGATTTGGGCATTCTTATATGCTTCCGCGTCATTTTTTGCGGTTTCACCGACCTGTTTCGCCGTTTCAACATTCTTGAAGGCGGCATTGACCTCTTCCGTCGGCGGTTCCGCGTCCTGAATTTTGATATCGGTCAGCACGATGCCGACGTCATACTTGGCAAGTTCTTCGGTGATCAATTCTTTGACTTCCGCCTGAATTTGGCTTTTGCCTGTCGTAAGAATATCATCGACATACTTTGAGCCAATCACATTGCGAATCTGGCTTTGCGCAAGATTTTTGAGAACCGTATCCGGGTCTTTTGCCGCGTACAGGTACTTTTCGGCGTTTGAAATCTTGTATTCAATGAAGAAGTCAACGTTGACGATATTGAAATCGCCGGAAATCATCTTGGATTCATTCTCGATGGTTTCATAGTCGCCGATTTGCGCCGGATCCGAGCGATAACCCAGTTCGATTTTATGATAGACGTTGATGTCAACCAGCTCAGCTTTTTGAATGCCGAACGGCAGCTTAAAGTGAATCCCGGCGTCTGCCGTCCCTGTCACCCGTCCGAAAGTTGTAATCACTGCCTGCTGTTTGTCATTGACCGTAAACCAGCAGGTTGAGAAAAAAACAATCAGAAAAATGACGCCAGCTGCAATGCCAACCAGGCGTTTCACTTTTTGGGGGTTCCAGTCGCCAAAATTGACGTTTCCGTTATACGCTGAAAATGCCATCTGCAGAACCACTCCTTTTGATCTAATCCTTTCAAATATGAAAGCATTTGTATTATATCATATTTCGGCGGCCGCTGCAAGATCATGTTTTGTTTTTTCGGATTTGCAAAATAAAAAAGCCCTTCCCAAAATGGAAA
>CAJLFQ010000075.1 GCA_905205975.1 uncultured Eubacteriales bacterium | reverse complement strand
ATCTGCTTGCTGCCTGCGCGGTCGATGAAGCCCTGAATCTGCGCACGGCGCGATTGCAGGTCACCGATGACCGTACCCATGTATTCCTCTGCGACCATGACGGAAACCTTCATGATCGGCTCCAGGAGAACCGGATCCGCTTTTGCGGCTGCGTCTTTGAACGCCATGGAACCGGCGATCTTAAACGCCATTTCAGACGAGTCGACTTCGTGGAACGAACCGTCGAACAGCGTGACGATGACGTCAACCATGCTGTAGCCCGCGAGAATACCGGCGTCCATGGCGCCTTTGACGCCTTCGTTGACGGCCGGGATGTATTCCTTCGGGATGGCGCCGCCCGTGATCTTATCGACGAATTCGTAGCCCTTACCGGACTCGTTCGGTTCGATCTTGATCTTGACGTGACCATACTGGCCTTTACCACCGGACTGACGCGCATAACGCATATCGGAAATCGCTTCCTTGCGGATCGTTTCTTTGTATGCGACCTGCGGCTTGCCGATGTTGGCTTCGACTTTGAATTCACGCAGAAGTCTGTCGACGATAATCTCGAGGTGCAGCTCGCCCATACCGGCAATGATCGTCTGACCGGTTTCGGAATCCGTATAGGTCCGGAAGGTCGGATCTTCTTCAGCGAGCTTTGCCAGCGCGATGCCCATTTTTTCCTGGCCGGCTTTCGTTTTCGGCTCGATGGCCACGCGGATAACCGGTTCCGGGAAGTCCATGGATTCGAGAATGACTTTATGCTTTTCGTCACAGAGCGTATCGCCTGTCGTGGTGTTCTTCAGGCCGACGGCTGCGGCGATATCGCCCGCATAGACCGTATCGATGTCTTCGCGGTGGTTGGCGTGCATCCGGAGGATGCGACCAAACCGTTCGCGGTTCTTCTTCGTCGAGTTGTAGACGGCAGAACCGGTATCGATTTTACCGGAATAGACGCGGAAGAAGCAGAGCTTTCCGACGAACGGGTCCGTTGCAATCTTGAATGCAAGCGCTGCAAACGGTGCATCGTCATCCGAGTGGCTGAGCACTTCTTCGTCGGTATCCGGGTCGATGCCCTTGATCGGCGGAATGTCGAGCGGAGACGGCATGTAGGCAACGATGGCATCCAGCAGTTTCTGAACGCCCTTGTTGCGGTAAGACGTGCCGCAGACGACCGGAACCATTTTGACCGCGATGGTCGCCTTGCGGATCGCATCGTGGATTTCCTTTTCGGAAACTTCCTGGCCGTCCAGATATTTTTCCATGATCTCGTCGTTGAACTCCGAGACCGATTCGAGCAGATTGACGCGGTATTCGTCAGCGAGGTCGCGCATATCTTCCGGAATTTCTTCCTCGTCGATTCTCTGGCCCTTGTCATCGAGATAGAAGTAAGCCTTCATCTTGATGAGGTCAATGATACCACGGAAAGAGTCTTCGCTGCCGATCGGCAGTTGGATGGGCACGGCGTTGCATTTCAGCCGTTCCTTCATCATGCTGACGACACGGTAGAAATCTGCGCCGGTAATGTCCATTTTGTTGACATACGCCATGCGCGGAACACCGTACTTATCCGCCTGATGCCAGACCGTCTCCGATTGGGGCTCAACGCCGCCTTTCGCGCAGAAAACGGTAACTGCGCCGTCCAAAACACGGAGTGAGCGTTCAACTTCGACGGTAAAGTCAACGTGCCCTGGCGTGTCGATGATGTTGATTCGGTGACCAAGCCACTGACATGTCGTTGCCGCAGATGTGATGGTGATACCACGTTCCTGCTCCTGCTCCATCCAGTCCATCGTCGCCGTGCCGTCGTGCGTTTCACCGAGACGGTGGTTGATACCCGTGTAGAACAGGATACGTTCCGTCGTCGTCGTTTTGCCGGCGTCGATATGCGCCATGATACCTATATTTCTCGTTAACTCCAATGGGAATTGCCTTGGCATAGTTTGCTCCTTACGTTGTTTTTACAGCGTGCAGACTACCAGCGGTAGTGCGCAAACGCCTTGTTGGCCTCGGCCATCTTATGCGTATCTTCACGGCGCTTCACAGCGTTACCCATGTTATTGGACGCATCGATGATTTCCGCTGCCAAACGCTGAGCCATCGTACGTTCGCTGCGTGCGCGCGAGAACGTGACGAGCCAGCGGATGCCGAGCGTGTTCCGGCGTTCCGGACGCACCTCGATCGGCACCTGATAGGTTGCACCGCCTAAGCGGCGAGCTTTGACTTCGAGAACCGGCATGATGTTTTCCAGAGCTGCCTGGAAAACTTCCAGCGCCGGTTTGCCGGTCTTTTCTTCGACCGCGGCAAAAGCGTCGTAAACGATCTGCTGTGCGACGCCTTTTTTGCCGTCATACATGATGCCGTTGATGAGCTTTGTGACGACGACAGAATTGTAAAGCGGGTCAGCAAGAACTTCCCGCTTGGGTACATTTCCTCTTCTTGGCACAAATCTTCCCTCCTTCATTAAAAATGAAATGATTTCACAGGTACTCGAAGGCATTTTTCAGCCCCCGTGCGCGCCTTGCATTCGAGGAAATATACGGCGCTGTGCGCCTTCGTATATATTCACCCTTGCAAAGCGATGTCGCGGCTTCCGAGACCGCGCGTTTGCCGGGAATAAAAAACTTGATTCCGGACCGGAGATTACTTCTTGGCCGCCTTCGGACGTTTTGCGCCGTACTTGGAACGACCCTGTTTGCGGTTTGCCATGCCCTGTGTATCCAGGACGCCGCGGATGATGTGGTAACGGACACCAGGAAGGTCCTTGACACGGCCGCCGCGGATCATAACGACAGAGTGTTCCTGCAGGTTATGACCGATACCGGGGATGTAAGACGTGACCTCGAAGCCGTTGGTCAGGCGGACACGAGCGACTTTACGAAGAGCCGAGTTCGGCTTCTTCGGCGTTCTGGTCGTGACGACTGTGCAGACACCGCGCTTTTGCGGAGAAGACTTATCGGTCTGATGCTGCTTCAGCGTATTGAAGCCGACCTGGAGTGCCGGAGCCGTGGACTTGTAAACCGCTGCTTCGCGACCTTTTCTGACGAGCTGATTGAATGTTGGCATATTGCACCTCCTCTCCCATCTAAACATCAGTGCTTGTTATTATATCACAACGTGGATGCAAAGTCAAGGTTTCTCTAAAAAAATCCGCGTTTTTTCCGCTTATCGTCAGTTTGTCGCATCAAACCCGTTTTTTCTGTCCGTCATTCCGTAGGTTTTGCTTGCATTTCCCACGGAAATATGGTACACTTCCTTTAGATTTTGCACCTCGATTCCGCGCCGCCGCTCCCTGCCGGGTCATTGAAAAGGAGGATGCCCTTGGCTGTTTCCCGTTTTTCAGAGGCCGAAGTGCGGTCATTCTGCCCTGCCCGGCCGGACGACACGCTGCTGCCGCATGCTGAAAGCGGTTATGCCGCTTTTTCTGCCGCGCTGATCCCCGGCTGTTCCCGCCCGATCCTCGGCGTCCGCCTGCCCATGCTGCGTCAGCTGGCTGCCGCGCTGATCCGCTGCTTCGGCGGCATCCCGCCGATTCAGCCCGCATCGTTTGAGTCGGTCATGCTGCTCGGATTCTGTACGGCGCTGGCACCCGGCTCGTTTGAAGCGCAGCAGGCGCGCATTGAGCAGTTTCTTCCCTTGATTGACAACTGGTCGCTCTGCGACAGTTTCTGCGCTTCGCTTCGATTTCCTGCCGGCGAGGCTGAGGCATGGTTTGCATGGCTGTCGGCGCTCGCCGGCAGCACGCAGCCGTATGAGGCGCGGTTCGCCGCTGTCTGCGCGTCCAGCCGCTTCCCTGCGGCCGTATTCGGCCGGCGCGCACTGCATCTGCTGACCACCGTCACCTGTACGGCATATTACACCCGTATGGGCGTTGCCTGGGCGGCTGCAACGCTGTACCGCTCGCTTCCATCCGATGTGACCGCTCTGCTGGAAGCCGGCCGGTTCGATGTCTGGACACACAACAAAACCATCCAGAAAATCTGCGAATCCCGCACCACGCCAAGTGAGGCAAAACGTGAGCTGCGCACTTTGCGCCGGACGGAAGCGCCGTCCAATTGAGGCGCATTTCTGCATACACCCTCCAATCAAGCAAATGCTTCAGAAGCAAAACGGAACCAAAATTGAAAGGAGTCTTGTCTATGAACCGCATTGACCCGAACCGCACCACCCCGGCCGATATGGCACGGATCGCCAAGGCTGTCCACGCGCTGCACGCCGCAAACGGCGTCTGCCCCCTCTCCATGCGCATTGCAGGCAGCCCGTTCCAAATGCTCGGCGACATCCGCTCTGTCCGCCGGACAAAGCCGGATGCCAACCTCGTTCTGACAGAAACGGTCGCCGTCCTGCCGGAATACGCGCTGGAAGTCACGGTCAGCGCGACGGAATACCTTGATTTTCCGGTCTATGAATATCTTGTCACCATCCGGAATCTTTCATGCAGCAAAAGCCCGCTGATCACGGATTTGTACGCTGCGGACGTCATTCTGCCCGGAAAAGAGCCGGTTTTGTACCGCTGCACCGGTGATTTTTATTCTGAAAAAGGCTATCACACAACGTCTGCGCCGCTCACCGCGGAGACGGAACAGATCGCGCCGACGGAAGGCCGTTCCTGCAACGAAGCGTTCCCTTATTTCCGCGTCGCCTGCGAAGGGTTTGGGTACAACCTCGCCATCGGCTGGCCGGGCCGCTGGTTGGCAGAGTTTTCACAGCGCGGCGAAGGGTTCCGTTTTGCCGCGAAGCAGTATGACACGGCCTTCTCCCTCCTGCCGGGTGAGGTTTACCGTGCGCCGCGGATCACCGTCATGGCCTATGAAGGCGACACACAACGCGGGATGAACGTCTGGCGCCGCTGGTATATGCAGCACATTCTGCCGCGTTCCGCCGGTCAGCCCGTTCAGCCGATGATGCCGATCTATCACCCCGCTGGTGATGAAGAATTCACGCACACCACGGAAGAAAATCAGCTGGAAGCCATCGAAACCTACGCCAAGCGCGGGTTCCGCGGCGATATCTGGTGGATTGACGCAGGCTGGTATCCCTGCCGGGATGAAAAAGGTGAACGGCACTGGCCGTTGGTCGGCAACTGGATTCCGGATCCGGAACGGTTCCCCAACGGGTTCGGCCCGGTCGGCGAAGCTTGTGCCCGGCATGGTCTCCGTTTTTTGGTCTGGTTTGAGCCGGAGCGCGTCATACTGGATCACCGTCCGCCGGAAATGCCGGAACGTTTCGTTTTGAAGCGCCGCGTTGAGCAGGATGGAAAGTCCTGGATAGACGCGCAGGGGCTTCTGAATCTCGGCGACCCGGAATGCCGCAAATGGCTGACCAACCACGTCAACCGCCTCATTCAGGAGGGTCACATCGCCATCTACCGGCAGGACTTCAACTTTGACCCGCTGCCCTACTGGCAGCAGGCAGACGCGCCGGACCGCATCGGCATGACCGAAAACCAGCACATTCAGGGCTATCTCGCCTACTGGGACGCCCTGCTGGAGGCCAACCCTGGTCTGATCATCGACTCCTGCGCATCTGGCGGACGGCGGAACGATTTGGAAACGATGCGGCGTTCCGTCACCATGCATCCCACCGATTACGGCTACGGCGACCCGCCGATCAAGCAGCGGTTCTACAACGCGCTGTTTGCATGGATCCCCTATTTTCGCGCGCTGTCCGTGATCTGGAAAGAAGAAAACGGCAAATACCTGCTGAATGAACCGGATCCGCGCGGGCTGGACAACTACGCGCTGCACAACGGTCTTGGGCCGATGTTCAACAGCGGCGTTTTCTGCGACGATCCGCAGGAACTGCTCGACCGCGTCCGCACGTTTGCCGACACCGTCTGGCATCCGGCGGCGCCCTACATGATGGAAGGCGACTATTATCCGCTCACAGAGACGCGCTGTTCCGTCCATGACTGGTGCGCGTACGCCTTCTTTGACCCCAAAAAAGAAAGCGGCTTTATCCATCTGATCCGCAACCCCTATGCCGAAGCAGAAACGTTCACCACGCACCTGTCTCCGCTCGACCCGGCATGCACCTACCGCTTCACGAATCCGGAAACCGGCGAACAGTTCGATACCGCCGGAAACGCCGCGCTGACGTTTGCGCTGCCGGCCAGAAGCGGCACCATCTGGTTCTTTGCGCCAAAGAAATAATTCAAGCGCTTTCAGACACGCCGGATGCGTCAAACCATCCGGCGTGTTTTTTCGTGCTCCGGATTGAAAAAATCCGCCCGATATGGTATGATGATAACAAAGCAGGAATCTGTTTTTCGGAAAGGATGATCGGAATGCCCCATCGGATTGCCGTATGCGACGACGATGCCCCGCAGGCGGAAGCGCTGAAAGCGCTGGTCTCCGACTGGGCACAGCAGACGCATGCCGCCTGCGCAGTCGACATCTTTCCCAGCGCGGAAGCACTGCAATTTGCCGATGCCAGCGGCTCGGTTTACGACGTGCTTCTGCTGGACGTGGAAATGAGCGGCATGAACGGCATCGCGCTCGCCAGACAGCTGCGCGCCTGCGGCAGCCGCGCCGAAATCATTTTTGTCACGTCGCATTTTGAATACGTTGGCGAGGGATATGAAGTCGACGCGCTGCATTACCTCGTCAAGCCGGTTGCAGCGGAGAAGCTCTTCTCCGCACTCTCCCGTGCCGCCGCGCGGCTGGCGGAAACGCCGCCGTTTGTTTTGATCGCCTGTGAAGGGGAAACCATCCGTCTGTTTGAATCGGACATTCTGTTTGTTGAGTCGTTTCTGCACGATATCGTGATCCACACCCGCTCGCAGGAATACCGCATCAGGGAAAACATCTCCGCCTTTGCCGAACGGCTCAGCGCAGATTTTTTCCGTGTGCACCGCTCTTATCTGGTCAATCTGAAAACCATTGTCCGCATCGGGCGAGCCTCGGTTACGCTGACGTCCGGTGTGGAGCTTCCGCTCGCCCGCGGAAAATATGACGCCGTCAACCGGGCGTTTATTGCAAGAAACTGAGGAAAATCCGATGCTGAAACGAACGTATCTGAAACTGGTCGCCATGCAGGAAGAACAGGCGAAAAAACACTTGGAGGAGGTCCGGAGCATTTACGGTGAGATGCGCGGCTATAAGCACGATTTCCATCATCATTTGCAGGCCGTGAAGGGGCAGCTCGAAGCCGGTGAAATCCAGCGCGCCCTTGCCTATATTGATCAGCTGGATCACAGCCTGCAAAACGTGGACACCCTGCTCAAAACCGGGAACATCACGGTGGACGCGCTGCTCTCCGCCAAGATTGCGCAAGCAAAATCGGAAGGCATTGCCTGTACGGTGGAAGTCCGTCTGCCCGATCAGTTGGCGCTGTCCGACCTCGAACTGAGCACCGTGATCGGCAATCTGCTGGACAACGCGATCGAGGGGTGCCGGTTGGCCAAAGGCGAGCGGTTTCTCCGCCTGTCCATTCATATGAAAGGAACCATGCTGTATTTTTACCTGCTCAATGCCGCCGGAGCAAAGCAGAAAAAGTTTGGAAGCCTGTTCCGTTCCGGAAAAAGCGGTCTGCACGGCTTCGGCCTGCACCACGCGGAAGCCATCCTCAGGCAGCACGGCGGCTGGGTCAAATACAACAGCGAAGACGGTGCGTTTACCTCGGAATTTCTGGTGCCCGCCGCTCTGTAAATGCAATTCGTGCACCGGCAGATGCAGTTGGTGCACGATTTTTCTTTTCGCGCGGCGGATGTGATATCCTATGGGTGTCCATTAGAAAGGGGCGATGTCATTTGAAACGTAAAACCGATCAGAAGAAACCGTATCGTTCGGCTTGGAGCAACGCGTTCTGGAGCTTCCGTGAAATGCTTTGCAGCACGCCGCAGTCCTTCTGGCTCATGGCGGCTGGCGTCCCACTTGCCGTTTTTCTGGCGTGGGCCGAAATTCGGCTGCCGTCGCTTGTTGTCGCCGAAGTGACCGGCGGCCAAACGTTTGCACATGCGGCTGCGGCCGTTGCACTGCTGCTCGGCGCTATGCTGGCTGCCACCGCGCTGAAAGACTTTTTCTCGACCGTTCTGGGGGCTTACGTCAACCGGTATCGGTTCCGTCAAGACGTTCTTTTGAGCCAGAAATCCATGCACTGCTTCTATCAGACATATGAAAAGAAGGAAACGCGCGATCTTTTTAAGCGCGCACAGGCTGCGACATGGATGTCCAACGGCGTCGTGAAACTGATCGAAGTGCCGCAGACAAGCATGCAGCTTGTGCAGAGCATCCTCTGCTACATCCTGTTCGGCACGGTGATTTCCTTCGTCAGCCCATGGCTTGTGCTGTTTTTGACGGCAGCGCCATTGGTCAACTGGTTTTGCGCCCGGGCTTATCAGCGTTATGAATACCAAACGCGCGCAGAACGCACAGACATTTCCCGAAAGCTCGATTATATCACCGGGCGCACCGCGGATTTCGCCGCCGCAAAAGACATCCGCATCTACTGCATGTCCGACTGGCTGAAAACAATCTACCGCGATCTGCTGAACAAACACATCGCATGGGAACGGCGGCTGAACCTGCGGCAGTTTGCCTCCCGTCTGCCCGACCTCGGCATCATCCTCCTGCGGGATGGCGCGGCCTATGCCATTTTGATCGCCATGGCGCTGCGCGGTGCGATTACAGTGGAACAGTTTGTGCTGTATTTCGCGGCGGTCTCCGGGTTTGCCGGACACATTGCAGACATCGTGCGCGCATGGGGCGATCTGCATGCAGCCAGCCTCGTCATCAGCGACTTCCGCGAATATCTCGACCTGCCCGACCGTGACGGCACAGGCACGGCGCATGCAGAGGCGCTGTGCGGCCATGCGCCGGAAATCATATTGGATCACGTTTCGTTCCGCTATGACGGCGCCGAGCAGAATACGCTCGACGACATCTGCCTCACCTTTCATCCGGGAGAGCGGATCGCCCTGGTCGGCATGAACGGCGCCGGAAAAACCACGCTGGTCAAGCTGCTGTGCGGGCTGTATGAGCCGTCTTCCGGCGAAATCCGGGTTGACGGCATTCCGGCTGCCGATTTTCTGCGGGCGGATTACTACCGCTTGTTTTCTCCGGTGTTTCAGACGGTGCAGACGGCTTTTTTCTCGCTGGCGGAAACCGTCGCCGGCGCATTCGGCGATCAGGTGGACAGAACGCGGGCGGAGGCCTGTATGCGCCGCGCCGGACTCGGCAGCAAGCTGGACGCCCTGCCGAACGGCGTCAATACCCATTTGGACAAGCAGGTTCACGCGGACGGCATCGAACTTTCCGGCGGCGAAGCACAGAAGCTCATGATGGCGCGCGCACTTTATAAAAACGCACCAGTATTGGTGCTGGACGAGCCGACGGCAGCGCTGGACCCGATCGCTGAAAACAACATTTATCTCGCCTACCGCGACATGACTGCGGGCAAGACGTCGCTTTTCATCTCGCACCGCCTGGCCTCGACGCGTTTCTGCGACCGCATCCTCTTTTTGGCGGACGGGAAAATCATCGAAGAAGGCACGCATGAAGCGCTGATTGCGCAGGGCGGCGCCTATGCAAAGCTCTATGAAATCCAGAGCTGCTGGTACCGGGACGATTACAGCCCGGAACATGACGCTGAAACAAGTAAGGGAGGCGCACAAGCATGACAGAACATCTGACATGGAAAGAGCATCTCTCCCTTGGCCGCCGGGCCATACACCTCTTGTATTCGCTGAGCCGCCGCTATTTCTGCGCGTTGCTGTTGGACTGCATCGTCTCGGCGCTGACGCCCTATGTGCCGATTTTCTTCTCCGCACGCCTGATTGACGCTCTGGCGGCCGGTGCGCCGCGATCAACACTGGCGCTGTACGCCGCACTGGCCATCGGGCTGACCGCTTTGTTCGGCGTGCTGCACTCCTATCTGTCGGCACAAAGAAATATCGGCTCGTCTGAAACGTTCTGCACGCATGAATGGCGTTATGCACAGAAGGCAATGCATCTCTCCTATGCCTCCATCGAGGACCGCGATGTGGCGCTTTTATGCGAACGGATCCAGGTAGAAACCAACACCGGGTACAATATTTTTTATCTGACAAGCGCCATGGACCGGCTGATCAGCGCTTTGGTACAGGTTCTGGCATCCTTCTCTTTGACGGCTTCCTTTTTTGCAGCGGGCGCAATCCCCCTTTGGGCGAAGGCCGCCCTGATCGGCGGCGTGCTGCTGACGCTTTTGCTGCGCATTCCGATCAACGCGAAGGCCGCCAGGCATCGGTTGGCCTATTATGCAGACTGCACGCAGTATAATATCGTGCTTGAAAAATTCTTTCAGTATTTCAGCCGTTATACCAGCGGCATGGATATCCGGCTGTACGGCATGGAAAAGCCGCTTGTTCATTATGAGGGAGAGATCTATGATAACCTGTGCAATGCAGAGCAGACCATGCGCCTGCACTGCGCCCGGCTGAATCTAATTGCCACGCTGGCGCAGTACGCCCTGCGTTTCGGCGTGTATCTGCTGCTGATTGCCGCAGCGCTCCGCGGAAACCTTTCCGTCGGTTCCATCGCGCAGTATGTCGCCTGTATCATGCTGCTGCTGACGGCCGTCTCCGAAATCGTCTCTTCCGGCCAGCTTGCTCTGTTGAATCACACCTACCTGAAGCGTTACTTCTCGTATTTTGACCTGCCGAACCCGATGTATCAGGGGACGCTGGCACGCCTTTGGAAACCTCGCCGTTTTGCAGTCGGTCGATTT
>CAJLFQ010000074.1 GCA_905205975.1 uncultured Eubacteriales bacterium | reverse complement strand
CACGGATTCCATGGCCTTTTAGCGCCTTGCTACTTGCAAAATCTCCCAGGATATAGTAAAATAATATAGATTGGTTTTTTATTGAAGTCCTGCAGTTTTCCGAACTGCGATACTTGATTCCAGCCGTCTGTACGGCACGCGGTGCCGTATCCATGGTGATTTTTATACAGGAGGTATTTCGATGAAGCTGATTACCAAAAAGGGCGAAATTACAATCTCTGAAAAAATGATTGCACTGATCGGCGGTTACGCCGCGCTGAATTGTTTTGGCGTCAAGGGGATGACCGTCCGCGGTTTTTCCGATGAGCTTGTGCTTCTTTTGAAAGGTGAAAATTTCCATAAAGGCGTCAAAGTCCGCACCAACGGCGCCAGCGTTTCGTTGGAGCTGCACATTGCCGTTCAATACGGGATGAATATGAGCGCCATTGCAAAATCCATCATGAACGAAGTCAAATACGTTGTCGAGCGTCAGACAGGCATCCCGGTCAGCAGCGTTGACGTTCACATTGATTCGATTATTCTTGACGACTGATCCTTTCAGACAGTCCATTATTTGATTTAGGAGTTGGATGACCTTGAAAAACGTAATCAACGGTAGCGATTACAAAAAGATGGTAATCAACGCTGCAGCCGTTGTTGAGAATCAAAAACAGGCGCTCAACGATTTGAATGTCTTCCCCGTCCCAGACGGAGATACCGGGTCCAATATGTCGATGACGATCAACCACGCCGTCAAAGATCTCGCGTCATATGATCACACCCGTCTCGGAAAAACCGCTGAAAAAACAGCCATGTCTCTGACGCGCGGTTCTCACGGAAACTCCGGCGTCATTACGTCGCTGCTCTTCGGCGGCATCGCCAAATACTTAAAAGAGCTGGACGAAGCAACGCCGGCGCAATTCGCTGCCGCCATGAAAAATGGTGTTGAGATGGCTTACAGCGTCGTCAACAAGCCCGCAGAGGGTACCATTCTGACCGTTGCCCGGAAAAGCGCGGAAGCAGCCATCGAATATGCCGCCGACGGCGATTTTGAAAAGATGTTCGACGGCACCATCGCACGGGCCTATGAAGCTTTGGCGGAAACGCCGCTCCAAAACCCGGTGCTGGCCAAAGCCGGTGTCGTAGACGCCGGCGGCAAAGGCTATTGTCTGATCCTCGAAGGGATGCTCGCCGCAATCCGCGGGATTACCATCACGCGTGACAATCCGGAAGCGCTGGAAGCAGCTACCAAAAGTGCCGCGAATTTCTCCGACTACAAAACAGAGGACATTCGTTTCGGCTACTGCACGGAACTGATCGTTCTCCGGAATGCGGCAAAAGCGGATCCTTCTCCCCTGCGTTCATTTTTGGATGCACGCGGTGACAGCCTCGTGCTGGTTGCCGACGATGAAATCATCAAGATTCATGTTCATACCAATCACCCGGGGCAGGTTCTGGAAGAATGCCTGAAATACGGCGCGTTGACCTCCATCAAAATCGAAAATATGCGGGAACAGCATACGGAAAAGCTTTCTCTGGGTGACGCAGCGGCTTCCGAAGAAACCGTTGCTGCACCGGAAAAGAAATACGGTTTTGTCGCTGTCGCTGCCGGAGACGGCATCAAAGAGGTTTTCATGGATCTCGGTGTTGACCATGTCGTAGAGGGCGGTCAAACCATGAACCCCTCCACCGAAGACATCCTGAAACTGATCAACCAGACGCCTTCTGAAATTGTCTTCGTTCTGCCGAACAACAAGAACATCATTCTGGCTGCTGAACAGACCGTTGCACTAACGGAAAAACACGTCATTGTCCTGCCGACGCGCACCATTCCGGAAGGCGTGACTGCAATGCTTTCCTTTGACCCGGAAGAGACGCCGGAACGCAACAAAGAGCTGATGACGTCTGGTCTGCCGAACGTCCGCACCGGGCATATCACCTATGCGGCACGGGATTCCGTTTTTGATGACGTCAACATCAAAGAAGGCGATTATCTGGCACTTGTCGGCGGAAAGCTCTGCGATACGGACAGTTCGCTTCAGACGGTCTCTGAAAAGCTGGCGGATGGTTTGAATCTGGCTGAAGCCGAATTTGTCACGGTTTTCTACGGTGCAGATGCTTCCCCGGAAGATCGGGAAACCGTTTCCAAAATCCTGACTCAGAAAGCCGGAAAACGCACGGAATTCAACTTCCTGGACGGCGGTCAGCCCGTTTACTATTTTATCATCGGCGTCGAATAAGCCATTCAGTGGAATCCGTCGGTATGCGGCTGTTCGCGTGCCGACGGATTCTTTCTGTTTTGCCGGCGCTAAGCCGCCGGCTTCCCCTTTGGCTTTGCGCCGCCCGGAAAGGAGCACCTGTTTATGCAGCAATCCCTTCATCTGACGGATCCTGTCGCGGCGCTCCGCGGCATCGGTGAAAAAAAAGCTGCTGCATTTGCTCGCCTTGGCGTCCGAACCATCGGCGACCTGCTTCGATTTTATCCGCGTACTTATGACGACCGGCGGCAGCTATACACCATTCAGACGCTCAGCCTGGAGCATCCGTGCCGGTTTGTCGGACTGATCGCCTCGGAGCCAGTGTTGTCTCGTTTGCGCAGCAGCAAAACCATTTTGAAGTTCCGCGTGGTCGATGAGACCGGTTCCATCCGTATTTCTTTTTTCAACATGCCCTACCGCCGCGGGATGTTCCGCGTCGGTCAAATGGTTCAGTTTTATGGCCGCGCGGTTTTGGATGAATACGGCCTTTCCATGGTCTCGCCTGAATTTGAGTCTGTCTCCGGCGACGAACCGCCGCCGGGATATATTGTGCCGGTTTATCCCTTAACAGACGGCCTGACAAACAAAGCTGTCATTTCTGCCGTGCGGACGGCGCTTGACGCATGCGGAAAAGATGCAACAGAACCGCTGCCCGGCAGCCTGCTGGCTGCGCATGGCCTGAAGCCCATTTCTCAGGCGCTGGAGAACATCCATGCGCCGGTTTCGGATGACATGTTGACAGAGGCGCGGCGCCGGTTGATCTTTGAAGAACTATTTCTGCTGACGCTCGGCCTTTCGCTTTTAAAGAACCGCCGTACGAGTCTATGCGGTATCCCATGTCCCCGGCGCCCGGATACCGCCCTGCGTTCAGAACTGCCATTTGCCCTCACAGCCGCACAGGAACGGGTGATTGCCGATGTACTGGCAGATTTAGGCAGCGGACGGCTGATGAATCGTCTGGTTCAGGGCGATGTCGGCAGCGGCAAAACCTTAGTTGCCGCATTTGCCGCCTATCAGGTCATTGCAAACGGTCATCAAGCCGCTTTGATGGCACCGACCGAAATTCTCGCGGCCCAGCATTTCGCAACATTTGAAAAACTCTTTGCCCCGCTCGGTATCCAGGTCACGCTGTTGACCGGCCGCATGAAGGTGGCACAACGCCGGGAAGCGGAAACTGCAATCGCATCCGGCGGCGCCCAAATGGTGATCGGAACACACGCCCTGCTGTCCCGCTGCGTAGACTTTTTATCCTTGGGGCTTGTTGTATGCGACGAGCAGCAGCGTTTCGGCGTTCGCCAGCGTGCGGCGCTTACCGCAAAAGGGCTGCATCCGCATCTGCTGGTCATGAGTGCAACGCCAATCCCGCGTACATTGGCTTTGATTTTATACGGCGACTTGGATCTCTCTGTCATTGACGAGCTTCCGCCCGGTCGTCAAACGGTGGACACCTTTTTAGTCGGTTCCTCCATGCGGGCTCGAATCGAAGCCTTTGTGCGGAAACAGGCCGCCGAAGGGCATCAGACATACATTGTCTGCCCGCTGATTGACGATACCGATAATGCTTCCCTGACATCCGTCACAGCCTATGCTGAATCGCTCGCGAAGGATGTTTTCGCGGATCTTCACACCGCGTGCCTGCACGGCCGGATGAAATCCAATGAAAAAGAGGCCGTCATGGATGCATTCGTCCGGGGTGAGATTGACGTCTTGATCTCTACAACCGTTGTCGAAGTGGGTGTTGACAATCCAAACGCAACGCTGATGGTCATCGAAAATGCGGAGCGGTTTGGTCTGAGTCAGCTGCATCAGCTCCGTGGGCGCGTTGGCAGAGGTTCCGCCAAATCCTACTGCATTCTGGCCTGCGGGCAGGGCGGAAAAGCCGTCAAGGAGCGGCTTGAGATTCTCTGCCGTTCGTCGGACGGCTATGAGATTGCACAGCACGACCTCGAAATCCGTGGGCCGGGCGCCTTTTTCGGGGAGGCGCAGCACGGTCTGCCGACCTTGCGTATGGCGAATTTGACGGCCGATATGCCCCTGCTGCAGGAGGCACAGGCATCGGCAAAACGGCTTTTGGCAGAGGATCCGCAATTGGATGCACCGCAGCATGCACAGTTGCGGGCAAGCGTTTACGCTTTGTTTGATGCCGATGCTGGAAATACATTCAACTAATCTTTGATCTGGAGGTTTTTATGACGACCTGGCAAATCTTCGAGCTGCGGCTTCGAAATGTTTTTTCTCTCCGCAGTCCTTGGCGCATTCTCTTTTCTGTGGCTGTTGTGGCTTTGCTTGCCGGTTTTCTGGTAAGTTTTCATGCGTTTTTCAAAGCTGCCGTTGACTTTGGATACGATTCCCTGCCGCTGGATTTGTCTGCTTTCTGCGCGGCTACGCTGGCTGCCGCAGGCGGCTTCTTTATCATTTTATCCCGCGTGCTCCCGGATGAAGCAGCCGGACATACCCGCCGTCACTTTCTGGCGAACGCTCTGTTTGCCTGGTTTGGCACAGCGGTTATCACGCTTCTCTGCTTGCTGCCGGCCACCATTCTGTTTGCTGCAAATGCGCATGCATGGAGTCTCTGGCTCTTTATCCGCCTGCTGTATGTGACATTGACGTTCTCAATTCTCCCGCTCTGTGCTGCCGCTGTTTTATCGCTGATTGCTGTCTTCTTTGTCAAACGGATTCGCAGCCGCCGCACGTTTGCTGTGATCGGGTCCTGCCTTGTGCTGATTCCTGCTGCCGTTGGACTGATTTACCTGCTCATTTGTCAGCTGACGTCAACCGCAGAGGGCGGATTTTTTGCAGATCTCTTCACCCGCCACTGGACAACGCTCAACGCTTTATCCGTTCCGCCGATCAGCTGGGCTGCTTTCGGCATCCACGCCGGTGGGCTTACTTCATGGCTGTCTCTCGCATGTCTGACTTTTTCGGCGCTCGCCGCCGGTCTCATCAGCTATCTGTTCGGGCTTCTCATAGACCATATCGCTTTCCCTGCTTCGAAAGTGGAATCAACAGATAACTGACCAATTTCAAACCCTTTCATCGAGAAAAAGGAGCTGTCTCAAATGGATCAAACACATTCCACCCCCTACGAAAATGCACTGGCTTACGTCGTCTCACGCGAGCGCTTTGGCTCAAAACTCGGTTTGGCGCAGATCGGCCGCCTTTTGGAACGCCTGGGCAACCCACAAGACAAGCTGAAATGTATTCACGTCGCCGGTACCAACGGCAAAGGCAGCACAACCGCCATGATCGCCGGTGCGCTGACGGCTGCTGGTTATCAGACGGGCATGTATGTTTCCCCATCCGTTGAAATGTTTGCGGAGCGGATTCAGGTCAATATGCAGCCCGCGGATGAAGCAAGTTTGGCCAATGCAATCTTCTCCGTCAAGGCGGCGGCAGATGCGATGGAGGCTGCCGGAGAAGGCATCCCGACTGAATTTGAAATCGTGACGGCGGCTGCATTTCTGATCTATCAGCAAGCCGGCTGCGATTTTGCCGTGCTGGAAACCGGGCTTGGCGGGCGCTACGACGCAACCAACATTATTCAGAAGCCGCTTGCCGCTGTGATTATGTCCGTTTCATACGACCATATGGCTGTCCTTGGCGGCACACTCTCGAAAATCGCCGCCGAAAAATGCGGGATTATCAAGGACGGCTGCCCGGTTGTGACATACGCCGAGCAGGCACCGGAAGCGCTCGAAACCATTCGCGCCGCGTGCGCAGCTGCCGGTTCTCAGCTGATCGTCCCCGATTTATCTGATTTTGCCGTCTTGAGCGTAGACCTGAACGGCACACGCTTCACATACCGTGGAAATGAATACTGGACGAAGATGCCCGGCGTTCATTTTGCCAAAAACGCCCTGAGCGCAATCGAAACGCTGCATCTGCTTGCAAAGGCAGGATACGCGATTGACGATGCTGCGATTGCCGCCGGTATTGCCGGCAAGCCGATGGCGGCGCGTATGGAAAAGATTTATGATGCGCCCTGTGTCCTCTTGGATGGCGCGCACAACCCGGACGGCGTTGAAAAGCTTTGCCAAACCATGGATTCTCTCCTCAAAGACCGTCGAATCATCACCGTTATGGGGATGTTCCGCGACAAAGACTATGCCAAGTGCATCCCCGAAATCGCACGGCGCAGCCACGTTTTTATCGCAACAACACCGCCGTCACATAGGGCGCTGCCTGCACGCGAAACGGCGGCGCTGGCATCCGGCAAAGCACCGCTGGTCTGCATTGCACAGCGCCCCCAAATGGCGCTCATCTCCGCGCTGCGCTTTGCCGGTCCGGATGATGTCGTCCTTTGCTGCGGTTCCCTTTCCTTCCTGGGGCGTTGCAAGGAAACCATGCAGTATTTGATGCAGGACAACGCGAAATACAACATAATCTGACAAACCGTCTGCGGTACAATTAAAGTACCGGAGATCAACCGAAAACAGCTTCAACGGATCATCGCCGTTGAAGCTGTTTTTTTACCGGAAAAGATACCAAGGAGGTTTCTTCATCGCATGACGGTGGAATATATCACACGAACAGATTGCGGCTGTCTTTTATTCGCGGGTGAACTGGATCATCATGCCGCCTCTGCTGCGATCCGGCGTTCCTGCGCACTGCTGGATGATCACCAGCCCGGCAAACTGATCTTGGATTTGTCCGGGCTGACATTTATGGACAGCTCCGGGCTGGCGCTTTTAATGGGAATCCGGCGCCGGATGCAGTACATCGGCGGCACGCTCCGCGTTGAAAACGTCCCTGGACAGGCTTACCGTGTTCTTGTCAGTGCAGGCATTTCAAAAATCATACCAATGACACCGAAAGAGAACTGAGAGGGATTACAGATGAACAAAGATGCTTCCCGGAAAACCAAGCTGGAATTTCCCGCTTCATCCATCAACGAAAGTTTTGCCCGCGTCTTTGCAGCCGCCTATGCATCCAGGCTTGATCCGACGCTGGAAGAACTTGCCGACATCAAAACCGTAATCAGTGAGGCGGTCACCAACGCCATTGTGCATGCCTATCCGGATGGCAACGGAACCGTGACCATCACCGCGCGCATCCTGAACGGCGACACGCTCGAATTTGTCATTCGCGACAAAGGTTTGGGGATCCCAAACATCGATCAAGCAATGGAACCGATGTTTACCACCGGCGGTGAAGAACGAAGCGGCATGGGATTCACCATCATGCAAAGCTTCACCGACCGCATGAGCGTTGTCTCAAAACCCGGCAAAGGAACCAAGGTGACGCTTTTAAAGCGCATCATCCGCATCCCGAATCGTGCCAAATGACAGAGGCCGCGCTTGAATACGCACCGGCAGAGATGATCCGTGCGGCCCAAGGCGGTGACGGCTCGGCAATGGAATCCCTGCTGGATCGGAACACCGGGTTGATCTATGCAGTCATCCGCCGTTTTTCTGACCGTGCCGCCCGCATCGGCTCTGACAGCGACGATCTGTTTCAGTTGGCGTCCATCGGCTTTATGAAGGCGGTTCGTCAATTCGACTTGTCGCTTTCCTATCGTTTTTCTACATATGCCGTCCCATTGATTGCCGGTGAAATCCGGCGCTTTCTGCGGGACGACGGGCCGCTCAAAGTCAGCCGTTCTCTCCGGGAAACCGCCGGAAAAATCGAAGCCGCCAGAGAGTATCAGGGCAAAAAGCTCGGACGCGAACCGACCGTTTCCGAAATCGCTGCCGCTGCCGGTATGACACCGGAAGAAGTCGCAGCGCAGGAGCACCAGATGCCGCTTGTCATCTACCCGGATGAAGAGCATAACGTTTTGGAAAATCTGCCCGATCCGGCATCATGTGAAGAACGCGTTTTGGATCGGCTTTCCCTTGCCGAATCGATTGACGCTTTGCCGGAGCGCGAACGAAACATCATTCGGTTCCGCTATCTGCATGATCTGACACAGCAAAAAACCGCCGATCTTTTGGGCATCAGTCAGGTTCAGGTTTCGCGCATTGAGCGTTCCGCACTCATCAAGCTGCGGCAGCAGCTTTTGTAGATCAAACTCGAAAAGCCGGCTGTCTTTAGGAAGACAGCCGGCTTTTCGGCATTGTTTTCAAATGGATTGCCACGCAAAATTGGCCGCGTACAGCATCACAATTGCCTGCGTGCACAAAATCAGCGGCAGGCCGACTGCAAAATAGGATTTCCGGATTTTGTGCCGAAACAGGATCATCCCCAAAATGCCGCCGACGGACCCGCCGCAGAAGGAAAGCGCCAGCAGGGTCGTAATCCGAATCCTCGATTTCTGCCGGACGGCGCAGAACTTATCGACGCCAAACATCGCAAAAGTCAGCAGATTGATGAAAGAAAGCCAAACAAGAAACCATCGATTCCCGTCAAAGAACGGGATCGGAGTCCAGATGAACGCCCGGAGGTGAAAACATAGTGCATAAAGCAGCACGATAATCTGAACAATCCACAGGCAAATCTCAAAAACCCAAAACATCATATTGGTTTTGTTGGTTCGCCGATTGAAAATCAGCAAGGCGGATGCTGCGCCGACGGATCCGCCCAGCAATGAAAGAATCACCCAGAAAATCCGCAGTCCCCGGCTGTCCGTTCCAGCGCCCAAACGGCTGCCAAGCCAAACCGAGAGAAAGCCAGCCAGATTCACCGCCAGCAAAATCATCCACCAGATCATTTTGGGATGTCCCCTTCCTTACAGGTTTAAGCCAGACGTGTCAATGGTCAGGCCGGTTTCTTCGATCAGGTAAATCATCAGGGAAAAATATTCCCGCAGATAATAATGATACTCCTGCGGCCGCGTCGGAACCGGCGCTGCAAGCGGTTCAATACCGTATCGTTCCGCCAGCAGTTTGCTTCGCATCATATGAAAGCTGCATGTGACAATCCAGCTTTGATGTGTGCCCTCGCCTTCGAGCTGGTCCATCAGCTGTTTTGCGTTGTGCAGATTTTCTGCGGTATCACGCGACGCATCCTCCAAAATCAGCCTGTCAGGATCCACGCCGTTTCGTATCAGATAGCGCTGCATGGCCTCTGCTTCGGTAATCACATGGTCATAACCGAGCCCGCCGCACAGGATCAGCTTGGCTTCCGGATACGTCCGGCTGAGTTCAATGGCGCGATCCAGCCGGTTTCGCAGGATCAGTGACGGCTCTGTACCATTCAGTCCGGCGCCGAGCACCGTAATAAATGCGGGCGGATCCTCATCAGACGTCAGATGCTCCGGCTGACCGGCTGCGATCAAGCAGCAGAGAACCACCAGAAAAGAGGCCAGCCATGCACCGGCGGCGATGCGTGCAATCCACCGAAAAACACGCATGGGTTTTTCGGCAAAATGCATGGCAATGCATACGGAACAGAGGTTGTAAAGCGTTGTGACGGCGAGAACAAAGCGGACAAAAAACCAGAAAAAGCGCATGCCGATTGTCAGCGATTGCAGTAAAAAACTCACGGGCAGACCGACGAGACAGAAGAGAATTGCCGCGGCATTCAGCGGACAGGCCTTCCAAGCTTTGCGCAGGCTGTTCATTGTTTTCCCCCTGCGTTGATCGCCTCGAGGAGGGTGCTCTCTTTTTCCCAGCGTTCATACAAAGCGGCCAAGCGTTCTTCCAGTGCGGCCTGTTCATCGTACAGCGGCATCAATGCATCCGGATCGGTTGCGACAGCCTCCAATCGGGCCGGCATCGCTGCAATTGCCGCTTCTGTTTCAGCAATCTCACGTTCGGTTGCCGCAAGACTCTTTTCTGCGCGGCGCAGCTGCTTGCCCGGGGATTCGCGTCCGACCGGGTGCTCTTTCGGCTTTTTTTCCTGCACTGGCTGCGGCGCACTTTGCGCCATTTCCATCGCGCGCCGGTACTGTGCGTAGGTTCCGCGGAAGCAGGTGATCGCCGCGTCTTTCATCTGCCAGATGCTGGTTGCGAAGCGGTCGATGAAGTATCGGTCATGCGAAACAAAAATCATCGTGCCCTCAAAGCCCTCCAACAGGCCCTCCATCCATTCACGGGATGCAATGTCCAGATGGTTGGTTGGTTCGTCCAGGATCAGCATGTTGATTTCCTGATAGAGCAAAATGCAGAGCTTCAGCCGGCTTTTTTCGCCGCCGGAGAGAACCGAGACCGTTTTAAAGACGTCGTCACCGCGGAAATGAAAGGTGCCAAGCCGGTTGCGCGCAGACCCATCCGTCAGGTTCAACGCCAGACAGACGGTTTCCAGCACCGTTGCATTCGGGTCCGGAAATTCCACCTGCTGCGGCAGATAAGCAAACTTGATGTTGGCGCCCCATTTGATCAAGCCGCTGTCCGGCAGATCTTCTCCGAGCAGCATTTTCAGAAATGTGGTTTTCCCGCAGCCGTTTTCGCCGATCAGTGCGATGGACTCGTCTTTTTTGACCTCCAGGTTGATATCATGGGCAATGGCTTTTTCTCCGAAACACTTGCAGAGGTGATCCACAAATAATACGTCATTTCCGGAGCGGCTGGCATTCAGCAGCTTTCCGTTCAGCTGTTTTTCCTTTTTTTGGAGCTGCGGCTGATTAGCCCGAATGCGCTCAATTCGTTTGTCCAGCGCAAAGGCGCGCCGCATCATTTTTTTATCGCCCAGCCCCCAGCCGTGCATCCGGTCGGAGGTAAACGTCAAGCGGTCAATTTCTTTTTGGGAT
>CAJLFQ010000073.1 GCA_905205975.1 uncultured Eubacteriales bacterium | reverse complement strand
CAGCGCGGCGACATCGGCGCACAGTCTTTCCGGCCGGACGCTGCAACCATTTTGGCGGCTGCCGCCGTGTTTTCGCAGACCGTTACTTTGATATTCGGATGCGCCTTCAGAAATTCAGAGCATTGCCCGATGGCCTGTTCATGCGAGAAAACTTCTCGGACATCTTCCAGAGAAACGCCGGGCGGCGTCAGAAGCACATGGTCGATCTTCAGTTTGATGCTTCTCACAATATAGCAGGCGTAACGCTGCATCAAGTCGTAAACCTCATCGACCGTGCCGTGCGTGCTGTTTTCAATCGGCAGTACGCCATACGGGCAAAGCCCCTGCTCAACCGCTTGGAAAACGCCTTCAAAATTCCGGAAATACAGGATGTTGGCCGCCGGAAAGAACTTGTCGCAGGCCTGCTGTGAATAGGCGCCCTCGACGCCCTGGCAGGCGACCAGGCTGTGTTTCGGAAACAGATTCGGCGTTTCCGCCATCGCTTTTCGGATTTTCTCTGAGAGCGGACCGGGCGCAGTCAGGATGCGGTTCTGGCTGGAACGGCTCAGATCAAGCAGGGTTGCGTATAGAATGTGCGCGGCATCTTCCAGCTCCGGACCAGCCTGTTCCGCAGCGCGGTTCAGGATTTCACGCTCCCGCTGACCCTGAAAAACCGGCAGGCCCTTTGCTTTTTTATAGGCCGCAACCGCTTGCACCGTCTCCATCCGGCGGCGGAACAGCTGCAGGATTTGTTGATCAATCTCGTCCAGTTGGTTTCTCAATTTATCCAAGTTCAAGGTTTCCATTGTTTTTTCTCATTTCTTCCATGATATCAGCTGATATCAGCTTTTTGGGGTTGGCAGCGCCTGTTCCGCAAGCAGGCAGTCCAGCAGGGCAATCGCCGCAGCCGCTTCGACGCATGGAACAGCGCGCGGCACAATGCAGGGGTCGTGCCGGCCTTGAATGGTGATGGTGGTTTCCGTCATGGTGTTCAGATCCACGGTGTGCTGAAGGCGGCCTATCGACGGGGTCGGTTTGAACGCGACGCGGAATACAAGCGGCATGCCGGTTGTGATGCCGCCCAAAACGCCGCCGTGATGGTTTGTTTTGGTGCGGACTGTTCCATCCTCTATGCAGTATGCGTCGTTGTGTTCGGAGCCACGCATGGCAGATGCCGCAAACCCTGTGCCGAATTCAATGCCGCGCACGGCGCCGATACCAAAAATCATCGCGCTCAAGCGGTTTTCAATGCCGTCAAAAAGCGGACTGCCAACACCGGTTGGCAAGCCGATTGCACCGCACTCCACGACGCCGCCGACGGAGTCGGCTTCTGCGGCTGCCGCTTCGATTTCATCCTGCATGCGCTGCCCGGCAGTTTCATCCAGTGTCGGAAAAACGAGGCTGCCAGGTTTGGTCAGAACATCGCCTGTGACGGCAGCCGGGTCAAACCGTTCATCTGACACTGTGCCGATCGAAGCGATATGTGCGCCGATCAGAATATTTCTGCGTGCCAGAATTTGCAGGCAGATGCCCCCGGCTGCGCAGAGCGGTGCCGTCAGCCGGCCGGAAAAATGTCCGCCGCCGGCAGAATCTTCAAAGCCTCTGTATTTTACCCGTGCCGGATAGTCCGCATGCGAGGGTCTTGGCGTATCGGCCAGCGCGTGATAATCAGCGGAACGGACATTTGCATTTTCCATCGTCAGGCAGAGCGGCGAACCGGTTGTCTGGCCATTCTTGACACCGGAAAGAAATGCCGGAACATCCGCTTCTTTTCTTGGCGTCGAATAACGTTTGCCGCCTGAACGTCTGGCCAGAAAAGCGGCAAGCGTTTCCCTATCAATAAACTCCCCGGCAGGCAGACCGTCCAGCACTGCGCCGACCGCTGTGCCGTGTGATTCTCCGAACAGACTCAGTTTCAGCGCATTGCCGAATTCAGATGCCATCTGTGATTCCTCCCAGCTGTTGAAAATCTTCAAAAAAGTGCGGGTATGACTTTCTGACCGCCTCTGCGCCATCGATTTGAACCGGATTTTCGCAGAGAATCGACGCAATCGCCGCAGACATGACAATCCGGTGATCGCCCGCACTCTGCACACTGCCGCCCTGCAAGCGGCCGTTTCCATAGATGGCCAAAGCGTCCGGCATTTCTTTGACGCTGCCGCCGAGCGCTTGAATCATCGCCGCTGTCGATGAAATTCTGTCGCTTTCTTTCAGGCGCAGCCGGGCGGCATGGATCAGCTGCGTTTCCCGGCAGACGCCGCAGGCTGCAACCGCCAGAATCGGAAACAGATCCGGACAGGCAGAGACATCGATTTGGAGCCGCGTGTCCGGCGGCAGATTGCCCGGGCGAACCCGAATGGATGCGTCTTGCGTTTCGACCAAAGCGCCAAAGTCCGCCAGATGATGCTGGATCATGCGGTCGGCCTGCGCAGAACTTTTGCAAAGACCGGTGATTTTCACATCGCCGCCGAAGAACCCGGCCGTCAGAAAATAGGAAGCATTCGACCAGTCGCCCTCCGGCATAAAGTCCGCGGGCGCCTGATAATGCTGTCCGCCCGGAACAAAAAAGCCGTCTGCTTCTGTTTGAATCCGGATACCGAAGTGCCGCAGCGTCTGCAATGTCATCTCAACATAGGCCGCTGATTCCAGCGGCGTCGTCAGGCAAATCCGACTGTCTTCCGCAAGGAGCGGCAGTGCCAGCAGCAGTCCGGACACATATTGCGAACTGACGTTGCCCGGCAGCGTATAACAGCCGCCGGTCATGCGGTTTTCGATTGTAAAGGGCAGCGTCTCTGCGGAAAAATGAACGCCATGTGCTTCCATCTGGCTGCGCAGTTCCCCCAACGGGCGCTGCGGCAGACGGCCGCGGCCGGTCAATGTGGTTTTGTCCCGCAGTGCTGCAGCAACCGGCAGCAGGAATCGGAGCGTCGAGCCGCTTTCTCCGCAGTCCAGCGTACAATCGCCTGCTGTTTGCAGCGCATTCAGGCACCGAATGGTCGCCTGAATATCCTCCCCGGCGTGTTCTGTGTCCAGCCGTTGGGTCAGTGTCTTGTATAAGCCGGTTGATCCGGACAGCACCGCACAGATCAACGCACGGTGTGCGTCCGATTTTGACGGAATGGCTGACAGCTCTCCGGACAATGGATGGGAAAAAATGCGGACGTTCATGGTCTTTCCTCCCCGGTCACTGCGTCCTGAAACAGCTCCTCAAGCCGGTTCGCCGCTACCGGATACAGCACGCATTCACCGATTCGCTTCGGCAGAACCAGTGTCACCTGATCACCGGAAGCCTTTTTGTCGTGCCGCATACCCGCAGCCAGCGTTTTCAGCGGCAGATCGGTTGTCGTCGGCAACCCGCACGCGGCAAGCGCGTTACAGATTCTGTGCAGGCAGGCTTCATCCGTCAGTCCAAGACGCACTGCGGCGCGTGCTGCGGCGGCCATGCCAATGGCCACGGCATGACCATGCGTCACGGCATACCCGCTTGCGGTTTCGACGGCGTGGCCGAACGTATGCCCGAAATTCAGCATTTGACGCGTCCCGTGGTCAAATTCGTCTGCCGCGACAAAACGGCTTTTGATTGCCACGCACTTCCCGACCACATCAACCGGGTTCTTTTCTGCGCCGCCGATGCGGACAGAATCAAACAGCGCCTCATCGGCAATGACGCCGTATTTGACGGCCTCTGACACCCCGTCCAGAAACGTCTCACGCGGCAGCGTCTGAAAGCAGGCGCAGTCGCACAGGACAAACGACGGTTGCCAGAATGCACCGGCCAAATTTTTCCCGGCCGGCAGATTGACGCCGGTTTTTCCGCCGACTGAGGCGTCAATGGCCGCCAAAAACGTTGTCGGCAGCTGAACAAACGGGATCCCGCGCAGGTAAACCGACGCCGAAAAACCGGCGACATCGCCGACAATCCCGCCGCCAAGGGCCACGATACAATCCGTTCGCGTCAGTCCGTTGGCGGTACAAAAATCCAGAATGCCGGCAACGGTTTCCAGTGTTTTATGCGTTTCTCCTGGTTCAAAGGCATACAAGGCGGTTTCCAGACCGGCTTCTTTCAGTGAGCGGCAGACCGTATCGCCGTACAGCGCTGCCACGGTTCGATCCGAAATCACTGCGGCACGTTTGGCCGGGAGGCGTCTGCGGATTTCTTCGCCGCAGGTCGAAAGGATTCCGCAGCCAATGGCGACTTCATATGGATGAGAAGCGGCAACGGAAACCGTTTTGGTGGGAGGAACTTGCTTCATCGGTTCGCCGTCTCCTTTTGTGTTTTGTCATTTCGGTCGCAGAGCGCTTTCATCATGACGCCATCTTCCAGCAATCGGTGCAGCCCTTCCGCGTCATTCTCTTTGAGCGCCCGGCTGTATTCCAGCAAGCGCTCTGCCAGCGCGTCAATCTCGGTGATTAGATTGTCGCGGTTTTCAAAAAACAACTCTGTCCACATGGCAGGATTCAGCGTCGCCACGCGCGTCATATCCCGGAAGCTGCCGGCCGACAGCCCTGCGTGGTACGGTGCGGTCGGACTTTTGATGTAGGCATTTGAAAGCACATGCGCCAGCTGCGACGTATAGGCGATGATCCGGTCATGCTCCTCCGGCGTGCGGAGCGTCACCCCTGCAAAACCGATGCCGCAGAAGAAACGCCGTGCGCGTTCCAGCAGCTGTTCATCTGTATCCGGCATGGGCGTCAGAATCATCGACGCATTTTGAAACAGGGTATCCTTTGAAAACGCAAAGCCGGATCGCTCAATTCCGGCCATCGGGTGACCGCCGAGGAAGAAAAAGCCGTTTGCTTTCGCCAGCGGCTGCACCTGATCGCAGACGTATTTTTTGACGCCGCCGCAATCGACGACCAATGCGCCTTTTGGAATCTTCACGGCGTTCTCGCGGACCCATTCAACCGTATCCGCCGGATACAGCGCCAGAATCACAACGCTGCAAGCCGCAAGTGTTTCATCCGTCAATGCGCCGTCAATGACTTTCGTCTCCATCGCCTGTTGAACAACGTCCGGCATTTTATCTGTGCCATAGACAAGGTCATCGGTATGACTTTGGATGGCTTTGGCCATGGATCCGCCGATCAGACCAAGGCCGACAACTGCAATCTTCACTTCTGCTCGCTCCCCTCCGGTGCGGTATGTTTGTACGCATAGGGCCGTATGGCGCGCACCGCTTCTGCCAGCTGTTCAAACGCCTCCGGCGTCAGCGACTGCGGGCCGTCACATAAAGCATGGGCTGGATCGTTGTGCACCTCAATGATCAATCCGTCGGCACCGGCTGCAACCGCCGCCAGCGACATCGGCATCACCATGCGCGAAATGCCGGTACCATGGCTTGGGTCGACAATGACCGGCAAATGCGACATCGTTTTCAACGCAGGCACAGCCGAGAGATCCAGCGTATTGCGTGTATAGGTTTCAAACGTCCGGATGCCGCGTTCGCAGAGGATCACCTGATTGTTGCCGCCGGCCATGATATATTCCGCGCTCATCAGAAGCTCTTGCAGGGTGTTCGCCAGACCGCGCTTCAGAAGAATCGGTTTCCGGGTATGCCCCAATTCTTTGAGCAGCTCAAAGTTCTGCATATTGCGCGCGCCGACCTGAATCACATCCACGTCTTCAAACAGCGGCAGCTGCGACAAATCCATGATTTCCGTCACAATGGGCATGCCGGTTTGTTTTTTGGCCTTCAGGAGCAGGCGGATGCCCTCGTCCCGCAGACCCTGAAACGCATATGGAGACGTTCTCGGCTTGAAGGCGCCGCCCCGGAGCATGGCTGCGCCTGCTCGTTTGACACGCTCGGCGACGCCGCAAATCTGGGCTTCTGATTCCACCGAGCATGGCCCCGCGATGATTTGGAAATGGCCGCCGCCGATGGAAACCGGCTGTTCTGCGCCGACACGCACCACGGTATCTGCCGGATGAAATTTGCGGTTGGCGTTTTTATATGGTTCCTGAATCCGCTTGACCTCTTCAACAATATCCAGCGCCTTGATCAGGTCGATATCGACGGTAGAGGTATCCCCGACGAGGCCGAGAATCGTATGTTTCATGCCTTCGCTCTGATGAATTTGCAGGCCAAGGCCTTTGAGCCAGTCCATCAGATTTTCCAGTTGTGCCGGGCTGTATTGTTCTTTCAGTATGACGACCATGAGAATTCCTCCGATGAAGATAAAAAAGTGAAAAAAGCCTCCGCAGCGTTTGCCGCGGAGGCTCTGATTTCAAAAGAAGACTGCGCTCAGCGATGCGCAGAAGTCAGCGAAACCTGCTCTTTGGTCAAACGACAGTAAGCCTTACCTGCATAAAAGCTGGTAAAGCGAAAATAGCCGTATTCGTTTGCCGCAGGACGCAGCGTGGTATCCAGCATGTCTGCCGACTCCTTCATTTCATTTTGCTCATTCTTCTTGAATTATAGCACAATCGGCGGTATTTGTAAAGAGCTAATTTTCGGAATCATCCATTTGAACCGTCTTGAACCGTCAAAGTGCCGGGGCTGTTTTGGAAGCACCGTTTATCTGCTGCGGTGCTGCGCCAGCATCCATGTGTAAAACGCCGGATTCTCGTAGGTTTCCGTCCAGCTGTCGTGGCCGACACCAGCATAGACGGTCAGTTTTGCGTCGCCGCCTGCGCGCAGAATGGCATTGACCATGTTGATGCTGCCGCTGACCGGCACACAGGTATCATCACTGCCGTGAAATGCCCAAGTCGGCAGGTGTTTCAGCGTTTCGCTTGCCCACGGCATGCCTTCGCCGCAGACCGGCGCAATCGCCGCATATTTTTCCGGATGCGCGATGGCCATCGCCCATGTGCCGTAGCCGCCCATGCTGAGCCCGGTCAGATAGACGCGATCCGGGTCGGCATGGTATTTCCGGCAGATTTCATCGACAAAGCCGGTCAGGGTCTGCACCTCATATGTCCAGTAGGAACCTGCCGGGCACTGCGGCGCAACACAAATAAAGTCAAAGTGTTCGCCCTGCAAAACCCGTTTCAGCGGGCCGTGAACGTGGAGCAGGTCGAGTTGATCGCCGCGTTCACCGGCGCCGTGCAGGAAGAAAACGATCGGGTACTGTTGATCCTGCTGATATCCTTCCGGCAGATAGACTTCATATCCATAGCGGCAGTCTGCCGTGTGCGGGACTTGTTGAATCAGATGGTTGTTCATTGTTGTTCTCTCCATGAATCATTTGATATTTGATCGTTTGATATTGATGATTTATCAGAGGCCGCGGTATTGCAGGGCCTCGGCAATATGGCGGCAGGTGATGGATTCGCTTGACGCCAGATCTGCAATTGTCCGGGCGATTTTCAGGATCTTGTGATACGAGCGTGCGCTCATGCCGAATTTGTCAAATGCGCGGCGAATCATGGCCTGTTCTTCCCCGCCGAGTACGCAGAACCGTTCGATTAGGGAGGCGGGCATATGGGCATTGCACGCGACATCCGTTCCGGCAAAGCGTTGTTTTTGGATTTCTCTCGCCGCGTTGACGCGGGCGCGGATGACGGATGACGGCTCCGCCGTAGAGCGGCCGTTCAAATCCTGAAATGCAACCTCCCGGACATGGGTACAGATATCGATGCGGTCGAGCATCGGACCGGAAATCCGGCCGATATAGGCGTCCACCTGCGTCTGCGTACAGCGGCAGCGGCCGGATGGATGACCGTACCAGCCGCAGCGGCACGGATTCATTGCAGCAACCAGCATGAAGCGGCACGGGAATGTGACTGTGCCGCTTGCACGCGAAACCGTCACAAATCCGTCTTCCAGCGGCTGGCGCAGGACGTCAATGGTGTGGCGCGGAAACTCCGGGAATTCATCCAGAAACAAAACGCCGTTATGCGCCAGCGAGATTTCGCCCGGATGCAGATCCCGCCCTCCGCCAATCAGGCTGACAGCCGTACTGGTATGGTGCGGCGCGCGGAACGGCCGTTCCGTCACAAGCGGGTGAAACCGGTCTGTCATACCGGCGACCGACCACAGCATCGTGGTTTGCAGAGACTCCTGAAAGGTCATTTCCGGCAGAATCGTCGGCAGGCGCCGCGCAAGCATACTCTTCCCCGAGCCGGGCGGACCGTTCATCAAGAGATTGTGCCCGCCTGCTGCGGCGACTTCCATCGCACGTTTGGCATTTTCCTGACCGCGTACCTCCGAAAAATCAACGGGATACGATTGTTCCAGATGGTTTTCATTTGGTTCTGCCGGGTAAATGGTTCGTTCACCGCGAAAGAAGCCAATCAGTTCCTGTATGCTGTCTACGCCAAAAACCACGGGGCCTTTGGCCAGCGCAGCCTCCGGCGCGTTGGCAAACGGCACAAAAATTTTAGGAAACCGGTTCTCGGCGGCAGCGGCCGCGCAGGGCAATGCGCCGCTCACCGGCCGGAGCGTACCATCCAAGGCGACTTCGCCGATGAAAACGCTGTCGGAAAAATCCGCCTGAATCTGCCCGGAAGCGGCAAGAACCGCCAGCAGAATGGGGAGGTCATACAGCGCCCCTTCTTTTTTGGTGTCGGCAGGCGCAAGGTTGACGGTGATCCGGCGCATCGGGAAGTCAAAGCCGCAGTTTTTGATGGCGGATCGAATCCGTTCCCTGGATTCGCGTACTGCGGCGTCCGGCAGGCCGACGATATCAAACGCAGGCAAGCCGCCCGATAAATCGCACTCGCAGGAAATCTGGTACCCTGAGATGCCGTTCAAGCCGACCGACCAGATTCTGGAAACCATGCCTCCGCCCTTCTTTCGCGTGTTATTTGATCGTTTCGATATTCGTTATTTCAGGTTCAGCGTGCCGTTGGCGCTGGCCTTCAGATACGCGTTGATCAGTTCATCGAGCTCACCGTCCATGACGGCGTTGACGTTGCCCACTTCGCAGCCGGTGCGGTTGTCTTTGACCAGCGTATACGGCATAAAGACATAGCTGCGGATTTGGCTGCCCCATTCGATCTGCTTTTGTTCGCCCTTGATATCGCCGATTTTGTCGAGCTTTTCGCGTTCTTTGATTTCGATCAATTTGGAACGGAGCATACGCATGGCAATTTCACGGTTCTGGTGCTGGTTGCGCTCGTTCTGGCAGGCGACGACAATCCCGGTCGGAAGGTGCGTGATACGGACAGCCGATTCCGTTTTGTTGACGTGCTGTCCGCCGGCGCCGCTGGAACGATAGGTATCCACCTTGAGGTCTTCGCTGCGGATTTCAACATCGACGCTGTCATCGATTTCCGGCATGACTTCGACCGCGGCAAACGAGGTATGGCGGCGGCCGGAAGCGTCAAACGGGGAAATGCGAACCAGGCGGTGAACGCCGTGTTCCCCTTTCAGGTATCCGTAAGCATTTTCACCTTCGATCAGAATATCGGCTGACTTGATGCCCGCCTCTTCGCCGTCCAGAACGTTCAGAACTTTGACCTGGAACCCGCGGCGCTCACCCCAGCGGATATACATCCGGTAGAGCATCAGCGCCCAGTCCTGTGCTTCCGTGCCGCCTGCACCGGCGTGAATCGACAGAATCGCCGGCAGGCGGTCATATTCGCCGGAAAGCATGGTGTCCAGCTTCAGCTGTTCCACCGATTGCTCCAGATCTGTCAGCTCAGCAAGGATATCGCTCTCCATCCCGTCTTCGTCTTCTTCGATGGCCATGGTAATCAGCGCCAGCAGGTCATCGGTTCTGGTTTTCAGGCCGTTGTAGCGGTCAAGCTTGTTTTTCAGCTGTTTCATCTGCTGCATGACTTTCTGAGAGCCTTCGATATCTTCCCAAAAAGCGTTGTCCTTGGTCTTATGTTCCAGCTGTTCGTATTCTTCTGTCAGCTTGTCAATGCACAAAGCGCCTTTCAGCTCTTCCAGCTGCGGGACAAGCTCTTTTGCACGTTGTTTGTATTCCATGAGTTCAATCATTGCAGATGCTCCATTTCTAACCGCCTGATTCCGGCGGATGGCTTCTTTTTTACGTTCTCCTTGATATTATACCAAATTGAGCGCCTTCTGTAAAGCGTTTTCGCTCGTTTTTCCAATTATCCATGAGTCCATTCATTTTCCCGTTTCGGCACCTTGTTGAAACATTTTCAGAAAGCGTACCCAATTCTCCGCTATAAATGGTCACTCTTCTGAAAATCGCCTGTTTTTTGGTATGTACTTGCTTTTTTTCTCCGTTTGCTCTACAATTATATATGGACAAGCGGTTTGTCTCACACAGGAACGGCCGCTGATCACAACGACGTCTGGAGGGTTTGACTTTGGAAAACCAAACGAAAAAGGTTGCCGTGATCCTTGGTTCGGACAGTGATCTGCCCGTGATGCTCGGCTGCCTCAAAACGCTGCAACGCGACCAAATTCCATACGAAATCCACATTATATCCGCCCACAGAACCCCGGAAGCTGCGGCGGTTTTTTCATCCTCAGCGCGCGAAAACGGATTCGGTGTTTTGATTGCTGCGGCCGGAAAAGCGGCGCATTTGGCCGGTATTCTGGCTGCGCACACCACGCTGCCCGTGATCGCCGTTCCGATCAAGTCCTCTACGCTCGACGGTCTGGATGCACTCTTATCCAGCGTGCAGATGCCGAAGGGTGTCCCTGTGGCTACCGTCGCCATCGACGGCGGCGACAATGCCGCAATTTTGGCCGAACAGATCCTCGGCGTTTTTGATGCCGGCGTCGCCGAACGGCTCAGCACAGCCAAAGAGAACATGAAACAGGAAATTCAGGCCAAAGATCAGGCCATCGCCGAGCAGGCACAGGCCATGCTCGATGCACAGAAATAAGGAGTTGAACTGCATGCCTGTCCGTATCTCCAGCGGCAAAGTCCGCGAAATTTATGATGCCGGAAATAACCGGCTTTTCATCGTCACCAGCGACCGGATTTCTGCTTTCGACGTCATCATGAAAACGCCCATCCCCGGAAAAGGCGTTCTGCTAAACCAAATGAGCCTTTTCTGGTTCCGTTTTTTGAAAGACTGCATTCCACCGCATTTTTTGAGTGCGGATCCGTCTGATTTTCCGGCGCCGTTCAATGCTGATC
>CAJLFQ010000072.1 GCA_905205975.1 uncultured Eubacteriales bacterium | reverse complement strand
CCTGAGCAGGGGAAGGTGGGTGAGCGAAGCGAACCCGGATGAGGTCGAAGTTCGGGGATCCACCAAGAGAAAGACCAATCGCCGTCTGAGGTCGAAGTATGGGGATATTCCAAGAGCCCCATTTGCCGAATGATGCAAACGATGCGGCAGCGCAGGCACACACGAGGAACCCGTTTTGCAAACCCAACACACCCCACGCACACCCCACGTCCTCCCCACGCCCAAACACATTCAAGCGCACCCCCGCGCACCCTATGTCCTCCCCGCGCCCAACCACACCCACACACACACACCCACCCACACACACACATCCACGCACAAAAAAACTCCCCACCGCAAGGCGATTGCCTCGCGGTGGGGAGCAGCTTTACTCAATTTGCTTCCGAAGCGGAATTACTTCTGCTGGAAAACAGCGTCCAGTTCGGCCTGAACCTTATCCTGATAGGCTTCGGCAGCGGCTGCCGGCGTCAGGGTCAGTTCATAGATGGATTTGTAGAAGCCCTTACGGGTGATCTGATACATCTCGTCGGAGCACTTCGCAATGTTCATCATGGCATACGGAACTGCATAGTCGAAGAGCATTTCTATGGATTCTTCGTCGTCGGAAAGCCATTCGCGGATGCATTCTTTATAAGCGTCGAGATCCGTGACGCCGGCGCCGATCGCGTTCATGACCTTCGCGGCCTTCTCCCAATCCTGGTTGGCCATCTGGCAGACGAACGTGTCAAGGTCAACCATGTTCAGGATGTAGTGATCCGCGTTCGGGCCCTTCGGAATCGGCAGGATGCCGAGCTTGTTGTTGCCAGCCATTTCCTTACATTCATCGGAGTCGAGGTTGCCGCCGTAGAGGCCTGCAAAGCCGGCTCTGCCTTCGTAGAAGTTCGTACGGCGCTGGCCGCGGGAGGCGGTATCGCCGATAACCGGGATCGTCATATCCGGCTGGGAAAGGGCATACATGAAGTCGAGGGAGGGCATAAGCTGCGGATCCAGCAGGTTGGCAACCCATTTACCGTCTTTGTTGACGATCGGGCCCGTGCCGTTGGTCCAGGCTTCGTTGCCGTCGCAGTCGAGGGCGATGCCGTAGATGTCGTAAACGCCGTCGGCGTCGGTGTCTTTCGTGATCTTGCGGGCGATTTCGAGCATCATGGAGTAATCCCATTTGCCGTCGCGGACGGCCTGGAACAGCGTGTCGGCCGGGTAGCCGGCGGCTTCGGTCAGTTCCTTGTTGAATGCATAGAAGTGGCCGAGTGCGACGTTGTCGAACTTGCCGGTCATATCGAGCGCCCAGATGCTGCCGTTGATTTCGCTCATCTTCGTGTAGACCTGGTTGAAGTTGTTCTCGTTGTAGAGGTCGAGACCCGCGTCAATCATGGTTTCCAGCGGACGGATGCCGCCCATCATGGCGAGCGGAATCCACGTGTTCTGACGGGTGCAGATGAAGTCCGCCAGTTTGATGCCGCCGACGGCTGCCGGAAGCAGTGCTTCGGAACCGCTGTCAGCGGGTTCGGCGATAATCGTGCAGTTCAGGTCAGCTTCGATCGTGGTGTAGATATCAACGAGTTCATCGTAGATAGCCGTGCCGTAGTGGGTGTTGGTTTCGTTGTAGGTCAGACCCTCGTAGTGCGAGGTGTTGAGATGGAACTCATAGCCTTCAAGGTCGATCTTGTTCGGATCGGCGGTCGGTTCAGTGGCTTCGGAACCATCGGTGGAAGGAGCAGGCGTGGTCTGCTGCGGTGCCGGGGTGGTGTTTTCGGGCTTCTTGTCATCTTTGGAGCAGCCGGCGAAGATCATCGGGACGATCATCAGGACGGCGAGCGCCAGAGCGAGCAAACGGATCTTTTTGCTCATTGGGGGATTCCTCCTGTAAAATGATTTGAGATGCATGTCGGATACCATGCACCTTGGATGCATATATATTACCATCCTGCGAATAACTTGTCAAAGCCGCGGAAAATGAAAGAAAGTTCCGAATAAAGCGAAATAGCACGACGGTTTGAAACAAACAGACACTGAAAATGCGTAAAACAAGCAATTCGATAAAAAAATCACTTTTCTCCAAAAAATTATGCCAACAACGGACGTCCGGTAAATCGGGTCGTCCGTTCCTGGCAGAGAGGTAGAAAAAATGATTGATGAAATGGGGCGCACATCGCGCAAAACAACATACAGAAGGAGAACTGATGTACAGCGGATGTGAGAAAGAACGGCGAAAAACACCTGAAATCGGCTGTTTTTCACAGCTTTTTGCACGTCAAACGGGGAAATCACCCGGAAGCGCAATCGGGTGGCTGACCCCGGACGTACCGCGCCCGTCGTTTTGATATATTCTAAAACATCCAAGGCGAAAAGTCAAATTGACAAAAACGCAGAATACAGAACGAAATGACTGTCAGAATGAGATGTAAACGAATAATACAACGCATATACAGGACAATATAAACGGAAACAACGCGAAAAACAAGAAAAAATCAGCCTGTCGATATTTATGATTTCATATATTACGCACCTGCGCACATCGGAAGAGAAACAGAATGCGAATGCAAAAATATGTGAACAATAAAAATGGAAATATTCGTGCGGCCGGCGCCGCGCAACGTGGGTATTTCTTCCGGCCTGTCACCCAAACGACTGCAAACCGGTGCCCCAATCACAGAATTGACAGAACTGCCAAAGTATGGTATGATATAAGGTACGGATCGGGCTGGAAGGATACCGGGGTGGAAGATCGCCTGTTTTCTCTGAAGATGCGGCGGTTTTGCCTCCCGAATGAGACTGGAATGAACCGAACGGCATGTGTACTGGATGCTGCAGCCGCGTCTTTGCCTGACGCGCCGGCGCCCATGTCAGCCCGCCGCAGAAAAAGGAGCTGAAAGCATGAATGTTCTTTCACCGGAGACTTTGTTTGACCTCCGGCATACCGCAGCACAGGAGCTGCTTGCGCTGGCAAAATTCCCGTGGGAGATTCTGCCGAAACTGCGCGACTTTATCATCGCATACGGGCAGACCCTCTCACCGGAGGAATATGATCACCCGGGAGACGGCATCTGGATTGCGAAGAGCGCATCCGTCGCCCCGTCTGCCGAAATCCACGGCCCGGTCGTCATCGGCGCCAATACGGAGGTTCGCCACGGCGCATTCATCCGCGGCAGCGCATTGGTCGGAGAAGGCTGTGTCGTCGGCAATTCCTGCGAACTGAAAAACTGTGTTCTGTTCGACGAGGCGAAAACGCCGCATTATAATTATGTAGGAGACTCGATCCTCGGGCATGGCGCACACATGGGCGCAGGCGCTGTGACCTCCAACGTCAAGAGCGACAAAACCAACGTCGTCATCCGCTGGCAGGAGCTGGAACCGGGCGAGTTGGAAACGGGTCTGCGGAAGCTGGGCGCCATGCTCGGCGACTTTGCGGAAATCGGCTGCAACAGCGTGCTGTGCCCCGGCAGCGTCGTCGGGCGCCGTTCGATTGTCTATCCGCTTTCCCGCGTGCGCGGCGTGATCGCGGCCGAACGCATTTTCAAAGCGGACGGTGACATCGCCGTGCGGGAAGCCCGCGCGTGATCGGGTTATGATCCATATAATGGTAATGAGGAGTTGTTTCTGATATGGGCAGATTGTTTGGAACAGATGGCATCCGCGGCGTCGCCGGAAAAGATCTCAACGCGGAACTGGCCATGAACATCGGCAAAGCGGCAGCAGCCGTTTTGACAGAAGGCTGCCGCCGCCGTCCCGTTTTCGTCATCGGCACGGATACGCGTATTTCGTCGGATATGCTGTCCGCCGCAGTGTCTGCAGGGCTCTGCTCGGTCGGCGCGGACGTCATCAGCTTAGGCGTCGTTCCGACGCCGGCGGTTGCTTATCTGGTTGAAAAATACAAGGCTGATGCCGGCGTCATGATTTCCGCATCGCACAATACGTCGGAATACAACGGCATCAAAATCTTCAGCGGCGACGGCTTCAAGCTGCCGGACGCTTTGGAAGAACGGATTGAAGATATCCTTCTGAACCGCGTCAATGAGCCGGAAGTCGTCAGCGGCGAAGGCATCGGCAAGATCACGGTTCGTCCGTCGGCGGCGAAAGACTATATCGACCACCTGAAATCGAGCGTTCCGTATTCGCTGGACGGTATGCGCGTCGCAGTGGACTGCGCGAACGGTTCCGCAAGCGTCACGGCGGAAAAGCTGTTTACCTCGCTGGGCGCCGACGTGCATCTGATGTTCCACACGCCGGACGGCGTCAACATCAACCGCAGCTGCGGCTCGACCCATATGGAAGCGCTGGCGCAGTACGTCGCCGAAAACGACCTCGATGCGGGCGTTGCATTTGACGGCGATGCAGACCGTTGCCTCTGCGTCGATGAAACGGGCAAACTGATCGACGGCGACGTGATCATGGCGATCTGCGCCGCCGATATGGCGGAACGCGGCAAGCTCTCCAAGAAAACGGTCGTCGGCACCATCATGAGCAACTTTGGCTTCGGCCGCTTCTGCGAGGACAACGGCCTGCGCTTCATTGCGACCAAAGTCGGCGACCGGTTCGTTTTGGAAGAGATGCTTCTGGAAGATTACTCTTTCGGCGGCGAACAGTCCGGCCACATCATTTTCCGGGATTTTGCGACAACCGGCGATGGGCAGCTGACCGCCATCCAGCTCCTCTCCATGATGCGCAGAAAGGGCAAAAAGCTTTCGGAGCTGTCCGGCATCATGACGAAGTATCCGCAGACCATGGTCAACGTGCGTGTTTCACCGGAGGGTAAGCTGCTCTTTTATACCGACCGTGCCGTCAAGGAAAGCATCGACGAGGCGAAGCGCATTCTCGGCAAAGAAGGGCGCATCGTCGTCCGCCCGTCCGGGACGGAGCCGCTGATCCGCGTCATGGCGGAAGGCAAAGACGTCGAAGAAATCCGCCGGATTGCGGAGAACGTTGCAGGCGTGATCGAAGAACGGCTGGGCAAACCGGCGGAAACGGATGCCCAAAACGGGAGATGAGCGAAAAATGACTGCGCTTTTACGTCAGGTGTGTGATACGGTGCGCGACGCAGGGGCGATCATCCGCAGCGCGGAGCGTTACCGCGGAGACGGTATGCAAAAAGGCGGCGACCGGAACTATGTGACGGAATATGACGTGCGCGTACAGAATCATCTGCACGGTACGCTGACGGAAATCTGCCCGGAAGCGGCCTTCTGCGGGGAAGAAAACGGCGAACAGGGAATGGGTGAAACCGCATGGATCGTCGATCCGATCGACGGAACCTCCAACTTCATCCACGGCACCGGCATGAGCGCCGTTTCCGTGGCACTGGCGCATCCGGAGCGGAACGAAACGCTGCTGGCGGTCGTCTATAACCCGTATACCGACGAGCTGTTTACCGCGGAACGCGGAAGCGGCGCGTTTCTGAACGGCGAACAGATTGCGGTCTCACGGCATGACTATGCACACGCGCTGATCGGCTTCGGCACAACGCCGTATGACCGTACGCGGTCAGAAGCGACGTTTGCGCTGCTTGCGGCAGCATACCGGGAATCGCTGGACATCCGCAGAAGCGGCAGCGCCGCATTGGATCTGGTCTATCTGGCCGCCGGCAGGCTGGACGGCTTCTTTGAAATGACGCTCCAACCCTGGGACTATGCAGCCGGCGAACTGCTGGTGACGGAAGCGGGCGGCAGAATCACGCGCTTCAACGGGGAACTGCCGGACTTGAAGCGGCCGTCCAGCATTCTCGCTGGGAACGCGCCGGTCTATGAAGCGCTCTTCCAAATGGCGGCGCCATACGCCAAAACCGTCTGGTAATGCGGAATCGATCAAATCCGCACATCCAACAGACAGAACAACCGATTTGAACAACCCGTCCGCTCACACAAATGCTGCAGGCGTTGCAACACCTGAACATTCTTGCTTCGCTGGAATCCATTCGCACACCTTTTTTGGATCAGCTGTTTCTGCTGATTTCGCAGTTGGGGGGAGAAATCGCCTTTACGGCGGTGATTCTCATTGCGCTCTGGTGCGTCAACAAACGCGCGGGGTTTTGGATGTTCTTTTCGTGGGGCTGCGGCACGGCTGCCAGCCAGATTGTCAAAGCGGCCTGCAAAATTCCGCGCCCCTGGGTGCGCGATGCATCGCTGACCCCTGTGGAAGCCGCGCTGGACGGCGAATTTGCCGCGACGGATTACTCTTTCCCGAGCGGGCACACGCAGTCGGCGCTGGGGCTGTTCGGCTCGCTGGCCGTGTTTGCCAGGCGGAAATGGGTCACGATCTGCAGCGTTATCCTGGTGCTGCTGACGGGCTTCTCGCGCCTCTATCTCGGTGTTCACACGCTGACAGATATCATCGGCGCGATCTGTATCGGTTTGGCCGTTGTTTTTCTGATGGCATGGCTGTCGTCGCTGGAAGCGGAAAAACCGTGGATTTCATGGGTGGCCTGCGGCATTCTGGCTGCGGTATCTGCCGGGCTGGTGATTTATGCCTCGCTGAGCGATCTGTCGGATCCGGCCATTGCGGAAGCCGCGAAGCACGGCTGGGAAATGCTGGGCGCTTCCATCGGTCTTGCCGCTGCGTGGCAGCTGGACCGCTGCTGGCTGCATTTTGAAACGCGCGCGGTCTGGTACATCCAGATTGCGAAATTCGCCGTTGGGCTTGTCTTTGCCCTGCTCATCTGGCGCGGACTGAAGCAGCCGCTGCTCAATTTGTTCGGCGGTCACCACATCGCAGACGGCATCCGCTATCTGCTGCTGGCGGTGTATGCGGGATTCCTTTACCCGCTGACCTTCCGCTTCTGGTCGAAGCTCGGCCGGAAAAAAATAGGGTGAAGGTGTCATCAAACATACCATTTGACAGAAAACTGAAACCGGTGCGGCCCCTTGAATGGGCTGCACCGGTTTTTCAGTAACTGTCAGCAGGCGGAACCGCACCTTCCGTACGCGGGTCTCATATGTTGAAATGAGGGGGGAGTTCATCTGTGAATGCTGCAATTATCGGCGGCGACAAGCGTCAGCTGTTTGCCGCCGAAGCGCTGGAACACGCCGGATGCCGGACGGTGCTGTTCGGATTTGAAACGTGTGAACTGGCGGAAGGACGCAGACAGGCGCCGACGCTGCACGAAGCGATGGCAGAAGCGGATTTTGTCCTGCTGCCGTTTCCGGCGGAAACGGCGCAGGAAACGCTGAATGCGCCGTTTTGCCGGACGCCGGTTGACCGCCGGGAACTTTTGAAAACGCTTCCGGACGGCGTGCCGGTGCTGGGCGGCAAGCTGAGCCTGCTGCTCAAAGAAGAAGCGGAACGCCAAGGCGTAACACTGATCGACTATGCCGGGCGGGAAGAGCTGTCCATCCGCAATGCAATCCCAAGCGCGGAGGGGGCACTTCAGATCGCCATGGAAGAACTGCCGGTTACGCTGCACGGCGCGGAATGCCTTGTGGCGGGCTACGGCCGGATTGGCCGCGCGTTGGCGTCGATGCTGCGCGGGATCGGCGCCTGCGTGACGGTTTCCGCACGGCGTGCGTCCGATCTGGAGTGGATCCGTTTCGAAGGCTATCGTGCCCTGGAAACCGGCGCGCTGCGTGGAAAACTCGGCCGGCTTGACGTGGTATTCAACACAATTCCAGCGCTGGTGTTTCCGCAGGATGTGTTGGAGGAGCTGCCGCCGCGATGTTTGGTGATCGATTTGGCAAGCATGCCGGGCGGCGTTGATTTTGAGGCGGCGCGGCGGATCGGGCGAAAAACGATTCATGCGCTCTCCCTGCCCGGAAAGACTGCACCGGCGACAGCGGGGGCGGCCATTGCGGAAACGGTTCTGCAAATGCTTCAGGAACTGAAAAAGGACGGATGAACAGAGCGGCGTGCGGCACATCCGCAGCAGGCCGCGCCGCATCAATCGAAGGGCTGCGTGAAAAATGAATCTGGAGATCAATCAGGAGAAAAATCAATGGAAACAGCAAACAAACGTCGGATGGGCTTTGCGCTGTGCGGCTCATTCTGCACGTTTTCCCGCGTGATCGAGACGGTCGCCGCACTCGCAGCGGACGGCTGGAACGTCACGCCGGTGATGAGCTTTCAAAGCGCATCGACCGATACACGCTTCGGCACGGCAGAGGACTTCCGCGCGGCGCTGACGGAAATCTGCGGCCAGCCGATCGTTGATACCATTGCGGCGGCTGAACCGATCGGACCGAAAAAACGGTTCGACGTGCTGGTTGTCGCACCGGCGACGGGCAATACATTGGCCAAAATAGCTGCCGGTATAGCAGATACACCGGTGACGCTTGCGGTGAAGTCGCATCTGCGGAACAACCGGCCGGTTGTCGTTGCGGTTTCCACCAATGACGGTCTGGGTGGCAACGCAGCCAATATCGGCGCGCTGATGGCCAGAAAACACCTCTTTTTCGTCCCGTTCGGGCAGGATGACCCGGCGGACAAACCGAATTCGCTGGTCGCGGATTTCAGCCGGATCGGCGAAACGGCTGAGGCGGCGCTGAGCGGCGAGCAGCTTCAGCCGATTTTGCTGGGCGCAGAAAAAAAGAGTTGACAAACCGGAATTTTATGGTATGATAAAGATGCCATCTCAACCATGTGCCCGGTCATGCGGTCCGGAAAACCGCAATCAATGATTCAAACGAATCAGCACAAAGGAGTGTCTGCGCATGAACGCATCGCATCCAGTTCGCTCGCTGAAGATCGCCGGAACCGGGATTGAACGGTTTTCCGTCTGCATTCAGCCGGGCGCAGGCGAAACCGCTGCATACGCCGCGGAAGAGCTCTGCCGGTATCTGAATCTGGCCACCGGGGTAACGCTCCCGATAGTTCCGCCGGAGACAGCAGCATCGCCCTGCATTCAGATATGCTGTGCCGAAACGGCGCCGGACGGTTCAGCCCTCGGCGTCGATGACTTTGCTGTTGCTGTTGCGTCCGGGAACCTGATTCTGTCGGGCGGCGGCGGCCGCGGCGTACTCTATGCCGTCTATGCTTTCTTGGAGGAAACGGTTGGCTGCCGCTGGTATGCCTCCGATACCGAAGCAATTCTGCCGGCCGAATCGATTGACCTGCCGGAAGGCACCTGCCGTGTGGAACACGCAGTATTTGAATACCGCGACAGCTTCTGGACGGACGTGATTCGGCATCCGGCTTTCCGTGTCCGTCTGAAAACAAACACCGACAGCGGAGAGCCCATCCCGCCGGAAATGGGCGGCAACATCGCCTACAACGGTTTTGTCCATACATTGTCGACGCGGTACTGTGCGGCCGATCGGTATTTTGAATCGCATCCGGAGTACTTCGCGCTGCACGACGGCAAACGCACCAGAAATCAGCTCTGTCTTTCTAACCCCGAAGTGCTGAAAATCGTCACCGAGGAAGTGCTGGCGGCCATCGCCGAAAACAAACAGCGGATCGTTTCGGTTTCCCAGCATGACAATCAGGATTTCTGCACCTGTGAACACTGCCGTGCCATCGACGAAGCGGAGGGCAGCCACATGGGGACGCTGCTGCGCTTTGTCAACGCCGTTGCAGACGCCGTGGCGGAGCGCTATCCGGATGTGCTGGTGGATACGCTGGCGTATCAGTATACCCGCAATGTGCCGAAGCTGACGCGCCCGCGCAGAAACGTGATCATCCGCCTCTGCTCGATTGAATGCTGCTTCCGCCATCCGTTGACGGATGAAACCTGCCCGGAAAACCGTCTTTTCAAAAAAGACATCGAAGACTGGAACGAAATCTGCGATCAGCTCTACATCTGGGATTACGTGACCAACTTTTCCCATTATCTGATGCCGTTCCCGAACTTTGACACCATGCGTGACAACGCCCGCTTCTTTGCGGATCACCATGTCAAAGGCGTTTTTGAAGAAGGCAACTATAACGCCGTCAGCGGAGAGTTTGCCGAACTGCGCGGCTATCTGCTCGCCAAGCTGCTGTGGGATCCTTACATGGACGAATCGGCATACCGCCGGCACCTGCGCGAATTCTGCGATGGATACTACGGTCCGGGTGCGGAACATGTGCTTGCAATCCTGGACCTGCTTCAGGCAGCGACGGCAGATCAGCACGTTGGATGCTTTGCCGATCCGATCAAGGTGCTTCCGGCGTTTGTCCGGCAGATGGATCGGATCAACACCCTGTGGGATGCGGCGGAACAGAACGCGCGTACCGACCTTGAACGGTCGCATCTTGAGCGTTCGCGCCTTTCAACGGATTATGCGGCGCTGATTGCCCGGTGGGACGAACGGATGTCCAACGGCGAAGGCGAGGCGCTGCAGCAGGAAAATCAGGCGTTCTACGAGAAGCTGCGCCGGTACGGCATCAATCTCAAGGAATGGACAAAACTGGCAGACCCGCCGGATTTCAGCGTGCGGGCCGACCGCTGGTAAAGAAACCAAAACGGAAGAACGGCGTCGATGCCGTTCTTCCGTTTTTTGACGCGGCTTACAAACCGGCTGGCGCATAAACTGCGCCGAAAAATTGCCTGAAATTCGGTTGATTTGTGTATTTGTCTGAAACAGACAGATATAGGCGCTGCAGAACAGGCGCTTTTCGTGCGTTTTCCGGTTATTCCGGACTTCTTTGACGATTTCCGACGGTTGACATTTGACGCATGATCTTATAAAATAATGGCAGGTATTATCATTTCATCCATTAATTTTAAGTTATTTTTAGGGAGGTGCAAACCGATGAGCAAGAAAATCCGTCTGACCGCGCTTGCGCTCGCCGTGCTGATGGTCGTTCCGATGATCTTCGCCGGCTGCAGCAAAGACGGCAGGACGCCCGCAGACACCACGCCCGCAGTCACGACTGCGTCCGACAACCCGCCAACGTCCGACAACCTGCCAACGACCGGCAACACGGCGCCCGCGACTGAAACGACGCCGGCGCCAGCGACCGAAGCGCCGCCGGAACCGGATCCGGAGCCGCCGGTCCAATCCCTGACGATTGCCGGCACCGCGCTGGACGCGTTTTCTGTCTGCATCCAGCCGGATGCGGGCGAAACAGCCGCATACGCTGCGGAAGAGCTCT
>CAJLFQ010000071.1 GCA_905205975.1 uncultured Eubacteriales bacterium | reverse complement strand
ACGTCCGGCGCTGAAAACAGCGCCGGACGCGTCGGTTTGAACGTCAAAACCTATCTGTACTTTTTCTTCCTTGCGGCTTCGGCCTTTTTACGGCGTTTGACACTCGGGCTCTCATAGTGCTCTCTCTTGCGGAGTTCGGACAAAACACCCGACTTCGCGCATGAACGTTTGAATCTGCGGAGCGCATTATCCAACGATTCGTTTTCCTTCAGATGGATCTCAGACACGGATTTCCCTCCCTCCGCATCGCAGGTTTGGCGCTGCGTTTGGTGATTTCGATTGTAGCGGCAACCGCTGGAAACGGATGAACGCCATCCTTTTCCGCTGGATCGCCTATACAATAGTAATATTATACATGACCCGAGCGCGTTTGTCAATAGAGTTCCAAGACAATTTACAATTTACTGCCCCAGATTTTCTCGGGCCCGGTTTTCATGTGCGGGTGAAGCTATTTCGCGACGATGTTGACAATCTTGTTTTTGACAACGATCACCTTGACGATCGTCTTGCCTTCCAGCCCCTGCGCAACCTTCGGGTCTGCAAGCGCAGCCTTTTCTGCTTCGCTGTTTTCACAGTCCCGCGGCAGCGTAATGGTTGCACGCAGTTTGCCGTTCATCTGAACTGCGACTGTGACAGAATCCTCTACCGTTTTGCTTTCATCATACGACGGCCATTTGGTCTGGCAGAGCATTCCTTCACCAAAGCGTTCAAACAGTTCCTCCGTGATATGCGGCGCAAACGGGTTCAGGAGCGCAAGAAGCGTTTTATATTCCGCCTCATTGATCGTGCCGCCGTTGTCATAGACCGTATTGACAAACGTCATCATGGCGGCAATGGCGGTGTTGAACTTCATCGCGCCAATATCGGAAGTCACTTTTTTGATCGTCTGGTGCAGCGCGGTCTCATGTGCCGCAGAATAGGTTTTGCCCGGCATAACATGATCGCCCAGCGCACAGACGCGATCAATAAAGCGCTGGCAGCCCTTGACAGCTTTGGTATTCCAGGTGACGGTCTTCTCGAAGTCACCGATAAACATGATGTACAGTCGGAGCGTATCTGCGCCGTATTCTGCAACGACGTCATCCGGGTTAATGACATTGCCGCGGCTCTTAGACATTTTTTCGCCGTCTTCGCCGAGGATCATGCCATGGCTGGTACGCTTTTTGTACGGTTCCGGCGTGTTGACGACGCCGATATCATACAGGAACTTATGCCAGAAACGGGAATACAGCAAGTGCAGCGTCGTGTGTTCCATGCCGCCGTTGTACCAGTCAACCGGCATCCATTTTTTCAGCGCCTCCATAGAAGCAAGGGCATTCGGGTTCTTCGGATCCGTGTAGCGGAGAAAATACCAGGAAGAACCTGCCCACTGCGGCATGGTATCGGTTTCACGCCGTGCAGGTCCGCCGCAGACCGGGCATGTGGTATTGACCCAATCCGTAATTCTTGCCAGCGGAGACTCGCCGTTTTCAGTCGGTTCGTAGCTTTCGACATTCGGCAGCAGCACCGGGAGCTGGTCATACGGCACCGGAACATATTTTCCGCAGTGATCACACCAGACCAGCGGAACCGGTTCGCCCCAGTAACGCTGACGGGCAAACACCCAGTCGCGAAGCTTATAATTGACTTTTTCTGCACCCTTGCCGGTCTTCGTCAATTCCGCAATGATAGCTTTCTTCGCCTCTGGAACTGTCAGGCCGTCCAGGAAACCGGAATTGACCATCACGCCGGTTTCGCAGTCGGTAAAGGCCGCTTCGTTGATATCGCCGCCGGAAACGACTTCGATAATCGGCAGATCGAATTTTTTGGCAAATGCATAGTCGCGGTCATCATGTGCCGGAACCGCCATAATGGCACCCGTGCCGTAGGACATCAGGACATAGTCCGAGACAAAGATCGGAATTTCGCGGCCATTGACCGGGTTGATCGCTGTGATGCCGTCCAAGCGGACACCGGTCTTTTCCTTCGAAAGTTCTGTACGTTCAAAGTCACTCTTTCTGGCGGAAACCGCACGGTATGCCATCACATCATCGATATTTGCTATGCGATCCTTGTATTTGTCCAGCATCGGGTGTTCCGGTGAAACAACCATATAGGTTGCGCCGAACAGCGTATCCGGACGAGTCGTAAAGATGCGGAGCGTCTCGCCAACATTGGTATCAAAGTCAACTTCCGCACCGGTAGAGCGGCCAATCCAGTTGATCGTCTGTGTTTTGACACGTTCCGGGAAATCGACGTCCTTCAGGCCTTCCAGGAGCTTGTCCGCATAGGCCGTGATTTTGAGCATCCACTGTTCTTTTTCGCGATGGACAACCGGCGCGCCGCAGCGTTCACAGACGCCGTCAACAACTTCTTCATTGGCGAGCACGCAAAGGCAGGATGTACACCAGTTAACGCTCATCTTTTTCTTGTAAGCCAAGCCATGCTCATACAGCTTCAAAAAGATCCACTGCGTCCATTTGTAATAATCCGGGTCGGTTGTATTGATTTCGCGATCCCAGTCAAAGCTGTAACCCAGCGACATGGATTGCTTTTTGAAATTCTGAATGTTCTGCTTGGTGACAACGGCCGGATGCACATGGTTTTTGATAGCGAAGTTTTCCGTCGGTAGGCCGAAGGCATCCCATCCCATCGGGAACAGCACATTATATCCATCCATCCGCAGTTTCCGGCTGACAACATCCAGCGCTGTATAAGGACGGGTATGACCAACGTGCAGCCCCACGCCGGACGGGTATGGGAACTCGATCAGCGTATAGAACTTCGGCTTATCAGAGTCATTGTCCGCACGAAAGATGTTTTCGGAATACCATCGGTCCTGCCATTTTTTGTCAATTCGTTTGTGTTCGCTGTAGTTCATGGGCTTCCACCGGGATCGCCTTCCCCGGCGGGCACTTCCTTTCTTTATTTGGTTTCAATCTGTTCCCGCTGTTTGAGAGGTTCAAATTGGTTTGCGAAACGCAGATGGATGCCGTTCATCACTGACAAGACGAATGTTTACGCGTTTTCGTCTTCTTCGTCTCCATCGTCTGAAGCCAGAAATTCGTCAACATTCAGTTTCTGGGCATCGGCCCAAAGGCGTTCCAGATCATAAAACTGGCGGGTATCGCTCTTGAAAGCATGCACAATGACACTGCCGTAGTCGAGGAGGATCCAGCTCGCAGACCGGTAGCCTTCTATGCTTTTCGGTTCCAAACCATATTGTTTGGACATGGATTCATCGACGGCATCGGCAATGGCGCGGAGCTGCGTATTCGACGTACCGGTGCAGATGATATAATAGTCTGCCAAGGTCGTCTGTTTTGTGACACGCAGCAGGACAATTTCAGCCGCTTTGCGGTCAAGCAGCGCTTCAATCGCTGTTTTGGCAAGTTGTTTGGTGGTCATGACTCGTTTGTCTCCTATTTCCCCTGATTTTCGGATCTTGAGACCATTTCAAGGTGCTGAATATCCTGGTTATAGGGGTTCATATATGTGTTGATCATTTCAAGCGAGGCCTTTGGATACGGAATCCACATGCCGGAGTCCTTCGCCGGACCACCCGGGAGCATGTAGAATGCGATATCTTCATTTTTCAGTTCAATGGCCTGTTTGGCAAACCAAGTCAGGTCTTCAAGCGGCATATCCGTCTGAACATTATCGTAAACTGTACCGGCGATTTCGACCGCTCTGGTCACATTCTTCGTGGAAAGCAGCTGACTGGCAAGCACCTTCAGGAAGTCATGTCTGACGCTGATGCGGCCGATATCCGCCGACGCATAACTGCGGAAGCGCATCAATTTCAGCGCATCAATGCCGGAAAGCGTCTGTTCGCCTTTTTTCAGATGAATATGGAGATCCTGTGTCGGATCATCATAGTTCATATTCTGTGGGACGTTGAAAGTGACACCACCGATATAGTTGATAATCTTCACGAAAGCGTTCATGTCAACAATAACATACCGGTCCACTTGGTAGCCGACCAGGTTGAACAACTCTTCTTTCAGCTGGTCAATTCCGCCATGACCATAAGCCAGATTGATGTGTTTGAGGCCGTTGCTGCGGTTATTGGCCTTCGAATAGGTGTCGCGCGGGATGCTGAGACAATTCAGTTTGTCTGCATTCGTGTCGAACGTGACCAGGATGATGACGTCGGACAACGCCTTTGACTGATCCAAACCAATGACCAGGAATGTATAAACGCCTTCCCGTTTGGACAGTTCACCCGGTTGTTCGGTTTGCGCAGTTGATACCATGGTAACCGGGTTGCCGCTTGCGTCCGTTTCTGTCTCGCCGTGAATATTGGTAACGACCTGGGTGCCGGGACCCGGCAGCGTACTCGGCGCTTCCGTCACAGGCGGTTTGCCAGTTGTAGATTTCAAAATTTTCGCACCGGCGACTGCCGCCAGTACAATCAGGGCAATGACGATCACGCCGATCAGCAGGCGTTTGCCGACACCGTTCCCTGTTTTCTTTTTCGTAGACAATGGATACACTCCCTTTTCAATGACGCCGGCGTTCTGTCTCCGGCGCCGTTCCGTTCGAAAAAACGACAAGATTTTCTATATTATACAACGACTGCGCAGACTTTTCAAGAGGCTGTTTCCGAACAGTTTGTGACCTTTTATCCAATTGGTTTCAAAACGGATTCAGCCGTTTTCGGCGTATTGTTTCACTCGAAAAGTCTGTTTTTTCGGATATATGCCGCAACCCGGTCGTCTAACCCGGAAAAATCACCTTGTTTCAGCCGTTCACGCACCTCACTGGATGAAACCGGCAGAATCTCTCCATGCAGCAAAACCGTATCCGCGTGAAACTGTTTTTGCAGTTCCTGCTGTTTGGCAATCAGAAGTGCCTCTTCGCCCGGATTGCGAGCAGCCGCCGCAAAGCGTGCCAGCTGCATCAGTTCTTCCGCGTGATACCAGTGATTCAGTGTCAAAAACATATCCGTCCCGCAAATAAACGTCAGTCTGGCGTGCGGATACCGCTTCGTGAGTTCTGTCAGCGTTTCAACGGTATAGCTTTTTCCGCCGCGGCGGATTTCACAGTCATCCGCCTGAAGACGCGGATCTGCCTGTGCCGCCAGACAGACCATATCATAGCGCTGCCAAGCCGTCGGAGAACCGCTGACCGTTTCTTTATGCGGCGGAAGGGCATCCGGGATCAGCAGAACCCGATCCAGCGCCAGCTCGTCCGCCGCCCGCAGTGCCGCCTGTATATGCCCCATATGCGGCGGGTTGAACGTGCCGCCCAGAATGCCGATCTGCTCTGGAACGTTTTTTTTACAGTTGGTTTGATTCATCAAAACGACTTCCGTATATCGTAATTTGATCGTTTTCTGTCAGACCGGCAGTTCGTAAATCGGTTTCTCCGGGTTTCGCCGGTAGATCACAATTTTTCGGCCGATGCATTGGACGCCTTCTGCGTGCACAGCCGCGCAGAGCGCATCACACGCTTCTCGCGATTCAAGGCCGCTGTTCTCCAGCACATGGAGCTTGATCAGCTCATGCGCACGCAATGCGCTGTCCACCTGTGCAATCAGCTGGCGTGAGACGCCTTCTTTCCCAATCTGGGTGAGTGGATTCATGGTATTTGCTTTCGAGCGCAGAAAGGCCCGTTGTTTGCTTGTCAGCATATTCTGTCTGCTCCTTCGTTTGTTTTCTGTGTGATGCCTGCATTTGAAGCCTGCACCTTTGCTGCCACTTTGTCCGCAAGGACCGTCAAGGCTCTGGCGCGATGCGAAATGCGGTTTTTTTCTGCGGCGGGCAGCGTTCCAAATGAACGGCCCTGTAAATCCGCAAAAATCGGGTCATAGCCAAATCCGCCGGTTCCGTCCTGCTCCGTCAGGAGAAAGCCTTCGCAAACACCCATTGCTTCCGTGCACCGGCCGGATGGCTCTGCCAGGCAGACAGCCGAGACAAATCGCGCCGTGCGTTTTTCCTTCGGGATGCCTGTCATTCTGCTCAGGAGCAGTGCGTTTTTCTCCGCCTGCGAAATGGCGCCGCCGAACCGCGCGGTATGAATGCCGGGCGCACCGTCTAATGCGTCGACACACAAGCCGGAATCATCGGCCAAAGCCGGCATACCCGCCGCCTGCGACGCCGCCTGTGCTTTGATGCGTGCGTTTTCTTCAAATGTTGTTCCCGTTTCTTCCGGTTCCGAGTGAATCCCGGCCTCTTTCATGGAAATCACGTCGATCCCAAGCGGCGCTAAAATTGCACGGAACTCGGCCAGTTTTCCGGGGTTATTCGTCGCTGCTACAATCTGCTTCAGCACATGAATTCCCGCCTGACACGGCACATCTCAGCGATGGCTTTTTCTCCAAGGGACAGCATCTGCATCAATTCGGCTTTGGTGAATGGACGTGCCTCGCCCGTTCCCTGCAATTCCACAATGTCCCCGTTTGCCGTCATAATCATATTGAAATCTGCTTCTGCACGGCTGTCCTCAGAATAATCGAGATCCAGCAGCACTTCCCCGTCAACCACGCCGGCTGAAACAGCCGCAACCTCTCCTCGCAGCGGATTTTCAGTCAGCCGGCCGGCTTTACGCAGAGATTCGCATGCAAGCCACAGGGCCAGATATCCGCCGGTAATGGATGCGGTGCGCGTACCGCCGTCGGCTTGCAGAACGTCGCAGTCCACCGTGATGGTCAGACCATCCAGTGTATAAAGGTTTGTCACGCTGCGCAGCGAACGCCCGATCAGGCGTTGGATTTCCGCACTGCGCGGAGACAATTTGAGATTTTGCACATCGCGGCGCGTCCGCTCTTTTGTTGCCGCCGGAAGCATTGCGTATTCTGCTGTGACCCAGCCTTTTCCTGTGCCGTTCAAATACGGCGGAACGCGCTCTTCCACGGTTGCATTGCACAAGACGCGCGTCTTCCCCGTTTCAACCAGGACACTCCCGGCTGGGTAATCACAATAGCCTACCGTAAACCGAAGGGGGCGCAGTTCATCTGCACGCCGGTTTTCAAATCGCATTTCGTACTCCTCCTATATCAGCGCATCGACAAATTGATCCGCCTGGAAAGGCATCAGATCGTCCATCTGTTCTCCGACGCCGACATAACGAATCGGCAGACCGCAGGACGCCGCAATGGCAATGGCGATGCCGCCCTTTGCCGTACCGTCCAGCTTTGTCAGAACCAGACCGGTTACGCCTGCCACATTTTTGAATTCGTTTGCTTGAATCAAGCCGTTCTGACCGGTCGTTGCATCGATCACCAACAGCACTTCTTTGTCTGCATCCGGCAGCTCCCGGTTGATGATCCGGTCGATTTTGGCCAGTTCGTTCATCAGATTGGACTTGTTGTGCAGACGCCCGGCTGTATCGCAGATGATCACATCGGTGCCGCGTGCTTTTCCCGCTTGGATCGCGTCAAAAATCACAGAGGCCGGATCGGCACCTTCCCCTCTGGCGACAATCGAAGCATTGGCACGCTGTGCCCAAATGGTCAGTTGTTCGGCCGCAGCTGCCCGGAACGTATCGCCGGCCGCCAGCAGGACGCTTTTTCCGCTGGCCGTCAGATTGCCGGCCAGCTTTCCGATGGTCGTCGTTTTGCCAACGCCGTTTACGCCGATGACCAGAACGATGGACGGTTTGGTATCGAGCTTCAGCGCGCCGCCGGATTCCGCCAGAATCCCCTTCAGAATATCGCGCAGCTCATTTCTGACGTCCTCTGAGGCTTCAATTTTCTTGTCACGGACGCGTGCACGCAGTTCCGTCATGACCCGCTCGGTGCATTCTACACCGAGATCCGCCAAAATCAGAACTTCTTCCAGTTCCTCCATCAGCGCCTCGTCGACACGCCGTCCGAAGAAAATGCCGGACAGCATTGCGCCGATGCTGTCTTTGGTTTTTTTCAGCCCCTGTTTAATTTTCTCAAAAAAGCCCATATTCAAACCCCTTCCACGTTTTTCATGAAACGTTTTTCCACTTCGGCCATGTCGAGCGGAATCACTTTTGAGATGCCCTGTTCCTGCATGGTAATGCCATAAATCCGTCCGGCGATTTCCATCGTACCGCGGCGGTGCGTGATGAGAATGAACTGTGTGCGATCGGAAAAGCGGCTCAGGTAAGCCGCAAACCGGGCAACGTTTTTCTCATCCAGTGCTGCATCAATTTCATCCAGCACGCAGAACGGCGCCGGATGAATCCGCAGAATGGAGAAATACAGTGCAATCGCAACCAGCGCTTTTTCACCGCCGGAGAGCAGACTCAGAAATTTCAGACTTTTTCCGGGCGGCTGGACATGAATTTCAATACCGCAGTTTAAGACGTCGCTGCGGTCTGCTAGCGAAAGTTCTGCTCGTCCGCCGCCGAAGATTTCCCGGAACACCGTACCGAATGAATCGTTGATTTCATCAAAGGTTTTTTCAAAGAGCGTCTTCATCTCGTCGGTGATACCGTCAATTAGATCCGTCAGCTCCCGCGCCGATTTTTCCAGATCGCTCTGCTGCGCCGTCAAATAGGCATATCGTTCTTTGACCTGATTCAATTCATCGATCGCGCCTGTATCGACATCGCCGAGCGCTTTTTTCTTGGCTTTCAGTTCAGAAATCCGGCGCTGTGCCTGCGCACGGTTTTCAACCGGCTTTGCACGCGCTGCGGCTTCACCCGGCGTCAGCTCATAGTTCTCCCACATCTGATCCGAGATCCGTTTGCGTTCCTGTTCGCCATCGTCAGCCGCCGATTTCAGCCGCGTATACTCGCGTTCCAAGTCAATCACACGGTCAGATACCGTTCGCGCACTGGCATCTGCTTCTGTTTTGCGGGCTTCGCGGTCAAGGCGCGCCTTCAGAAGCGTTGCAGTTTCCTGTTCCAACGTCTGTATACGCTGTCTGGCTTCTGCCTGCTGGTGCTGCCGGTTGTTCTGCTCTGCCGCCAACCGGTTGATTCCGGCCGACAATTCGTCCATTTCTGCCTGAACATTTCTGCCAGCAGACCGAGAATCCCGGATCTGGCTGGTTAAGCTTTCAATGGTGCTGCTCAGCAAATCGGTTTGTGTCGTCAGTGCAGCCAACTGGACACGCTGTTCGGTGATCGATTCCGAGAGTGTATCGCGTCGGTGTGCGGTATCTGACTGAACATTTGCCAGCGCTTCTGCCTGTTGATGCAGGGCGTCTGCGCGTGCAGCAGCCTCGTCAATGCGGGTTAGGAGTTCCTTTGTTTGATGGGAGAGCTCATCTGCACGCTGTCTGGTTCGTTCGCTGTTTTGGGCAAGCGCTGTCACCTTTTCTCCGCTGGCGGAAAGCAGTTTTTCCTGCTGCTCGGCCGCCAGCCGAAGCGACAGCAGCTTGTCCTCGGCTGCTCGAATTTCATCTTCAGCCGAAGAAACCTGATAGCGGACTTCTTTCAGCTGCCGTTCAGCTTCTTCAGATTGCAGGTCTGCCTGCTTTTTTTGCTCGGCCAGGATTTGCAGTTTTTCCTCCAGGGCATGAATTTCATTGGCTCTGGAAAGAATGCCGGTGTTTCTGCCGGCGCTGCCGCCTGTCATGGCGCCGCCTGCGCTGATTACCTGACCGTCCAGCGTGACAATCCGGAATCGATGACCGCGTTTTCGAGCTGTCCGAACGGCAGAGTCCAAGCGTTCAAACACGGCTGTCCGCCCCAGAAGCGAGCGAAAAATGCCGGTATATGCCGGATCGAATGTACAAAGCTCGGAGGCAACGCCGACAAAGCCAGGCTCTTCTGTCAGGCCTTGTTCCTGCAGAACCGACCCGCGTATCGCGCTGACCGGCAGAAAGGTAGCCCGCCCAGCATCGTTGCGCTTCAGGTATTCGATGGCCTCTTTGGCGTCTTCATCTGTTTGGGTGACAACATTTTGCAGAGCGCCGCCCAGCGCGGTCTCAATGGCCAGCGCATGCTCCGCTCCAACACCGATCAATTCGCCGACCGTTCCGCAGATGCCGGGCATGGCTCCGCGGCTGTGAAGGTGCATCAGCGTTTTTACGGCTTTGGAATAGCCTTCATAGTCACGCTGAAGTTCCGTGAGCATTTTATGCCGTGCGGTCAGGTTATTGGCATCCAGCGTCATGCGCAGTTTTGCGTCACCTGCCTGTTTCGCCACAGCCTCCCGGCGCTGCGCAATCATTTGATAGCCGTTGAGCGTATTTTTCAGCGCAGCCACGGTTTCAGCCTGCTGCTGTTTCCGTTCATCGATGGTTTTGCCCGCCGCCTGCTCTGCGGCGTATTCTGCTTTTGCAGCCGCAAGGGCATCTGTTTCTTCGGTTTGGCGCTGTTTCAGCTCCGTCTGAAGCGTTTGTATGGCTGCCAGCGCATTTTTCGCATCGTTCACGTCCATCCGGGCCGCAGTTTCCTCTGCGCGCAGGCCCTCCAGCCGCTGTTCTGAGTCTCCTATGTCTTTCAGGAGGGATGCGCTTTGTTCGTACAGCGTTTGCAGCGCCGTTTCACATGCCGTTTTCTGCTGTTGAATTTTCTGAAAGGACACAGAGCTGTCATCCCGTTGCTGTTCCAGAGCGGCGACCGCATCAGCGCGGCTCAAAAGTTCCCGTTTCAGACGTTCGATCTGCGCTTCCATCTGTTTGACCGTCGCTTCGTCGGCCGCGGCTGCACTGTCCAGTGCAGCCAGCTCCGATTCCTGCGTCCGCATGGTCTGGCGCAGTTCTTCCGCTTTGCGATCACCTTCGGCAATGGCCTGCGCTGCGGATTCTGATTCGGCATATAGCCGCTCCAGCGAGATTCTGGCGTCCGACAGCATGGTCTCGCAGATTTTCAGGCTGCCGTTTGCTTTGGTGATCTGCGTTTTGAGTTCTTCCAGCCGTTCCGACCAGAGGTCGGTTTCCAGATCGCGCAGCTCATCGTGCAGCAACAGATAGGCTACTGCACGCGCCGCCTTTTTCTCCAGCGGTGCAATCTGCACCTCCAGCTCTGAAATGATATCGGCCAGACGCGTCAGGTTATCGGCCGAGTCTGAGAGTTTGCGCTCTGCCTCTTCTTTTCGTGCGCGATATTTGGAAATACCGGCTGCTTCTTCGAAAATTTCGCGCCGGTCTTCACTTTTTTGGGAGAGAATCTCGTCAATTTTGCCTTGGCCGATGATCGAATAGCCGTCTCTGCCAAGACCCGTGTCCATGAAGAGCTCACGGACGTCTTTCAGACGAACCTGCTTTTTGTTGATGCGGTATTCGCTGTCGCCGGAAAGGTAGTACCGGCGTGTGATGGTCACTTCATCG
>CAJLFQ010000070.1 GCA_905205975.1 uncultured Eubacteriales bacterium | reverse complement strand
GAGGTCACGGGAAAAACAGTGAAACAGATCACCAACATGGTGTATCGCGGAAAAGAGAGCCTGCGCAGACTGCTGGAACGGGAGGGCGTTACAAATGCGGACATATGAGGAACGGACAACGGAAGCAAAGCGTCGGATTGCCGTAAGAGAACGTGCAAAGCGGCTGCGGCGCGGTAAAATGGCTGTGATATCTTCGGCTGCGGCAAGTCTCGTGCTGCTGTCCGGTGCTTCCCTTGTCATGCCCGGAATTACCGCACGGATACAGACCGGCGACGGTTCCGGCTTTGCAACGGCAGCCAGCATCTTTCACAACAGCGCGGCGCTCGGATACATCATCATCGGGCTTCTGGCATTTCTTTTGGGTGTGTGTGTGACTGTTCTGTGCTTTCGGCTGCGGCAAATGAACAAGGCGGACACAGAAGATCCGGAAAGTGAGGATCGGCATGGAGCTGATTGAGAATCTGCTGCAATTGCTGGTCACGTTTTTCGGGGCCTGTCTTGCAGGGTTTTCCTATTGGAAGAACAGACAACAGCCGTATTTTCTGCTGCTCTGCTTCTACGGTTGCTTTGCTTTGGGTGCGCTCTACTGGACGCTGTACTTGCTGCTCTTTTCCACCACACCAAGGGTCTTTTATGTGTCAGAGTTTGGCTGGGTATCCAGCGTGATTTTCCTGCGGATTTTGCAGGCGACGATCTCCCGCAAGGAGGAAGGCGTCTTCCGCTGCCGTGCCGCTTGGGCGGCTCCCCTGCTCGGCGTGCCGCTGATGATCTTCTACTGCACCTATGGAGACATTCTCTCCAACCTGATCTGGTGCGGCATGATGATTTGGCTCTCCTTCTGCTCCATACGCGGGCTTGCCTATGCGAACCGTCAGACGGGGGCCGCGCGGAATATGCGGTACTTCCATATCGGGGTGCTGTGCTTTGCGGGGGCGGAATATCTGCTCTGGACGGCAGGATGCTTTTGGCGGAACGATTCGCTGGCAAGCCCTGCCTTTTGGTGCGACATCTTGCTGACGCTTGCCATTCTCGGGCTGCTGCCTGCCACGAGAAAGGCGGTGTGCACATGACCTATATTGAAAATATATTCCTTTGCATGGTTCCTCCGCTGCTGGTGGCCGCCCTATGCATGGGACGGCAGCATCTTCGCTTTTTCCTGTTTTGTATCGCCGGGATGGGTGTATGCCTGCTCTCGGCCTACATCAACACCTTCCTTGCAGCAGTATGTCAGGCGGATGCCCTTGCCGCCACGGTGGAAATCGCGCCGGTTGTGGAGGAAATCATGAAGCTGCTGCCTTTGGGATTCTATCTGCTTGTATTTGAGCCGGAGGGAGACAAGATCAAATCTGCCGCCGTCACGACTGCGCTCGCCTTTGCTACGTTTGAAAATGTGTGCTTTCTCATCCAGAACGGCGCCGACCGATTCTCCTTCATCTTCTTTCGGGGGTTCGGGACGGGTGCTATGCATGTGCTCTGCGGTCTGATTGTCGGCGGCGGGCTGGCATATGCATGGCGGCGGACATGGCTGAAGATCGCCGGGACCTGCGGTCTGCTGGGCGCAGCCATCACCCTTCACGCAATCTACAATCTGCTCATTGCCTACGGCGGCACGGCGCAGTATGTCGCCTACGCCCTGCCTGCGCTGCTGATGGCAGCGGGAAAGCTGTCTGTTTTCCGCCCAGCGCGGAAAGCATAATCGAAAATTTTCTTTTGGAGAGCTGCTTTTTGGCGGCTCTCTTTTTTTGGGAAAATTTTGCGTTTTGGGTGAGAGTTTTTCCGATGGAATGTACCTATATCAGTGAAGGGTTTTTTCAGCGTATTTCCAGAAAACCCTGAGAGAGGAGGTTTCAGACAACATGTACGATGCCGCAAGGCGAGTCGCGATTGTCAAAAAGCGGGTGCGTGAACATACGCGCCGGCAGCAGCATCGCAGTGTCTGCGCGTTGTCCATTGCGTGTGCGCTCCTGTTTGCGGCACTGATGCAAACAGCGGGCATCGTCATCGGACCGGGGCAGGCTTCTGCGCAGGGCGGTTTCGGCGCGATGCTGCTGCGGGAAAACGCGGGCGGCTATATGCTGGTGGCTGTCGCCGCCTTTGCAGCAGCGGCAGCGATCACCGCGCTGTGCATCCGGCTCAGAAGCAGGGAAAACCAGAAAAAAGGCGGGGCGGACAAACCAGCCCCGCAAGAACAGGAGGAACCGAAGAAATGAAGAAACGCATATTCAGCATCCTGCTCATGTGCTGCACGCTGCTGTCGCTTTTGCCGATCAACACATTGGCCGCCAGCGGCCCGAAAGACACCATCCCAGACAAATACGATGTGGTCATTGACCTGTACAACCGGACAAGCGATGTGAACATCGGCGACAGCAAGACCTACTATATCTACTCATCGGTACCGGATAACAAGCGGGCACAATGGACATGGGAGAAAAAGATCCAGATCAACGGAAAATCTGCTGCGCCGCACATTTTTATCGACGGCGTAACCATTGAGACCCGACACGGATCCAAAACACCGGCCATCGAGGTGCACGGCAAGGCAACGGCTTACCTGTATTTCATCGGCAGGGACAGTCTTCTGCAAGGCACTGTCGGCCGCGCGGCCATCCAGAAGAACCGCAGCGAGGGGCAGGTACATGTGCTGGTGCGGACCGGCACCACAGTGACGTGTAAAGGCGGCGAAAAAGCCGCGGGCATCGGCGGCAGCTATGCGACACGGAATATTTTTGACGGGCTTTACAACGGAGATATGTATGGTCACGGCGTCAATCTGCACTTCGGCTCTCAGACGAATCCTGACTACTGGGACGGCACCATTGTCGCCAAGGGCGGCGAAGGCGGTGCGGGCATCGGCGGCGGACGCGGCGGCAGCGGCGAAAAACTGTACTTCTACTCCGGTACGGTGAACGCCAACGGCGGCAGAATGGCTTCCGGCATCGGCGGCAGCTATGAGGGCCGCGGCAGCGAAATCCATATTTACGACGGTGAGGTGAATGCCACCGGCGGCGACGGCGGCGCAGGCATCGGCGGCGGCTGCTGGAAAACCGAACAGGCCATGGACAGCATCAACGCTGCCCATGACATCACCATCTCCGGCGGCTACGTCAATGCCCGGGGCGGCTATAACGGCGCAGGCATCGGCGGCGGACAGTATGTTCCCGCGCATGACATCACCATCACCGGCGGCTATGTCGCCGCACACGGCGTTTACGGTGCAGGCATCGGCGGCGGGCGCTGGACACTGGGCAAGAACATCACCGTGACGGACGCGACGCTGAAGCTGTCAGCAGGGCGTTTTGAAAACGGCTCGAATGCAGCGGCCATGGGGTACGGCGACCTTGTGTACAAGCCGGAAAAACTGACAAAGGATCCATCTATCGCCACCAATGACGCCATTAAGATCGGCTCCAAAGAGGGGAAAATGGTGATGGTGAAGGTGGAGGCCCATGGGCTGACTGAAAACGGCACATGCACCTTCTTCTGGAATCTCTTTGAATTTCTGATCCCCAATGAGAACGGACGCATTGACGTTCAGCTGCTGACGCTGCCGTATGTGCAGAACTACGGCTGGACCATCAGCAAGCTGGAAATGCTCATGATGGATACCTCCTGCGAGGGAGACCATACCTACGGCTGGACAGACAGGCGTGGCTGTCATGTCTGGGCATGCACGCGCTGCCTCGGCCGGAATCCGCTGGAAAAGGGGCCGGTTCCCGATGGCAAGCACACCTCCGGCGACTGGGAAGGCCAAATCAAAAAATGCACCGTTTGCGGATATGTGACGACGAAAGACACCACGCCGCCGGTGTTCGAGGGTTTGATAGACGGATGGGATTACAGCGCCAACGACTCTGACGATGGGCTGCCCGGTTCGATCCGCTTCACCGTCAGCGACCCGGCGGGAGAAAAGGAATCGTCGTCCGGCGTCAAATCTGTGACGATCAACGGCGTGGAACAGACCGGTCCGGTCTATCAATTGGCCGCGCCGGACGGCGGAAACAATGACGAAGGCTCCGCGTATGAGGTTGTCGCCACTGACTATGCAGGCAACAGCACCACAGCCAAAGTAAGCGTGTACAGAAGGCACCGCGTGCTGGTTGTGGAGGATCGGAACGACCTGAGCAAAATATACATAGACCTGGGCATTCCCCACGGGATGGATCTGGATTTTCCGCTCAAACTGCCGGAGGCGGCCTATCTGATCGATTTGGATAACGAGAATATCATCATACCGTATCAAAATGGCGGCTTTCACTTCGGCGTCATCAACTCCAACCGGACATTTTTGCTGGTGATTCCGAAAACGGAGCTGCCCGATCTGTCCATTCAGTTTATGCACAGCAAATTCTGGAGCTATCATGCGGACGATGCGGATGAATTCTGCTATGCCAATCCGGTATACAAGGGCGAAGATGGCTATTCGACGGCGATCTGGGTTCATTCCGACGAAACGAGCTACTACTTTGGAACGTCAGAGCGCTATACAATGGAGCAGCTGAAAGCGTTGGATGAAAGCGGCAGCATTGCATGGCGTCAATACCATCCTGAACATGTCGCAACCCTCACAGAGCTCTCCTCCGAGGACAGCAATGGCGAATGGTACATCTACGCCAAAGCCACAAATGAGGTTGGTACAAAATATATCTCATCCCCCAGGCTCATCGTAGACGGTGAACCGCCTGTGGCCAACGTGTATCCCACCGGACAGGTGCTGGCGGGTCTGACCGTTGGGGACATCCAGTTCGATGGTACGACATATTGGGGCGGCCTGCAATTCACGGCGACGGACAACCTGCCGTTTACCGTAAAGGACGGCACGACGGTTCTGGAGCCGGATGAAAACGGCGTTTACACCATTCCGGCAGATATGGACGACCATGTCTATCATCACATCTATGTCGAAGATGCCTGCGGAAACAAGACCTCCTATATGCGGAACAAGGTTCGCTGGAACACGCTGGATTGGAGAACGAATCCTGACAATCTGAATCTCTCTCATGGAGCAGTGCTGACCGATGAACTCCCCAAAACGGTCGCAGTTCGTACGGCTGTCAGCGGCATGAAGGAAATTTCTGTCCCGGTCATCTGGGAGATCCCGGCGGAGTATGACCCGGCGTCCAAGCGGGAGCAAAGCTTTACCGTGACCGGAACGCTGGATCTGTCGGGCACCGATATTGTCGTCAATCCGAAAAAGGCGTATTGGCAGAACACTTGGGTAAATGTGACCGTGGCAGGCGCACCGCAGTATACGGTGACGGCGAACCACAGCGAAAACGGCTCCGTTACGGTGACGAATGCCGCGGATACCGCCGAGAACGGCACGCCCTTGTTCTGCGCGGGCGATTGGGTCATGCTGTCGGCCGTCCCCGATGAGGGATACCTGCTGAAGTCGCTGACCGTCGTGAAAGACAGCGGCGAAAGCGTTGTCTGCGCGGGCGAAGATGAAGCATATTCCTTCATTCAGCCGGGCGAAAACGTCACCGTCAACGCCGTGTTTGAGGAAATTCAGGCAGAAAAACCGACTCTCCGCATCAACGGCGAATACATCTACGACGGCACCGAGCAGGTCGCAAACGTGGCGGGATATGACAGCAGAACCATGAAAATCACCGGGCATACCGGCACAGACGCGGGCGACTACACCGTTTGTGTCACGTCCAAAACAGGCCAGTGGACCGACGGCACAACAGACGCAGTGACGGCCGTCTGGCGCATCGAAAAGGCGGAACAAGACGCGCCAACCGGCTTGACCGGCATCACGCCGACCACCATGGGCGGCAGCGACGGCAGGATCACCGGCGTGGACGAAACGATGGAATACCGCGCTGAGGGTGAATCCGTCTACACGGTCTGCTCCGGCACCGAGATTGTGAACCTGTCCGCCGGCAATTACTTCGTGCGCTATGCCGCGGACCAGAACCACTTCGCCAGCCCCGAAACGAAAGTCACTGTGGACGCAAACATCGACTGTCGGATCACCTTCGACGCCAACGGCGGCAGCGGCACCATGGAGGCGAAAACCGTCCAGGCAGGAACCGCCTGCATCCTGCCCGAATGCGGCTTCACCGCGCCTGACGGTCAGGTATTTAAGGCATGGGAAATCGGCGGCTCAGAATACGCCGCAGGTGCTCGCTATACCGTGAACGAAGACACCGTGATCAAGGCGCTGTGGAAGAACCGCGTCACGCTCCCCGCTACCTATACCGTCATCGTCATCAATGACGGAAACGGCACCGGTTTTGCCACACCTTCCACCGCGGAAGCGGGCACGGAAATCACCCTGAGCGCTGTACCCAACACAGGCTATCACTTCAAGGCGTGGCAGGTCGTCAGCGGCGATGTGACCATCACCGGCAGCCGGTTCACGCTGCCGGAAGGCAGCGTCGTTGTCAAGGCGATCTTTGAGACGGATCCGCCTGCCCCCAATGCATTCACCATCGAAGCGACTGCCGGGGTTGGCGGCTCGATTTCCCCAGCCGGCAATGTCAGCGTCCGCGCAGGCGGCGATCAAACCTTTACCATCACCCCGGATACGGGTTACACCGTCTCTGACGTCCTTGTCGACGGTCAGAGCATCGGCGCGGTGCTGTCCTATTCCTTCGAGCATGTGGCGCAGTCCCACACCATTGCGGTCAGCTTTGCAAAGACCAGCGCATTCGTCGATGTTCCGGAGGGCAGCTATTATGAGGACGCAGTCGACTGGGCGGTTGAAAACGGCATCACAAAAGGCACCGATTCCACGCACTTTTCTCCGGACGGCATCTGCACCCGTGCGCAGGCTGTGACCTTCCTGTGGCGTGCTGCCGGCTGTCCTGCACCCAAAACCAACACGATGCCCTTTACTGATGTCCCCGCGGACAGCTTCTACTACGATGCAGTCCTGTGGGCTGTGGAAAACGACATTACCAAGGGAACCAGTGACACCACGTTCAGCCCCGGCATGACCTGCTCGCGTGCGCAGATTGCCACGCTCCTGTGGCGGTCTGAAAAGTCGCCGGCAGCCGGTACGGTCAATCCCTTTACCGATGTTAAGACAAACGCCTACTACACCGACGCGGTGCTGTGGGCCGTCAAGGAGGGGATCACAAAGGGCACGAGCAACACCACATTCAGCCCTGACGCAGACTGCACAAGAGCCGAAATTGTGACTTTCCTCTGGCGCTGCAAAAAGTAACAGGCTGATATTTGGCCGATGGAAACGGATTGTTTCCTCGCGCCATTGAAAACGCATCAAAAAAACCGGAACCGTGTCGGTAACGTCCGACACGGTTCCGGTTTTTTCATCGGCGGCTTCCGCCGCCCGATCGTGGGCGTTTGAAAGCCTTTCGGCGTATCCCATCTGTACATTGCGCATCTGCGGTGCAGAGGGATGATCCGTTCAAAACGCGGTTTGCCGCGCTGATTCAGCGGTTCCGCTTGCTGCGGCGCTGACAGCATTTGACCAGTTCAACGATCGGGATGACCAGAATTGCAAGGCCAAGCGCCACCGCATATTCCTTCAGGGAGACCGGCGTAAAGCCGAAGAGATTTGCGAGGAACGGGATTTCAACGACGGCTGTCGCCAGCAGCAAGCTGCCGAACATAGCCGCCCATAGCACCGGGTTCTGGCTCTTCAGACTGAAAACGCTCTTGCGCTGGCTGCGCATATTGAAGCTGTGGAAAATCTCGCACATGTTCATCGTCACAAACGCCATGGTCATGCCGTCCGGGCTGATGCCCTTCGGCATTTCAAAGCGGCCGATTTCCATACAGTGGCCGATGATATAGGAGGCCATGGTAATCAACGTGATCAGCACGCCCTGCCATGCGATATCGATGCCGAGTCCGCCGGAGAAAATGCTCTCGTTGGCATTGCGCGGCGGGCGCCTCATCGTATCCGGTTCGCCTTTTTCCATGCCGAGCGCAAGCGCCGGGAAGCAGTCGGTAATCAGGTTGATAAAGAGCAGATGTACCGGGCTGAGGAGCGTAAAGCCGAGCAGGGTGGAGAAAAAGATGCCAAGCACTTCGCTCATATTCGAGGCCAGCAAAAACTGAATGGCTTTGCGGATGTTGTCATAGATGCGCCGGCCTTCTTCGACTGCGTTGACAATCGTCGCAAAGTTGTCGTCTGCCAGCACCATATCCGCAACGTTTTTTGTGACGTCTGTTCCGGTGATGCCCATGCCGACGCCGATGTCAGCCGCTTTGATGGACGGCGCATCGTTGACCCCGTCGCCTGTCATGGCCGTCACAGCGCCGTTAGTCTTCCATGCATTGACAATCCGGACTTTGTGTTCCGGCTGAACGCGGGCATACACGCCGTAGCGTTTGACCGCTTCGCCGAGGTCACTGTCCGGAATTTGATCGAGTTCTGCGCCGGTGATGGCCTGATCTGCAGATTCGATGATGCCCAGCTCTTTGGCGATGGCGACCGCAGTGTCCTTGTGGTCCCCCGTGATCATGACCGGCCGGATCCCTGCTTCCCGGCATTCTGCAATCGCCGGGCGAACCTCCGGACGAACCGGGTCAATCATACCGGTCAAACCGATGAAACAAAGCTCCTGTTCCAGGAAATCCGGCGTATTCTTGGTCGGCCGGACTGGCCATTCCCGTTTGGCGGCTGCCAGAACGCGCAGCGCCTGATCGGCCATGGCCTTGTTTTCCGCCAGAATTTCCGCACGTTTTTCGTCCGTCAGTTTCTGCGCCTGGCCGTCTGACCAGATGGTCGTGCAGCGGCGCAGGATTTCATCCGGCGCGCCCTTGGTGAATTGCAGATAGCTGCCGCCGTTTTCGTGCAGCGTCGTCATCATTTTGCGGGAAGAATCAAACGGCGCCTCGTCGACACGTTTCATCGCCGCTTCCAGCGTCGGTTTTGCAAGGCCTTCTGCCGCGGCGAATGTGACCAGCGCCGCTTCTGTCGGCTCCCCTTCGCCCCGGCCTTCGTCGTTCAGAACGGCATCGTTGCAGAGCGCCATAGCCGTCGCAAGCGTCTCTGTTTCGCCGGTATGTTGGACAACCGTCATACGGTTCTGCGTCAGCGTCCCTGTTTTGTCGGAGCAGATGACGTTGGTGCAGCCCAGCGTCTCCACCGCTGTCAGGCGGCGGATAATCGCCTGTCGTTTGCTCATATTGGTCACGCCGATGGAAAGCACGACCGTGACAACCGTCGCCAAGCCTTCCGGTATCGCCGCAACCGCCAGCGAAACCGCGACCATAAACGTTGAGAGCACACTCTTCAGCGTAAACTCGCCTGCCGCAATCAGGTCAAACACGAAGATGAAGACACAGATGGCAAGCACGAGCTTGGACAGCATCCGGCCAAGTTCGTCCAGCCGGCGCTGAAGCGGCGTCTGTTCATCTTTCGCTTCGGCCAATGCCCCTGCGATTTTGCCCATTTCGGTATCCATGCCGGTGCGCGTGACCAGGATTTTCCCGCGGCCATAGACGACAGCTGAACCCATGTAGCACATATTCTTCCGGTCGCCCAGCGGGACGTCGCCCCCGTTCGACGCCAAACCGAGCACTGCGACAGCCTTATTGACTGGAACGCTTTCACCGGTCAAAGCCGCCTCTTCAATTTTCAGGCTGGCCGCTTCCAGAATTCGGCCGTCTGCCGGGACACTGTCCCCTGCTTCCAGCAATACGATATCGCCCGGTACCAGTTCATCGCTGTGCAGAATGGTATGTTTGCCGTCCCGCAGCACTTTACAGGTTGCCGCCGTCATCGTTTGAAGCGCTTCGATCGCCGCTTCTGCTTTGCTCTCCTGGAAAACGCCCAGAACAGCGTTCAAAAGGACGACCACCAGAATGATGATGACGTCTGCAAAGCCCTCGTGCGACAATGCGCTGGTTACACCGGAAATCACCGCCGCCGCCATCAGGATGATCAGCATCGGGTCTTTGAGCTGTTTGAAAAATCTGCTCAGCATGGACGGCTTCTCTGCGGTCTTCAGTTTGTTCGGGCCATGCTCCGCCAAACGTTTTTGCGCGTCTTCTGTTGAAAGACCGTTTTCATCTGCATGGAGCTGCTGGAGCAGCGCTTCTGCGGACTGTGTGTATTCTTTCTCCATAACGTTCTCCTTTGCATTTTAGAATGGGGTATTTGAAAAAAGACCCATGCACAGAAAGTCAATTCCATGCATGAGTCTCATTCTTGAAAACATTCAGCAGCCCGGGCTCAAAAAAAGCCGGATTGACGGGCACGCTGCACACTGCGGAGAGCAGTGCGGAATTACTCCCTCATGTTTTGTATGATGTTTTGATTATGCGCGGACAAAATACTTTTCAATCTGGGCGTCTGCCTTGGCTTTCACGTTGGCCAGCTCTTCGGCAGAAGCCTCGCCCAAATAGTATTCGCGCATCAACTCGCCGTCCATTGCTGCAATGCGGTCATGGATCGGGAACCAGTTTTCCATCAGGAAGCAGGCGTATTTCTGGAAGCGGAACTCGCCGACCAGACGGTATTCTTTGGAGATGGTGTCCACGGCGACCGAATATTTATCACGGATGGACGCGACGATATCCGTGCGCTCGTTTTCATGGGCAAAGACGATCGTCGAGCAGATGTCGGCGTTGCGGTTGTGTTCGGTGGAGCCGTGGGTATCGGTCGAACCGACGATGGCATGCACACGGTTCTGACGGTATTCATCGTAGTAGAGCGCCGTCTGGAAGCCGTTCTGCTCATAGTAGTTTTCCCCGCCGAGCACTTCAAATGCATCAAATGGATGCTTTTTCATCATATAGCGGGTAAACGGTTCGGCCACGTGCCATACGTTGTTGATCCAATACGGATGGGCAAAGATTGCCAGACCGCCGCCTTCACGGATGCGGTCAAACGCCCAGCAGCAGACGGCGTAGGAACGCTTTTCGACGTTCTCCGGGCAGTCCGCCAGCGCTTCAGAAGCTTCCAGCGCCTCGATCTGACGGGTATATTCTTCCGGGATCAACACGTCCGGAGCTTTGCCGTCCAGCGAGCGCGTTTCCAGGGCTGCACCCTTTTCACGGAAGTTGTCTGACGTATCCAGCATGCCGTTCACGGAGAAGGTGCCGCCGGCGTTGACGATGTGAACGTGGGTCATCGGCAGATGCACTTCTTCGCCGGGCAGAATGTTCAGGAAGTGCGGCGCGTTTTCATACGCCTTCCGGGCTTCCAGAGACGGATAGTAGCGGTGATGGTCGGTGATGACGAGGAAATCATAGCCGATTTTCCGGTAATTGGCGCAGACCGTCGCCGGGTCTTCGCGGCCGTCAGAACGGCAGGTATGCATATGGAGATCTCCGCGGAGCGGGATGCGGCACGCCAGATCCGGATCCAGCGCATAAACGGAGAGCTGGAACAGCTTGCGGTCTTCGCCTGCGCGGAAAACGCGGAGGAAGTATTCGCATTCTGCCGGTGCCGTATAGGTGATGCGCAGCGTATTGTCAGCCCCCGCTGTCACGTCATACTCGGCGTCCAGCCCGGCATCCAGGCGCAGAACGGCGACTTTATAGCCGCCGGAAAAGAGCGCGTGTTCGCCCAAGCCGCGAATTGTGATGTCAACCGGCTTCCCGACCGGGAAAACCTTCGGATAGATGTCATAGTTGTAGAGCAGCTGATTCATGAAAATCTGTCTCCTTTCTGCCGGTTCCGTTTGCATCCTGCCGCC